>JAPOYM010000106.1 GCA_026706565.1 bacterium
GCACGGCTGATCGGATCGGCTCATACAGCGCCCCGGCTACGGCTATCGCGCCGAGTTGGGAGTCGGCCAGCCAATCGCCGGGCGCCGCCTCCACCACACCCAGGCCGACGACCGGCACAGTGTCGTCTAAAAGGTCGTCTGAAAGGTTGTCTGAGAGGTCGTCTGAGAGCGTGGGCACGAACTCCAAGACCCTGCCCCCGGCGCCGGTGAGCGCCCAGCCGCCGGGCATCGCCACCGCAGCCACGGGGACTCGTTCGGAGACCCTGAACGTCACGCTGCCGTCCCAGCCTCGGACCGAGTAGACGTCCTTCACCCAAGGCAGGCGGGCGACGCGGGCGCGGGCGGCCCCCAGGTCGAGCCAGACCAACGGCTGCCCCCGGCCTATCCCGGCGGCATCCAGAATCTCTGCGGGCAGCGTCCTCGCCGCGCCGCTGACCGTGACGCGCTCTACCGTGACGCGCTCCACATCGAGCAGTTCGCTGCGCGTCGCCAGGTACCCGCAGACCAACACGAAGGAGACCGCCAACCCGCTCCACAGCAGGCGACGCCGGCGGCGCTCGCCCGTGCGGGCAGCGGCCACTACATCCGCGCGGCGCTGGGCGATGCGCGGGTGAACCACGCCCGGTGCGGTCATGGGTCGCTCCTGGTCATGGGTCGCTCCTGAAGGGTTCCTCGAACCCGACGAGACGGGTCTCGGGATGCAAACGGACCCCGCTGTGCGCCTCGACTCGGCGGGCCACCTCCCGCATGAGCGAGAGCACGTCCACGGAGGCGCCCCCGTGGTCGGCCCCGATGAAGTTGGCGTGGAGCTCTGAGACCGAGGCGCTGCCGTGGCGCAGACCCTTGCAGCCCGCCGCCTCCACGAGCCGCCCCGCGAAGTCGCCCGGAGGGTTCATGAACACCGACCCCGCATTGGCGCCCCCCGGCTGGTTCCGGCGGCGCCAGCGGACTACCTCCCGGATGAGCCGCTCCTCGTGCTCGCGGTCGCCGGCGCGCAGCATCAGCTCAACCTCAACTACAACTTGAGATGACTCCAGGACGGAGGACCGGTAGCCGAGCAGCAGGTCCTCGAGGCCGAGGCAATGTCTCTGTCCCGTCGCCAAGTCGGCCACTTCCACCCGCCGGAGCACTTCGCGCATGTCCGAGCCGTGTCCGCCGGCGTTCATGCAGACCGCGCCGCCGACGCTGCCGGGCACCCCGACAGCCCAGCTGAATCCGCCGAGCGCGGCGGCTGCACACTGGCGGGCCAGCACCGGCATGGGTGTGGCCCCGCCCGCCGTGACGACGGGCGCCTCGATCCGGGCTACCGCGAACGCCGGGCCGAGGCGCAGCGCCAGACCGTCGAAGCCGGAGTCGCCCACGAGCAGGTTCGACCCGAGGCCGACGACGAGGATCGGCCAGTCCTTCGATGCCGTCTCGGCCGCGAGGCGCCGGAGGTCTCGCTCCGAGCCGACCTCGACGAGCAGGGTGGCGGGACCGCCGACACGGTAGGTGGTCAGGGCGCCGAGCGGCGCGCCGAGCGCGACCGTGCTGTCAGGCATCTTGGAGCGGAGCGACTCTGCAAGCCCCGCCCAGTCGGGCCGCCCGCGCGGCATGCCAGGACCGTTCACGACGCCAGCTCGGCCATCAGCTCGTCGGGCAGGGTCGTCAGGTCGCCGGCGTTGAGGGTGAGGCAGAGGTCGCCGGGGCGCAGCTCGCGCACCAGGTACCGCGACAGGTCCCCGCGGTGGGGGAACCACCCCACCCGCTTGTAGGGCTCGGCGTCGAGCAGAGAGTCGACGAGCATCTTGCCGCTGACACCCGGCCGCGGCGCTTCGCCGGCGGCATAGACGTCGGTCAGGGCGACGAAGTCGGCGTCGCGGAACGAGGCGCCGAACTCGCGCCACAGGGCCGCGGTCCGGGTGTAGCGGTGCGGCTGGTAGACGCAAACGATCCGCCGCCAGCCGCCGCTCCTGGCCGCGGCCAACACAGCGGATATCTCTCCGGGGAGGTGGGCGTAGTCGTCCACGAAGGTGACCCCGCCGGCTTCGCCTCGGAACTCGTAGCGGCGCGAGACCCCGCCGTAGTGGGCCAGGATCTCCGCGGCGCGGGCCAGAGGGACGCCCAAGTGTTCGGCGCAGGCCACCGCCGCGGCGGCGTTCAAGGCGTTGTGCGCCCCCGGAACCGGCAGGCGGACCCTCACCGCGTCGCCGTCTCGGCGCTCCAGGCGGAACTCTGCGCCGGTCCGCGTCGCTGCGAGGTCCGAGAGTCGCAACGCCGCTCCGGCGGACCATCCGTAGCCGACCGCGTCGGCGTGGGCAGCGGCGAAACGGCTACCCCAGGGATCGTCGGCACAGACCAGGCGCAGCCCCTCGACGGGGCCGAGGAACTCCTCGAACGCCCCGTGCAGCCCCTCGACGGAGCCGTAGCGGTCCAAGTGGTCGGCTTCGACGCTCGTGACCGCTGCGGCCTCGGGGGCGAGCTGCAGGAACGTGCCGTCGCTCTCGTCGGCTTCGACCACCAGCCACTCCCCCGATCCCCACACGGCGCCGCTGCCGACCTCGTTCACATCGCCCCCGACGATGAACGACGGCCGGCAGCCGGCTTCGTCGAGGATCAGCCCGAGCATGGAGGCCGTCGTCGTCTTGCCGTGCGTGCCGGCCACCGCCAGGGTTCGGCGGCGCCGGCAGACGGCGGCCAGGATGTCGGCGCGGGAGCACACGGGGATGCCGGCGCGGCGCGCCGCTGCGACCTCGACGTTGCGCTCCCCCACCGCGCTGGAGCGGGCCACGAGGTCCGCCACGGCGCCCGGCGGAACCTCGGCGCCCAGCAGCGACGGCTCCGTAACGTGTTCGGCCCGGTGCCCGACGACCACGCCGAGCCCGCCCGCCCGGAGGCGCTCGAACGCCGCGGACACCTTGAGGTCCGAGCCGGTGACCAGGTGCCCGCTAGCGGCCAGCACGGTCGCTATGGCGCTCATCCCGGCGCCGCCGATGCCGACGACGTGGATGTGCCCGACGCGGTCGAGGTCTATTCTCACGGCGTCCCCCCGGCGGCGCTGCGGAGCAGGTCGGCCACCCGCTCGGCGGCCTGCGGCGGCGCGCTGGCCGCGGCGGCGCGCTCCATTGCGGCGAGCCTCTCCGGGTCGGCCAGGAGGGCGCTGATCTCAGCGGCTAGACGCTCGCCGTCCAGTTCCGCCTCGGCCACCACGACGGCGCCGCCGGCGTCGGCCACGGCCGCGGCGTTGGCACTCTGGTGGCCGCCGGTGGCCTGCGCCAAGGGCACGAGCAGCGCGGCGCGGCCCGCCGCCGCCAGTTCGGCCACGACGGAGCCGCCGGCGCGGCTGACGACGAGGTCCGCCGCGGCCAGAGCCGACGGCATGTCCTCCTCGTAGTCCACGGCTTCGTAACCGAGCGCCTCTGAGCCGCTGCGGGCCTCGCTGGCCGCGGCCGCGGGGCCCAGGACGTGGCGCACCGCGATATCGCCCCGGCCGGAGAGCCGCTCGCAGGCGTCGGAGACGGCCGCGTTGAGCCGCGCCGACCCCAGCGAGCCCCCGACGACCAGGACGAGCCGCCGGCCGGGATCGATGCCGAGGCGATCGCGCGCCCGCCGGCGCCGGTCGGCGCATCCCGCCTCGTCGCCGCCCGAGGGACCGCGCCCGGCGATGGCGGCCCGCACCGGGAGCCCGGTGACGACCACATTGGCGAGGGCGACGCTGGGGAACGCCGCCGCGCAGGCGACAGCCCAGCGCGCCGCCAGCCGGTTCGCCGCGCCGGCCACGGCGTTGGCCTCCAGCACCACGACGGGGACGCCGGCGAGGCGCGCCGCCAGGGCGCAGGCCGCGCTCACGTAGCCGCCCTGCGCCAGCACGACCCGCGGGGCGCTGCGCCGCAGCAGGCCCCAGCACTGCCACACGCCCCGGGCGAGGGCCGCGCCCGCAGCAAGGTTGGCGACGGTCAGGCGGCGCTGCACGCCGCGGGCGCAGATCGCGGTGGCCGCGAACCCGGCTGCGGCGACGGTGCCGGCGTCCAGGGGGCGCCGGCTCACGACGAAGCGGATGGCCCCGGCGCTCACGCCCCCGTCCACGAGGGCCTCGGCCACCGCCAGCCCGGGGTAGAGGTGCCCGCCGGTGCCCCCGCCGGCGACCACCGCCCAGAGGGGCGGGCGGGCCGCTGCGCCCTCAGGCCGGCTCACCGCGACCTGCCCTGGCGCGCCACGTTCATGAGGATCCCCGCCGCTGCGAGGTTCACGACCAGGCTCGAACCGCCGTAGGAGATGAACGGGAGCGGGACCCCCATCGTCGGCAGCAGGCCCTGAGCCACCGCGATGTTGCTGAAGGCCTGCAGCACCAGCCAGCCGGTGATCCCCGCCGCCAGGAACGCCCCGTAGGGGTCCGGGGCGTCGCGGACGGCTCGGACCCCCAGCGCGCCCAGGCAGAAGAACGCCCCGACGACCACGCCCGCGCCGAGGAGCCCCAGTTCCTCCGCGACGACGACGTAGATGAAGTCGGTGTGGGCGTAGGGCAGGAAGGCCAGGCTCGCCCGCCCGCCCCCGGGCCCCAGTCCGGTGAGGCCCCCCGAGGCGATTCCAACCTGCGCCTGCACGATCTGATAGCCCACGCCGTAGGGGTCCGACCAGGGGTCGAAGAAGGACGCCAGGCGCTGCCGGCGATAGCTGAACAGGAAGGTGAACAGCAGGATCGCCCCGCCCCCCAGCGCCATGAGCCAAGCCAGCTGGCGAGCGGGGATGCCCGCCATGAACAGCATGACGAACAGGATCCCGGCGAGCAGCACGACCGTGCCGAGGCTCGGCTGAGCGAGGATCAGCGCCGACATGGCCCCGAAGACCGCGGCGAGGGGCAGCAGGACCGCCCTGATGCTGCTGAGGTCGTCGAAGCGACGCGACAGGAGCGAGGCTGCGAACAGCACGAGGGCCAGCTTCGCCGCCTCCGACGGCTGCACGACGAATCCGGCCAGACGCACCCAGCGGGACGAACCGTTCACGGTGATCACCAGCGGCGAGGGGAACAGCAGGAACGCCAGCGCAGCGAGCACCGCGGCGACCGCCCCGCCCGTGAGCAGCGGGGCGCGCCAGCGGTGGTAGTCCACCCGCAAGGTCACGACGCCAGCTACGAGCCCCATCGCCAGCCACATCCCCTGCAGGCGCGCGTGGTGGAAGGCGGTTCCGGCGCTGTCTATGGAGGTCACCGTGGAGGACGTGAGGACCATGACGAGGCCCAGGACGCAGAGAATCGCCACGACCACGACGAGGCCCACGAAGGTCCCCGAGCGGCGGCCCGCCGGCGGCCGGAGCATCGGCCGGGCAGAGCGGCCGCCCGCGGTGACCGAAGTCACCTCGCTCATCGTCTCTCCCCGCCGAGGGAGGCCCGCACCACAGCGGCGAAGTGCTCGCCTCGCTGGCGGTAGGAGTCGTAGCTGTCGAAGGAGGCGCAGCCCGGCGCCAAGAGGACGGCGTCGCCCGCGAGCGCCAACTCGCCGGCCGCGGCCACCGCCGCGCCCATGTCCTCGGCTCGGACCACAGGCGCCCGGCCCGCGAAGACCGAGCTGACCTCCGCCGCCGACTCGCCGACAGCGACGACGGCGCGCACCGACGGGGCGGCTGCGAGACAGCTGAGGTCGAGGCCCTTGTTCCGCCCGCCGGCGATGAGCACTACCGAGTCGAACGCCGAAGCCGCGGCCAGCGCCGCCGACGGGGTGGTCGCCTTCGAGTCGTTGTACCAGCGGTTCGCCGCCGTCTCGGCCACCAGTTCGAGCCGGTGCGGCAGCCCGCCGAACCCCGCCAAGGCGGCCCGAAGGTCCTCGAGGGGGGTCCCGGCGGCCAGAGCGCAGGCGGCCGCCGCCGCCGCGTTCAGCAGGTCGTGCGGGAAGCGCCGCGGCATCTCGGCGATGTCGATGACTGCTTCGCCGCAGGCCCGCAGCGTTCCGCCGACCGCCGCCACGTCGCTTCCCGGCGTCCCGAAGGTCACCGTCCGGCCCGCAGCGGGGCGGCGGGCCCGCACCACCGGGTCGGCCTCGTTCACCACGGCGACCTGCCCTGAGCCCAGGTTCCGCCAGATCGTCGCCTTCGCCTCGGCATAACTCTCCACTGAAGCGTGAATGTCGAGGTGGTCCGCAGCGAAGTTCAGCCAGGCGGCCACACACGGCCGGAACGACCGGCTCCGCCCCAGGCGGAACGAGGAGGCCTCCACCACGAAGAGCGCGGGCGCCGGGTCCGCAATGGCGCTGACGAGGGGCAGTTCGTTGTTGCCGGCGGCCACCGCCGCTGTGGTCGGCGCCAGCGCCGCGGCCACCAGCGTCGTGACCGTCGTCTTGCCGTTGGTCCCGGTGATCGCCACGACGGGCCGGTCGTCCCAGAGCGCGGCCAAGTCGAACTCGCTCATGGTCGCGGTGCCCGCTCGGGCCGCCGCCCGGATCGCCCGGTGGCGCTCGGGCAGGCCCGGCGTGGGCAGGAAGGCGCCGCAGCGACGCATCAGCGCGGCGAGGGACTCGTCGTCGTCGGGTGCGGCGCGCAGCGGCACGCCCATCGCCGCTGAGGCTTCGAGGCAGTGCGCCGAGGGGGCGTCATCGATGGCGATTACATCGCCGCCCCGCTCGGCCAGCGCCGCGGCCACCGCGCGGTTCGTGGCCCCCATGCCCCACAGCAGGAACGGGCCGGCCGGCAGCGTCGTCACGGTGCGGCCCCCGCCGACTGTGAGTCCAGCAGCGGGAAGTAGTCCGCATAGAACAGGCCCAGTGCCACAGCGGTGGCGAATCCGGCGAGCAGCCAGAACCGCACGATGACCCACGTCTCGTGCCAACCGCGCTTCTCGAAGTGATGGTGCAGCGGCGCCATGGCGAACAGCCGGCGTCCGTCCATCCATTTGAACACGCCGATCTGCAGGATCACCGAGAGGGCTTCCATCACGAACAGACCGCACATGATGGGCAGCAACAGATGCGTGTTGGTGGTGAGGGCGAGGCAGGCCAGGGCCGTGCCGACCGCCAGCGAGCCCGTGTCGCCCATGATGATCTGCGCCGGCGCGGCGTTCCACCACAGGAAGCCGACGCAGCCGCCCAGCATCGCCGCGCCGACCACGGCGAGGTCCAAGGCGTGCGGAAGCCGGTACAGGTCGACGTGGCGGAAGGCCCAGTACCCGATGATGGTGAACGCCGCGAAGTTGAAGATGCTCGAACCCGCTGCCAGCCCGTCCAACCCGTCGGTGAAGTTCACCGCGTTGGATGTTCCGGTGACGATCAGGACCGCCCACAGCACCCATCCCACCGGGCCGAGGTCCCAGCCGATGCTCCCGACGCGGGTGAAGGACAGCTCCGTGCTGACGTCGGTCCCCAGCACGGTCACCGTGGCGAAGCCCGCGCCCACCGCGCACAGGCCCAGCATCTTGGCGCGCTTGCTGAGGCCCCTGCTGTCTGCCCGGGTGACCTTCAGCCAGTCGTCCAGCAGCCCGACGCAGGTAGCGGCCAAGGTGGCCAGCATCACGAAGATCCCCGTGCGGGTGAAGATGCCGCCGTAGATGAAGTCGCTGCCCGCGTAGCCGGCGCAGGCGCCCGCCACGATGGCGAGGCCGCCCATGGTGGGCGTGCCGTGCTTGCGGGCGTGGGTGTCCGGTCCGTCGTCGCGGATCGGCTGGGTGAGGTTGCGCGCCCTGAACAGCGCTATCAGCACCCGTGTGCCCGCTAGGGACGCCACGGTGGCGATGGCGGCGGCGAGCAGCAGCCGGATCACCGCGCCGACACCTCGCGGCCGGCGGCAAGGAGTTGGCGCGCCACCTCGCGGTCGTCGAAGGGGATGACCCGATCGCCGATTGTCTGCGTGGTCTCGTGGCCTTTGCCGGCCACGACGATCACGTCGCCGGCGCGGGCGCCGTCCAGCGCAGCCGCTATGGCCCGCCGACGGTCCAACTCGATCTCCGCCGAGCCGGCGCCGGCGCCGGCCATGATCGCCCCGGCGATGCTCGCAGGGTCCTCCCGCCGCGGGTTGTCGGAGGTGATGATCACTCTGTCGGCGCAGCGCGAGGCGACGGCGCCCATCGCCCCGCGCTTGGCCGTGTCCCGGTCGCCGCCGCAGCCGAAGACCACGGTCAGGCGAGCGCGCCCCGAGGCGAGGTCTCGCCCGGCGCTCAGCAGCTGCTCCAACGCTGCAGGAGAATGCGCGAAGTCCACGACGACCAGCGCGGGCTCCTCGGCCACCACCTCGAAACGTCCCGGCAGGCGCGGCGGCGCTTCGAGCCCCGACCGGACGTCCGCCGCCTCGGCGCCGAGGGCCTGCGCGACCGTCGCCGCCACGACCGCGTTGGCCACGTTGTGCGCGCCGCCGAGGGGCAGGGAGATCTCCGTGCCCTGCCAGCGGAACCGGCTTCCCCGGGCCGAGGATTGCAATATCTCGGCGTCGGCCAGCGAGCAGACCCGCACGTCGCCGTGTGCCTCGGCGGCGAGGCGGCGGCCCCAGGGGTCGTCGGTGCAGATCACGCTGATCGCCGTGCGGTCCGCCTCGAAAAGCATCCGCTTGGCCCTGAAGTAGCCCTCCATGTCGCGGTGGTAGTCAAGATGCTCCGGCGAGAGGTTGGTGAAGGCCGCCGCGGCGAACGCCAGTCCGTCGACCCTCCGCTGGGCCAGCCCGTGCGAGCTGACCTCGAGGGCCACGGCCGCCGCTGCGCTGCGGCGCGCTCCCGCCAGCCGCTGCGCCAACTCGGTGGCGCGCGGCGTGGTGAGGCCCCCGTCCAGGGAGCCGACGGCGGTGCATCGCCTGCCGCCCGCGCCGAGGACGGCGCTCAGCAGATGCGTGACGGTGGTCTTGCCGTTCGTCCCCGTCACCCCCACGATCTGCAGGTGCTCCTGGGGCGACCCTGCCTGCGCTAGGGCCACGGGGCCCAGCGCCGCCGGCACCTGCGGCACTACGGCCTGCGGCAGCGCCACGGGGAGGGGCCGCTCGACCATCAGCGCCGCGGCGCCGGCCGCCGCCGCCCCGGCGGCGAAGTCGTGGCCATCGTGGGCCCGCCCCCGCACGCAGCAGAACAGCGCCCCGGCGGTCACCTCACGGGAGTCTTCGCACACCGCCGCGATCGGCGGGTCGCTCTCCGGCACGCCGGCGGGGACTCGCAGCCGATGGGAGATCCGGCTCCGCCGCAGCAGCGCCGACAGAGCGGGGCCCTCAGCCATCGCCGCCCCCCGGCGCCGCGAGGATTACGTCGGGTTCGCCCACCGTCGGCGGTGGCACCGTGAGCCGACGCAGCGCGATCTGCGCCAGCTCGGCGAACGCGGGGGCCGCGGCGCTCCCGCCGTAGATGGTGGTCGTGGGCTCGTCGATCACTACCACGATGGAGACCTGCGGGTCCGACGCCGGGGCGAAACCGGCGAAGGTGGCGACGTAGCGGTAGTTCCCGGCCTCGTCCTCGTAACCGCCGTCAGGGTGGGGCTTGCGGGCCGTGCCCGTCTTGCCCGCCACCTCGTAGCCCTCGACCTCGGCCTGCTTGCCGGTTCCGTCGGCCACTGCCTCCCGGAGGATCCGGCGCATGTGGACCGCCGCCGTCGTGGACATCACGCGGTGCGCCGGAGCAGTCGGCGCCAGCGCGGTGCGGGCGCCGTCGGGCGCTATTGCCTCCGCCACGATCCGCGCGGGTACGTACACACCGTCGTTGGCGACCGCGTTGAAGGCCAAGAGCAGCTGCAGCGGGGTCAGCGAGATCCCTTGGCCTATAGCGATGGTCGCCAGGGAGGTGCCCGACCAGTCGGCCACCGGCAGCAGAAGGCCCGGCGACTCGCCGAAGAGTCCGAGCCCGCTCGTCTGGCCGAGCCCGAACCGCCGGAGATAGCCGTACAGGCCCGACGGGCCGAGCTGGTCGCCCCAGAGGATGGTGCCGATGTTGGAGGACTGCACGACGATGTCGCGCACCGAGTAGTCGAGAGTCGGGTGCGGGCTGTGGTCGGTGAACTCCGCGTCGTGGACCCTCAGGCGGTCCGGCACCGGGCGGGTCGTTTCCGGCGTCGCTAACCCAGCGTCCAGCACGGCGGAGAAGGTCAGCCCCTTGATGACCGATCCGGGTTCGAAAGCCCAGGTGAGCGCCTTGTTCTCGACACCGGTGACCACCTCGCCCGCCTCGTCCCGAGTGGCGGTGGACATCGCCAGGATCTCGCCTGTGGCCGGACGCCCGACGACGACCACGCCCCCTTTCGCGTCGGTCTGGCGCACCTGCTCGGTGAGGATCCGGGCCGCCTCGAACTGCAGCAGCCGGTCGATCGTCAGCCGCAGATCGGCGCCGTGTACCGCGGGAGTCGCCTCGTTGCGCCCGCCGGGGATGCTGCGCCCCCCCGGGTACTCCTCACGGCTGACCGAGCCGGGGGCGCCCGCTAGGACGTCGTTGTAGAGGAGCTCGATGCCGGAGGTGCCGTTGTGGTCGAGGCTCACCGAGCCGATGACCTCCGCGGCGGTCCGCCCCAGCGGGTAGACGCGGCGCGCTTCGGGGCGCGTGCCGATGCCCTGCAGGCCGAGCGCCTCGACCTGTTCGGCCCGCTCCGGAGAGACCTGCCGTTGGATGTACACGAACTGGCCGGGCACCGACATCTTCTGAGCCAGGGGCGTGACTTCGGCCCCCAGCACAGGCGCCAGAACCTGAGCCCTGGCCAGCGGGTCGGCTATCTGGGACGGATCGGCGAACACCGTCGCCCACTCGAGCGAGGTGGCCAGGGGCTCGCCGGAGCTGTCGAGGATGTCCCCCCGCAGGCCCATCACCTGCGTGGTGCGGATCCGATGATCCTCACCCCAGGCGACGATGCGCTCCGCCTGGCGGAACTGGAGGTCGAACGTCTTCCAGACAAGTCCCGAGGCCATAGCCATCAGAGCCAGGACTAGGACGAACCTGCGGCCCGGCGACCGGAAGCGGCCGCGCCGCGGCGCGCCGCGGGCGGAGCTCATGGCGCCGGTGTCTGGCGACCGCGGGCGGAGCTCATGGCACCGGCGCCTGCGGCGGGACCAGGTAGACGATCGTGGTCGGCGTGACCATCCCGAGGCGGTCACGAGCCTCGGCCCCCAGGAACGCCGGCGAGAGCAGCTGGGCTCGGCGCAGACGCAGCTCGCGGTCGGTGGCGGTCGCCTCGACGATCTGCTCGTCTAGTTGGTCGATCCGCCCTTGGGCCTCGGTCACGACCGCTTGCAGGACGCCGATGACGAACAGGCCCGCGACGAGGACCGCCAGCACGGCGAGCCCGGCGCGGCCGAGGCGGACCGGCTCGGCGCGCGCCGGCGCGACGACCCGGAGCGCGGACTCTCCGCGGGACTTCGGGGCCGACGACGGCGATGGCTGCGGGCGGCTCACGACTGGGTGGCCTCGAGCTTCTCGAAGGCGCGCAGGCGGGCGCTGCGCGAGCGCGGATTCGCCTGCACCTCAGCCGCCGCAGGTCTCCGCGCACGGCGACCGAGAAGAGCGATGCACTTCACGGCCCCGCAGACGCAGGGCAGACGCGGGGGGCAGGTGCAGCCGCCGGCGGCCTCCCCCAACGTCTCCTTGACGATGCGGTCCTCGCCGGAGTGGTAGCTGAGGACCACTCCCCTGCCCTTGGGCGCAAGGAGGCCGATGACCTCGCTCAGAGCCGGACGGATCTGCGCGAGTTCGTCGTTGACCGCTATCCGCAGCGCCTGGAAGGTGCGCTTCGCAGGGTGCCCGCTGCGGCGGCGCCGCCGCGGCGGGACGGCCGAGCAGACGACCTCGGCCAACTCCGCGGTGTCGCGCAGCGGCCGGTTCGCTGCGACCGCCCGGGCGATCCGCCGAGCGTTGGGTTCATCGCCGTACCCCCGCAGCAGGCCCGCTAGGCGCTCGGCGGGCCATTCGTTGACGATCCCGGCGGCGCAGGGCCCGGAGGTGGGGTCCATGCGCATGTCGATGGGGCCGCCTCGGCGGTAGCTGAAGCCGCGGCCGGGATCGTCGAGTTGCATCGAGCTGGCCCCGAGGTCGAAGAGCGCGCCCGCGAGGCAGCCGACGTCCCAGCCGGCGAGCGCCTCGCCCAGAGCGTCGAAGCGTCGCTGCGCTAGCCGGACCCCGTCCGGAAGCCGCCGCGCGGCCATGGCCAACGCCTCGGGATCGCGGTCCAGGCCGACGCAAGTCAGATCGGGGCGCCGCTCCAGCAGGGCCGAGGCGTGGCCCCCGGCGCCGACGGTGGCGTCTAGGAAGATCCCCGTCGGGATCTCCTCCAGCGCCTCGACGACCTCGCGGAGCATGACCGGTTCGTGAGCGCCGCTCCCGGCGACCTCATGAGCTGCCACGGCGCCGCCGCAGTGGTCGCTCGCCGTTCAGCAATCCCCCGGCCTCCAGGACCTCGCGGAGATTTCTCCCGACGCAAGGGGTGTGGCAAGTGATGGGAGTAGGGGTTGGCTGTCCTCCTGTCAACCGGAGGATTGCTGAACGGCGATGACGCGCCGGGTGATCGTTCACAGCCAGCTGCTCTCAGACCAGGGGCCCAGGCCCGTCTCATCGGTGTAGGCGCCGGCGCCGCCGACCGAGCTCAGCCAGACATCGGCGTTCCACAGCTCGATCCGCTCGCCGACGCCGGCCACGAAGACGCCGGTCTCGCCGCCGCCGGGGTCGACGGCGAGAACCTCGCGCAGGGGCTCGGGGACGACGATGCGTCCCTGAGCGTCGGGCCGCACGGGGTACCCGTTGCCGGAGAACCAGCGCAGCAGGTTCTGCCCGTTCCCCCGCGTGCGCACCTCCTGCTGGAGCCGGCGGTACGCAGCGTCGAAGCTCTGCTGGCGCCACAGGCCCAGGCACGGGCTCCCCGGCACGCGGCCGAGAACGCAGCGGTCGTCGGCGTCGGCGCCGTGGCGGAACTCCGGGGGCAGTGAGACACGCCACTTCCCGTCGATGGAGCGCTCGTGGCTGCCGGAATATGTTCTATCCATGTCAACTCGCGGCTTGCGATCACCGTGCCGGGTGCCCCGTACTGCGACCCGACCAGCCGAAGTATAGGGACTAAGCCCCGCTGCTCACCACAATAACCCACTACTCCCCACCACGCAAGGCCGGGGAGCACAAGCCGCCCCAACGAAACCCCCGCGCCGAGCCCGGCCGAGCCGCGCACCGTCAAGGCCTGTCCGGGCTGGCCCGCAGGCGAGAGACGTACGATCCGCAGCGCTGCCCCGCGATCCACGCCGACTGGGCTCTGTCGTCGCGCAGGCAGGAACTCCAATAGTCGGGCCGCGCCGCGGCGCTACAGCAGGAACCAGACCAGTCGGGCCGTCCCGGAACTCCCTCCCAGTCCGCCCACGAACCACCACAGGTACATGAGAATGCCGATGGACAGGGCGGACATCGCGGTCACCTTGTACCGACGCGCTCGGTCGTTTCGGGATCGCAGTACGGCCAGCAGCAGGGCGAGCGATCCGAGCATGGAGGCGCCCCAGACGAACCACACAAGGTACAGCATGGCATGGTAGACCGACTCGAGGTCGGGGTCTGCCGCTAGCGTCTCGTCCGCAGCCGACTCGACGTCATCCAGAACGAGCGCGAACTGCAAGCCGGGGTCTCTGTTGTACTCGATGACCCCGCTGTCCTCCAGCGCCGCCGTCGTGGCCACGGCGGCGGCCGGGACGAAGGCCAGGACGACGCCGACGGCTAGGAGTCTCCGCACGCGACGCGGGCGAGCGTCGATCCAGCGCACGGGCCGCCAAGGCTCTGGAGCCCTCCCGCCGCCGTTGAATGTCTCGCCGCCGCAGACCGAGCCCTCCTCCCCCGCGAAGGTTCCGTGCGGCGCAGCCGCGTGGTCCCCGCCGGCCTCAGGCCACCGTGACCGGCGCGCGGGCCAGAACCGTATGACGAGCGCGATGAGGACACCGATCCCGACTACCGGCAGCCAGGGCGTGGTCAGCCCGGACAGCGCCAGCCACCGATAATGGCGGGCGCGGCTCTGGGTTGGGAGCAGCCACAGGACGCCCAGCCCGCAGGCCGCCGCGAACAGGCAGACGGCGAGGCTGAAGTTCTGAATCGTCCCGTCGGCCCACGTCGGCAGAGCCTCCGGCAGCGGCTGCTGGTCAGCCAGGACGAGACGGTCGAAGGGCCGGTCGAGCGCGTCCCACGCCCGCCACGACGCCACGAACAGCCCCGGGAACAGCCCGACCGAGAACACCACCGCGAGAGCGCGCTTCGCCGGTCCAGGGACAGAACCGCCCCAGAAGCGAACCGCTAACCCCCCGACCCCAGACGCGGCCCCACGAACACCACCACCGCCCAAGCCGCCGCCCCAACCATCGCCCTCACCGACAACCCCGGATTCGCCCGCCACCGGAATCGACTCGGCCCAATCTGAGTCGTTCACCCGCCGGTCGGGCCAATAGTTGACGATGAACGCGAGCACCGCCACGATGCCGAGCAGAAGGCTCACGGCCATCACAAGTCCAGCGAGCGCCAATCCAACGTAGACATTGCGCCCCGAGCCGCGGCGCAACAGCATCAAGGCTGCGACACAGCAGCCGACCGCCAAGTAACTCGGCGACGCCAGAACGTAGACAATCACAACCCTGGCCCACAAGGGCCCCTCCAAAGCCACCATCCCAGGCGGGTCATGCCAGCCAATCATCAAGCTATTTCCTGTCAGAGAACGGACTAAAATTACAGATATTATACTTATCACAGACAGAATTGCTCCAATTATCACAAGTCGTTCTGCCCGCCCGGGTCGGGACTCAATCCAGCGGGCATCCGGGCGGTAGCCAGCGCGAGCAGATCGCGCCGCGGACGAGAGATCCGAACCTGCCACCATGAGCAAAACCTACTTCCCGCAAAACAGCCAGGTCAAAGAACCGACGGGGCCCCTGCGCCGCGGCGCTACAGCAGGAACCAGACTAACTGGGCCGTCGCGGAACTCCCTCCCAGTCCGTCCACGAGCCACCACAGGTGCATGGCAATGCCGAGGTACAGGGCGGTCATCGCGGTCGTCTTGTACCGGCGCGCTCGGTGGTTCAGAGACCGCAGTACGGCCAGCAGCAGGGCGACCGATCCGAGCATGGAGGCGCCCCAGACGAACCAGACAAGGTACAGCATGGCATGGTAGACCGACTCGAGCTCGGGGTCTGCCGAAGTCGTCTCCACTGGATCCAGTAGGAGCGAGAGGGACAACTCGGAGTCTTCGTTGTACTCGATGACCTTGCTCTCCTCCAGCGCCGCCGTCGTGGCCACGGCTGTGGCCGGGACGAAGGCCAAGACGATGCCGACGGCGAGGAGTCTCCGCACGCGACGCGGGCGAGCGTCGATCCAGCGCACGGGCCGCGAGGGCGCCTCGGACCTTCCGCCGCCGTCGCTGATGGTCTCACCGCCGTGGGCCGAGCCTTCCTCCGCAGGGGCCCCGTGCTGCACAGCCTCATCGTCACCGCCGGCCTCAGGCCACCGTGACCGGCGCGCGGGCCAGAACCGTATGACGAACGCGATGAGGACGCCGATGCCGAGAGCGGGCAGCCAGGGCGTGGTCAGCCCGGACAGCGCCAGCCACCGATAATGGCGGGCGCGGCTCTGGGTTGGGAGCAGCCACAGGACGCCCAGCCCGCAGGCCGCCGCGAACAGGCAGACGGCGAGGCTGAAGTTCTGAATCGTCCCGTCGGCCCACGTCGGCAGAGCCTCCGGCAGCGGCTGCTGGTCAGCCAGGACGAGACGGTCGAAGGGCCGGTCGAGCGCGTCCCACGCCCGCCACGACGCCACGAACAGCCCCGGGAACAGCCCGACCGAGAACACCACCGCGAGAGCGCGCTTCGCCGGTCCAGGGACAGAACCGCCCCAGAAGCGAACCGCTAACCCCCCGACCCCAGACGCGGCCCCACGAACACCACCACCGCCCAAGCCGCCGCCCCAACCATCGCCCTCACCGACAACCCCGGATTCGCCCGCCACCGGAATCGACTCGGCCCAATCTGAGTCGTTCACCCGCCGGTCGGGCCAATAGTTGACGATGAACGCGAGCACCGCCACGATGCCGAGCAGAAGGCTCACGGCCATCACAAGTCCAGCGAGCGCCAATCCAACGTAGACATTGCGCCCCGAGCCGCGGCGCAACAGCATCAAGGCTGCGACACAGCAGCCGACCGCCAAGTAACTCGGCGACGCCAGAACGTAGACAATCACAACCCTGGCCCACAAGGGCCCCTCCAAAGCCACCATCCCAGGCGGGTCATGCCAGCCAATCGACAAGCGACCCCCTGCCAGAGAAAGAAGTAGATCCCAGCGCAAAGAACGCGATAGCAATACAGACAATGCACCTAACACTGATAGAATTGCACCAGTTATCGCGAGCCTTTCCGCCCGCCCGGGTCGGGACTCAATCCAGCGGGCACCCAGGCGCGAGGCGGAGCGGTCGGATCGCACCGCGGACGATCGATCCGACCGCGGCACCATGGACAAAGCCTACTTCCCACGCAGAAGCCGGGTCAAAGCACCGAGGAGGACTGCGACGCGGCGGTTGCGCCTCTCGTCGCCGTCACCGCCGCGTAGAGGGCGGCAAGCATGCGATCCTCGGCGACGGTGACAGGGGCGGCGGAACCGGCGAGGTCCTGCGCCAGCGCCTCACGCTCCGGTGCCGACAGCGCCAGCAGCGCGGCGAACTCGCCTGGCTCCCAACGCCGCAGCAGCCCCGACTGGAATCGTGCGTAGGCGCGGCTGCGCCGCTGGGACAGTCCGACGACCTTGCGGCCTGCCACGAACACCTCGCCCGGGCCGCGGCCCGCGTAGCAGACGAGCTTGCCCCAGCGCCCGGCCTCGTAGGCGCCCTCGTACACTTCTCCGGAAATCCCGCACTCGGCCAACGCGCGCTGCCAGGCCCGGCCCAGCCACGCGAAGGCACCGGCGGCGTCGGGATGCCACAGCGGGTCGTCCCGCGGCACCACGACGTCCACCCACAGCAGGTCGGCCGGCGACACGAGCACCGCCCCGCCGCCGGAGCGGCGCCGCAGGATCGGCAGGTCGCGTCGGCGCGCCGCCGCCGCGTCGACGGTGTCCGGCCGCTGCCCGCTGCCGAGTACGACCGCCTCGCCGACGGGACGCATGACCCAGATCGCCCGGCCCGGGCGGGGCCCCACGGCGACCGCATGGAGAGCCCGAACCGACCCGGTCCGCTCGACGACCCTCCAGGACGCTCCCGGACCGGCCGGCGGCGAGGCGCCGCTGCGCCTCACGCCGACAGGGCTCTGTCGTCGTGCAGGTAGGCGCTCCAGTGGTCGGGGAGCTCATCGGCGCTGAGGCGGATGAGAGCGGTCCAGGTCGGGGGTTGCGGCGTTCGGCTCAGGCCCATGCCGATCTCGCTGGGCAGCCGATCGCGCTTGCGCGTGTTGCAGCGTCGGCAGGCGGCCACGACGTTGTCCCAGGTGTGGCCCCCGCCGCGGCTGCGCGGGCGCACGTGATCGATGCTGTCGGCCCGCCGGCCGCAGTACTGGCAGCTGTGGTTGTCCCGTGCTAGGACGCCTCGACGGCTGAGCGACCCCCGCCGCAGGTAGGGCACGCGCACGTAGTACTGCAGCCGCACCACCGACGGGATCTCGACGGTGAGTCGTTCCGAACGCAGAACGACGCCCGAGGGATGTACGGCGACGGCCTTCCCGTCGAGCACGAGCACGGCGGCGCGGCGCGCCGGCACGACGCTCAGCGGCTCGTCGGTCGCATTCAGTACCAGGGCCAGGCTCACGGCCTCACAAGCTATCCCCATGTCGACCCACCGCGACTTGGGCGAGGTCACGGAGTGGGCGGCCGTGCGCAGCATCGCCTGAAGGAGCGCGCCCAGGCGAGCCAGGCGACGACGTCGCCGACGGGCGGATGCCGGGAGGGATCCCCGTAGGCCGTCACGGAGCGGAACGACCTGTAGGGGGTGGAGACGGCCGGGCGCAGCTGCAGCAGCGACTCCCTCCAGAGCCCCGGTCGCCGGAGCACTTCCCAGCCGACGGCTAGCGCCAAGGCGCCGAGGCGGCCACCGCGGGCGGGAATGCGACTTGTTCGGCCCACCACCGGCGTACCCTAGTGGCCGCGGCGAATCCGGTTGGGTTCAGGTCGAGCACCATCGGGACCGCCGAGAACGCAGGCGAGCACGCACCGGATCTGCCAACGTGACCAACGCGAACCCCGAACCGACATCGCCCCTCGGCACCCAGGCAGGTTTCGCGTCTACGTTCGAGGCGATCGCCGCCAACGTCGAGCGCGTCGTCAAAGGCAAGCGCAGGCTCGTCCGGCTGCTGCTGCTCTGCCTCTTCGCGGAGGGCCACGTGCTGCTGCGGGATCCCCCCGGCGCAGGCAAGACCGTCCTCGCCAAGACGGTGGCCCGCACGCTCGGGCTGGAGTTCGGCCGCGTCCAGTTCACGCCGGACCTCATGCCCAGCGACGTCGTCGGCGTGTCGCTGTGGAACCCCGTCCAGAACGGCTTCGAGTTCAGACCGGGCCCCGTCTTCGCGGGCCTCCTGCTGGCCGACGAGATCAACCGCACCTCTCCCCGCACCCAGGCCGCGCTGCTCGAAGCGATGGCCGAGCGCCAGGTCACCGTCGACGGCACGACGCATGGTCTGGCCTCGCCGTTCCTGGTGATCGCGACGGAGAACTCCCAGGAGACCGAAGGCACCTTCCCGCTTCCGACCAGCCAACTGGACCGCTTCTGCATGAGCCTGAGCGCAGGGTTCCCGGACCGCGCCGCGGAGTCTGAGATCCTGGAGTCCCATCGCCGCGGGACACCCTTGGACTCGCTCCCCCCAGTCACCGACACCGCCACGGTCCGAGCCATGATCGACGCCGTCCGCTCGGTCCATGTGGCGCCCGCGGTGCGGGACTACCTCGTGGACCTGGCCCTCAGCAGCCGCGCCCACAGCGCTATTTCCGGTGGGATGTCGCCGCGGGCCACCCTGGGGCTTCAGCGCACCGCACAGGCGCGAGCCGCTGCGGCGGGGCGGACTTTCGTCCTCCCCGACGACGTGAAGGAGGTGGCTCGGCCGATCCTGGCGCACCGCCTCACCCTGGAGCAGAACGCGCAGTTCGCCGGCACCACCCCCGCCGCGGTGATCGACGAGATCCTCGCCGACACGCCCAGTCCACCGGTGAGCGTCCGCTGACCGGACCGGTGCCTTGACCCGAGCCGGCGTACAGACCCTCATCCCGGCGTTGGTGTCCGGGGCGGTCGCACTGCTGTTCGGGCTGCCGGAGCTCTTCTTCGTGGCGGCGACCTGCGCCGGCTTGGTGCTCGCGGCCGCCGCCGGGGTGCTGTTGCGGCCCCCCCTGCGGATCGCCTGTGCGCCGGCGCGCAGGCGCGTCCCCGCCGGCACGCCGCTCGCTGTCGGGGTGCGCGTCAGCAACGGCGCCCGCCGGCGGACCGCTCCGTCGGTCGAGATCATCGACGATTCGGCCGAGGGGACCGAGACGGTGCTGAGCCTTCCGGCGCTGCCCTCGGGGGCCGCCCTCGAGGAGCGCTACTGCCTGTCGACCGAGAGGCGCGGCTGGCGGGTGCTCGGACCGGTGTGGATGGAGGTGACCGACCCCTTCGGACTGGCGCGGCACCGGCACCGGGCCGCCCCCCGCGACAAGGTCCTCGTGTGGCCGCGGATCGACGACCTAGCCGGCTTCGCCGCGGCCGTCGAGGACGCGACCGAGAGGCGGCGGCACACCCGGATCGTGCCCGGCGCCGAGACTGACCTCCACAGCCTCCGACGGTACGAGCCGGGCGACGATCCGCACCGCATCCACTGGCCGTCCAGCACCCGCCACCGGGAACTGCTGGTCCGCCGCTTCGAGACCGTCGAGCGGCCCGAGACCCTGCTGTACCTCGAGACCGACGCCGACGCCGCCACTGCGGAAGTCTTCGAGCGGATGGTCTCAGCGGCCGCGGGGCTGGCCACCCTGGCCGCGTCCGCCGGCGGGACGGTCCGGCTGATCACCCGCGGCGGCGCCGAGGTGCGCGCCACCGGGAGCGCCGTGCCCATACTCGACGCCCTCGCGTTCGTGGCGCAGAGCCGCCCCGAGGACCTAGCCGCCCCGTTGCTCCCGGTGGGCGCCGCCCGGATGATCCTCCTGGCCGTCGTCGGCGACATGGCGCCCCACCGTCCCGACGGCTTGCCCAGGTTCCCAGGGCGCCGCGTCATCCTGCAGTTCTGGCAGAACGAGGCGCCGTCCTCCCACCGCGACGTCGTGGCCGTCGGCCCCGAGGACTCAACGGCCCTGCGGTGGCAGGAGCACCTCGCCCGGCGCTCTGGGACCGCCCGGGAGCGGGAGGCGCCGACCGCGGCCGCCGCGGCGGGATGAGACCGACACCGCAGCCGCCGCCGCCGTCGCTGCCCGCTGAGATCCTGCTGGTCGGGGTCAGCGTCACGACCCTGCTCAGCGGGCTGCGGCTCTTCTCCGACGGGTCGTTCCTGCCGCCCGTGATCGGCGCGACCCTCCTGACGCACGTACTGGTGGCTGTCGTGCGGCGTGCCGGTCGGAGCATCGGCCTAGGCGCCCTGGTGTCGCTCGTGGGCGTCGCCGCGCTGCAACTCTGGGTCCACTACCCGCACACCACCCGCTTCGGCCTGCCCCAGCGAGCCACCCTCGAAGCTCTCTCCGACGACTTCCGGGGTGCTTGGGACCTCGTCAACTCGTCTCAGGTGCCCGTCGCCGCGCAAACCGCCCTAGTGGTCATCGCCGCGGCTGTGGCCTGGGTGATTCCGGTGCTCGCGGACTGGGGCGCATTCCGAGTCGGCGTGCGGGGCGAGGCCCTGGTGCCGGCCGCCATGGCCTTCGTGGCCGTCTCGCTGTTCGGGACCGACGAGGGAAGGATCCTCTATCCGCTCCTCGTGGTGACCTGCGCGGTGGCGTTCGGGTTGGTCCACCATCGCAGCCAGAGGCCGGCGCGCCGGGGCCTCGGCGGCGGCGAGCGCCTGACGCATCGGGGGCCGCTGGGGCTCGCCGGAAGTGCGCTGGCGGTGACCGGCGCAACGCTGGCCACCGTCGTGCTGCTGCCCGCGCTGTCCGACGGGCCGCTCCGGCCGCTGCTCGACCCCGCCGCGGCGCCGGCCGAGGGCGAACGGAAGGTCGTGCTCAGCCCGCTGGTGGTGCTCCCCGGGCAACTCCTGCAGAACCCCCACCTGGAGCTCTTCTCGGTCCGCAGCACGCAGCGGGCCTACTGGCGGCTGACTGCCCTCGGGGACTTCGACGGGGTCGTCTGGTCGCTCGACGAGAGGACCGCCACAGCCACCGGCGCACTCGCCAGCCGGGCCGCCACGACAGGCCCGGTCAGCGAGGTGACCCAGACCTACCGGATCGACGCCCTGGCGGCCGTGTGGCTGCCCGCCGCCTACCAGCCCGTCGGCTTCGAGGCGGCCGGGAACTCGTTCAGGGCGAGCTTCGAACCGGTCTCCTCGACCTTGCTCGTGGGTTCGAGCCGCGGCGACTCCGACGGCCTCAGTTACACCGTGCGGTCCGCCGTGCCGCGTTTCGAGGCGGACTTCCTCGCCTCGCTGCGCAACGACCCCGCCGACGTCCCGCCCGGGTTCACCGACCTGCCGGCCGGCTTGAGCCCGGCGCTGGCCGAGCTCGCCGCCGAGGTCACCGCGGGGCACACCGGGCCGTACCAGAAGGCCCTCGCCATGCAGGACTGGTTCCGCAGCCGCTTCGAGTACGACCTCGACGTGGCGGCCGGCCACTCCAGCGCCCGACTGGAGGATTTCCTGCTGGAAGACCGGAGGGGATACTGCGAGCAGTTCGCCGCCGCCTTCGCCACCCTGGCGCGGACGCTGGGACTGCCGGCGCGGGTGGCCGTCGGTTTCACCCCGGGGATCGAAGCAGGGCCCGACGAGGGCGACGGCGCCCTCTACAGCGTCCGAGGGGAGCACGCTCACGCCTGGCCGGAGGTCTTCATCAGCGGCGCGGGCTGGGTGGCGTTCGAGCCGACCCCCGGGCGCGGCGCGCCCGGAGCGGAGGACTACACGTTCGTGCCCGAGCAGCAGGACGCCCCCGGTCCGCCTACCACCCCCACCCTCGCCCCGCCGCAGCCGCCGCAGCCGCAGCCGCCGAGCGGCGCGCCGCCCCCGCCGGGGTCTCCCGCCGCCCCCGACGGAGGGGGCGACGTCGCCGGGACCGCGGGGCGCGTGGGGGTGCTGTTCGGCTTGGCCGCCGCGGGGCTCGCAGCCGCCGGGGGCGGGTACGCGCTGGCGACGGCAGGACTCCGCTCCGTCCGGCGGCGGCGGCGGCGCCGCTGGGCTCACGGGGATGCGGGGCGGACCGCCGTGGCGGCCTGGGAGGAGACTCTGGAACTCCTAGCGCCCCGCGGCATCAGGCCCCGCCTAGCCGAGACCCCCCTCGAGTTGGCGCAGCGAGCGGCCCTAGCCCTCGGCGCGGTGCCGGACATGTGGCGGCGGCTGGCCGTCTGCGTCTCGGCGGCGGCGTTCGGCGGCGACCCTGTGCCCGCCGAACTCGGCCAGCAGGCCGCCACCGCGGCGTCGGCCATCTCCGCGGCGCTCCGGGAGACCCGAACACCCGCCCAGCGGCTGCGCGCGCTGGTGGATCCTCAGCCGTGGGCGCTGCTGCACGCCGGCCGCAGGACCGGCTGAGCGTCGCTTCGGCGCGACGGGGCCTATTCGCCGCGCTGGTCGCGGTTGAAGCGGTCGCGCATCCGCTGCCCCGGCGTGCCTGTTCCGTCGCGCCAGGCGCCGCTCAAGGGATTGCGTGAGATCTCCTGCAGCCCGGCCTTGCCCACCAGGCGGGCGTTGCGCTCGAAGAACATCGCCGAGGCGAGCATGATGAGGAAACCCACGAACGACAGCCAGAACGAGGTCGACAGCGTGAAGATCATGAAGACGATGCCGGCGATGAACCCCAGCACAGACCGCCGGAGGTTGCGGAAACCGTGGCGGAACACCGTCGTGGAACGGACCTCTTCAGCAAGCTCGGGATCGGTCTCGTAGAGGTTCGCCTCGATCTCGCTGAGTATTCGTTGTTCGTCCTCCGACAGCGGCACAGGCCCGCCTCCCTTCCCGTTACGCCTTGCGGTTACGCCTTCCCGGGTACTGCCTTCCCGGCCGGGTCGCCGTCCCCGGCGCTGTCCGACGGCTCACCGGTGTGCCCAAGTCTCGCACAACCAGCGCGCCGCGACAACACCTCCAGCGCCATCTGTGCCGCACCGACCGCCTCGGCGGGCACCTAGCCTTGTTGCGATGAGCGGTTCCCGGGACGCGCCGGCGGAGCGCTCGGCCCGGCCGGGGCGGCGAGCGAGAGCCGCGGCGACCGCCGCGATCCTGCTGGCGGGGGCCTGCGGCGGGCTGATCGGCTACGCCCTCGTGGATGTGAGCTGCTCGGGCGACTGCGGCTGGCAGCTCGGGGTGGGGACCCTCACCGGCGCCGTGGTCTGCGCAGCGGGTGTCGCCATCGTCGCCTCCCTGACGCTGCGGGCCATGAGCGAGTGGCGCGAGGCCCCGAGGGGCGCCCGGTCGCCTCTGGCGCCGCGTCGTAGCCGGCGCCTGCGGTGAGCCGCGGTCCCGCCGCGGCCGGCGGCCGGCGAGGGCGGGCCGGCGGCCGGCGAGGGCGGGCCGACTCCGGGCCGAGTGCGACAAGCAGCCCCGGATGGGGCAGCATGGTGGCGTGGCGACCCGCATCCTGACCGTCGAGGACGACGAGCGGATCCGAACTTCGCTGCGGCTGGCCCTCGAGGACGAGGGGTGGGAGGTGGAGGAGTCCTCCAACGGCGAGGCGGCGCTCGGCATCTTCCGGCGGAACCCGCCCGACGTCGTGCTGATCGACATCATGCTCCCCGGCGTCGACGGCTTCGAGGTCTGCCGCTCGCTGCGGCGCATCAGCAACGTGCCCATCGTGATGGTGACCGCCCGGGAGGACACCCACGACATCGTGGCGGGGCTGGAGGCGGGCGCGGACGACTACCTCACCAAGCCCTTCGCCCCCAAGGAGCTCTCAGCGCGCATCCGAGCGCTGCTGCGCCGGGTGCGCACCGCCGAAGGCCCGATCAAGAACTTCATCTTCGCCGACCTCGAGGTGTTCGCCGAGGAGGGCGTCGTGCGCCGCGGCGCCGAGGAGATCGCTCTGACCAAGACCGAGCTCCGGCTGCTCGTGGAGCTCGCGTCGAGGCCCGGACGGACGCTCAGCCGGGAGGTGCTGCTCGAGCGGATCTGGGGGTACGGCTACTTCGGCGACAGCCGGCTGGTCGATGTCCACATCCGGCGGCTGCGCACGAAGATCGAGACCGACCCGGCCAACCCCCGCCACGTCGTCACCGTCCGCGGCGAGGGGTACAAGCTGCAGCCCTAGCCACCGTGGCTGCGCGCGTCTCCCTCCGTCTCCGTGTCAGCGTCGCCTTCGGGCTCGGAGCGCTCGTGCTGGCCGCGGGGCTCTCGCTGATCACCTACGAACTGACGCGGGACAACCTGCTGACCCGGCGCGAGGACACTTCGCTGGCCCGCGTCCTGTTCAACGCCACGCAGGTGAGCCGGCTCATCGACGACGAGACGACCGAAGAGGAGTTGCGGGAACTGCTGCAGAACCTCTACACGCCCTTGGGGGCGCGGCCGGTCATCCGGTTCGGCGACCTCTGGCTGTCGGCCAACCCGGTGGAGTTCAGCGAGCCGCAGATCGACCCGCTCCTCAAGGACACCGTGGCGGGGGGCCGGGCGGCGCAGATGCGGTACGTCGTGGGCGAGACGCCTTTCGCGGTCATCGGCATCCCCTACTTCGACATCAACGCCGCCTACTACGAGGCGGCGCCGCTCGACGACATCGCCGCAACGCTCAGCTCGCTGCTGATCGCCCTCCTCACCGGCAGCGCCATAACCGTGCTGGTCGGCATCGGCATCGGCATCTGGGCCGCGCAGCGGGCGGTGCGACCGCTGACCGACATCGGCGAGGCGGCCGAGGCCATCGCCGCGGGCGATCTCAACACGCGCCTCGAGGGCGCAGACCCCGACCTCGAGCGCCTCTCGCGCTCGTTCAACCAGATGGCCAGCGCCCTGCAGGACCGCATCGAGCGCGACGCCCGGTTCGCCTCCAACGTGAGCCACGAGCTGCGCTCGCCGCTCATGACCCTCACCGCCTCCCTGGAGGTGCTGCGCAAGCGTCAGAGCGACTTGCCGGTGCGCTCGCAGACGGCGCTCCACCTGCTCAGCGCCGACCTCGAGCACTTCAAGCAGCTCGTTGCCGACCTCCTTGAGATCTCGCGCTACGACGTCGGAGCGGCCGCCCTCGAGACGGAGGACTTCGAGATCCTCGAGTTCGTCCAGCAGGCGGCCCGCGCCTCCGGTCAGAGCCCGCTCCTGACTCATTCGGTACACGCCGCGGGCCTCGTCGTGCGCGCCGACCGACGGCGCCTCGCCCAGGTCATGGCCAACCTCTTGGAGAACGCCCACAACCACGGGGCGGGCGCTACCCAGATCCACGTCGAGCGCCTCGAGTCCACCTTGGAGATCGCCGTGATAGACGCAGGCCCGGGCGTGCCGCACGAGGACCACGACATCATCTTCGACCGCTTCGCCCGCGGGCGGCGGCAGGGACCGGGCGCACGGGCCGGCGGCACCGGGCTCGGCCTGGCGCTCGTGTCCGAGCACGTCCGCCTGCACGGCGGCTCGATCCGCGTGACCGACCGGGGCGACGGCCAGCCGGGGGCCTGCTTCGTGGTCGCGCTGCCGCTGGACGGCCAGTGATGCCCACCTCGGCGCGGCGGTCCGCGCTGCCGGGGCGGCGCACGATGCTCGGGGTCGTGGGCCTGTTGGCGGTCGCCGCCGCGTGCGGCGTGCCCCAGGATCCGGCGCCCCGCATCCTGGACGCCTCGGTGCTGCCGGAGGAGCTGGCCGAACCCGCCACGACCACCACCTCCACCGAGGCGCCGGTGCCGCGCCAGGCGGTGTCCCTCTACTTCGTGGACGGCGAGGGCCTCGGCGCGCCCGCCGAGCGCGATCTGGCCACGCCCGCAGGGCCCGTCGCCGCCCTCGAGGCGCTCATCGCCGGGCCGACGGAGGCGGAGGCCTCCGGAGGGCTCACCTCGGTCATTCCCGCCGAGACGGTCATACTCAGCAGCGAACTCACCAACGGAGTGCTGCGCGTCGACCTCGCGGCAGGCGCTCTGGAGCAGATCGAAGGCGAGCTTCAGCGCTTGGCGGTCGCCCAGTTGGTCTTCACCGCCACCGAACTGGCCGGCGTCGACTGGCTCTGGGTTCTGATCGAGGGCCAGCCCCGAGCCCTGCCGACCGACGAGGGCGACGTGGAAGCCCCGGTGGGCCGGGTCCACTACGCCTCCCTCGGACCCGCCGGCCCGTAGCAGTCCCGGCTACGACAGGCAGGCCTGCGCCACCTCCCAGAGGTCGCCGGGGATGGGCTTCAGGGCGGCTGTGGCCTCGGCGAGGCGCACCAGCCCGATGCGCCCCTCAGCCACGGACACCATCTGCCCGAACGCGCCCTCGTGGGCGGCGTCGGTGGCCGCCACCCCGAAGGAGGTACACAGCACGCGGTCGAAGGCGGTCGGCGTGCCGCCCCGCTGGACGTGGCCCAGCACCGTCACCCGGGTCTCGAGGCCGGTCCGGGCTTCGACTTCGGCCGCGACGATGGCGCCGATGCCGCCGAGGCGGGCGTGCCCGTACTCGTCGATGCCCGGCGCCGGGACGTCCAGCGTGCCAGCGACCGGGCGGGCACCCTCGGCCACGACGACGACTGAGGACTGGGTGCCGCCCTCGTGCAGCCTCTGGAGATCCGCGCTGACGGCGCCGATGTCGAAGGGCCTCTCGGGGACCAGGATGGCCGCCGCCCCGCCTGCGATGCCCGCCCAGAGCGCCACATGCCCGGCGTGGCGCCCCATGACCTCGACGACCATGACACGGTTGTGGGACTCGGCGGTCGTGTGGAGACGGTCGATGGCGTCGGTGGCGGTCTGCACCGCCGTCTCGAAGCCGAAGGTGAGCTGGGTCCCGCCCACGTCGTTGTCGATGGTCTTGGGCACCCCCACCAGAGCCACGCCGTGCTCGCCGTGCAGCCTGCTGGCGACGCTCAGCGTGCCCTCACCGCCCACCACGATCAGAGCCTCCACGCCGCGGCGCGCCAACACTTCGACCGCCCGGGCGGGACCGTCGTCGGTCATGTAGGGGTGGACCCGCGAGGTGCCGAGGATCGTCCCGCCCCGAGACAGGATCTTCGAGGCCCGGTCGGGGGCGATGACGAAGCACTCGTCCCCGACGACGCCGCGCCAGCCGTCGCGGAAACCCACCACCTCGTCTCCCCAGCGCCGAGCGCCGTGCAGCACCACGGCGCGGATCACCGCGTTCAGCCCCGGACAGTCCCCCCCGCCGGTCAGGATGCCCAGACGCATCTCGGGCTCAGGCCAGCGCCGGCATCGCCTTGCGCAGGTTGCGGACCGCCTGGCCGATGCGCTGCTCGTTCTCGATGAGGGCGAAGCGGACGTGCCCCTCGCCCCCGGGGCCGAACCCGCCGCCCGGCGAGGTGGCCACGCCCGCCTCGGTGACCAGGAAGGAGGCGAAGCGCACCGAGTCCATGTGGCGGTAAGGCTCGGGGATGGGCGCCCACACGAACATGGTGCCCTTGGGCGGGGTGACGTGCCAGCCGATGCGCGCCAAGCCCTCGCAGAGGCTGTCGCGGCGGCTCTGGTAGGTGTCGTTCACCAGCTTCGGGTAGTCGGCCGCATCGTTGAGCGTCACGGTGGCGGCGATCTGGATGGGCTGGAAGGTGCCGTAGTCCAAGTACGACTTGAGCTTGGCGAGCGCGGCGGTGGCTTCGGCGTTGCCCACCATGAAAGCCACCCGCCAGCCCGCCATCGAGAAGGACTTCGTGAGGGAGTAGAACTCCACCGCCACGTCGAGGGCGCCGTCGGCCTGCAGGATGGAGGGCGGCCGGTAGCCGTCGAAGGCGATGTCGGCGTAGGCGAAGTCGTGGACGACGAGCACCTCGTGCTCTCGGGCGAAGTCCACGACGCGCTGCATGAAGTCCAAGTCCACGCAAGCAGTGGTCGGATTGTGCGGGAACGACAGGAGGATGACCCGCGGCTTGGGCCAGGAGTACTCCCAGCGCTGGCGGAGGACTTCGTCGAGGTCGTCGCCCGTCGCTAGGGGGATGTGGCGGATCTCCGCGCCGGCGAACAGCGGCGCGTAGAGGTGGATGGGGTAGGAGGGCGCCGGCACCAGCACTGCGTCGCCCGGCTGCAGCAGCACCCACATCAGGTGCGAGAGGCCCTCCTTGGCGCCGATGGTGTTGACGACCTGCGTCTCGGGGTCGAGCTCGACGCCGAAGCGGCGGAGGTAGAGGTCCGAGACGGCGCTGCGGAGCTTGGGGATGCCCCGGCTGAGCGAGTAGCGGTGGTTGCGCGGGTTGCGGACGGCCTCGGCCAGCTTCTCCACGGCGATGTCGGGCGAGGGGATGTCGGGGTTGCCGAAGCCGAGGTCGATGATGTCCTCGCCGCGGCGGCGGCCCTCCACCTTCAGGCGGTCGATCACCGAGAACACGTACGGCGGGAGGTTGGTTATGCGTCGGAACTCCATCGTCTCCGAGGCTAGCGAGCGCGCACCGGGGGACCGTGCAACTCCGCAGACCCCAGGCGGTCCAGCGCCAGATGGGCTGCGCCGATGACGCCGGCCCGGTCGCCGTGGCGGGCTCGGCGGAGCTCCACGGCGGGTCGCCTCTGCTGTTCTGCGAATACCTTCGACAGGGCGTCGCGCACCGGCGCCACGAACACCTCGCCCAACTCAGACATGCCCCCGCCCAGCACGATCACCTCCGGGGAGGTCATCAGGATGAGGTTGTTCAGGCCGAGCGCCGCCCACGAGGCGAACTCAGCCAGCAACCGCCGCGCCACCGGGTCGCCGGCGGTCGCCAGCTCACCGACGTGCTCGCCCCGGAGGGCCTCGATGCGGCCCGCTGCCCTGTCCCGCAGCGCCGGCGCCTTGCCCGCCGCGGCTGCCTCGCGGGCGGCCCTCCCGAGCGCCTCGCCCGAGGCGAGCTGCTCCCAGCAGCCCCGGCGGCCGCACAGGCACTCGGGCCCGTCCGGGGCGACGATCATGTGCCCGGCCTCGCCCGCCAGCCCGTGCGCGCCGCGCCGGATCTCGCCGTCGAGCAGCAGCGCCGCCCCGATGCCGGTCCCGAAGGTCACGAGCAGGGCGTCGCTCACGTCGCTGGCGGCGCCGCCCTCCATCTCGCCGCGGAGCGCTGCCGCGGCGTCGTTGTCCACCGCCACCGGGCGGCGGAGGCGGCCGGCCAGCATCGAGCGGAGCGGGAAGTCGGAGATTGCGGGGATGTTGGGCGAGGTGGCCACGACGCCGGAGCGGTCAACTAGCCCGGCGCACCCTACGCCCACGGCGGCCACCGGGCGGGCCGACTCCTCCTCCATCTCGGCGAGCATGGCGCAGATCGCATCGACGATGCCGCCCATGGTGTCGGGCCTGTCGCGGCGGCGGGCCGCGGCGCAGGCGGCGCCGTCGCCGAGCACTTCGGCCCGGATGTTGGTCCCGCCGACGTCGAAGCCGGCGCGGCTCGGGGTCACGGCGACTCCGCCGGCTGACTCGGGACGGTGCCGCGGGGCTCAGCCGCGCCGCTGCGCCCGCTCGGCACTGACCGACTCGATGCGGCGGCGAAGCTGGTCCAGTGCCGTCTGCATGATGCGGGACTCGGCACGACGCTTCACGAAGCCGGGCATCGCCACGGTCAGCTCGGCCAAGAGGGAGTAGGTGATGAGCGTCTTGGCCTCGTCGTCGGCGGAGGGCGCCAGCTCGTACTCGCCGTCGAGGCAGCGGAGCTGATCGCCCTCGGTCAGCCGCCACGCCACCCGCAGGGGGTTGGTGCCGTAGAAGTACTTGAGCGTGTAGTTCACACTGCGGCCCATGGCCGCGGCACGGAAGGCCACGAGGCCGCCTGCGCCGCTGTCGTCCCGCCGCAGGACGCGGGCCTCCTTGACGTCCGCCGCCCACTGCGGGTACCGCTCGAAGTCCACGATGACGTCGAAGCAGTCCGCCGGCGAGGCGTTCACCAGCAGCTGGCGCGTCGAGAACTCAACCATCCCGCCTCCGCCGCCTGCCCGGGGGCCGGCCGGCGACAGTGCCGAAGCCGCCGCCCCAGCGAGCGGTCGCGCCCAAGTTGTACACGCAGGCAACAATACCGAACGCGAGCGCGCCGGGGGCCTCAGCTCAAGGCGCGGCGCAAGTCCGCGGCCAAGCGGTCGTAGCCGAACCGCTCGACGGCGCGCCGGCGCGCCGCGGCTCCCAGGCGGCGGCGGCGCTCGGGATCGTCGAGCAGCGAGGCCAGAGCCTCAGCCACCGCCGCCGCATCGCCCGGTTCGGCCACAACGAGCCCGCCGACCCCGTCCTCGACGGCCTCGGCCGCTCCCCCGCTGGCGCCGGCCACCTGCGCCACCCCCGCCGCTGCCGCCTCCAAGAAGACGATCCCGAACCCCTCCTGCTCGAGGCCGAACCAGCGTCTGCGGCACAGCATGGCGAACAGGTCCGCGGCGCCGTACAGGTCGGCCAGATCCCCCTCGGCGACCCGCCCGAGCAGGCGCGCCGGCGCGCCGGTGCGGCGCACGAGCCTCGCCAGCCTGCCGCTGTCGCGCCCGGTGCCGGCGATGAGCAGGCGAATCGAGGGCCGACCCGGCGCCAGTCGGGCCACCGCCTCGATCAGGCGGTCCATGCCTTTGCGCGGCACCAGCCGGCTGACGCTCAAGACCAGGGCCTCCTCTTCGCTCACGCCGAGGCGGCGGCGCGCCGCCCGCCGGCGCTCATCGGAGAGGGGCGCGAAGCGGTCGACGTCGACCCCCGGCGGCACGTAGTGCTCCGCCGCCATGTCGGGGCACAGCCGCCGCGCCTCTGAGGCTGCGTACCGGCTGGCGGATATCACGACCTCGGCGCCCCCCAGGGTGCGCCGCAGCAGCGCGGCGGCGACCGGCAGCCGCGCCGGCACGGTCACCTCGGCGCCGTGCAACACCACCCCGTAGGGCACTCCCAGGCGGGGCCCTAGGGCGCCCACGGGCACCGCCGGGTCGAAGACGACCAACTCGGCGCCGCTTCGGGCCAGCAGCCCGCGGACCTCGGCCAGCACCGACGGCACCGGCAGCAGGAACCGCGCCCGGCTGCGCACGATGGGGTACGCCTCACCGGCATCGAACGCGTCCGAGCCGGGGTGCGGGCGCGTCAGCACGCAGAACCGGTCGGGCGACAGGCGCCGCCACAGCTCCCAGAGGTAGTTCTGGATGCCGCCCAGCTTCGGCGGGTAGTCGTTGGTTACCAGCAGGTGGCGGCGGACCTGCGCCTCGCCGGGGCCGCCGAGCCCTTCGAGGCGTCCGGCTGTCACCCTCCGAGCGTAGGCGCCTGTGCCCTCAGGCGACGAGCCGGGAGGCCCCCGCCGGGGGCGTCAGACCGAGCCGGACCCGGCGCTGCTGCTCGTAGAGGCCGAGCGCTAGGAGGGGGAAGTACTGCCGGTACAGGACGTAGTCCAACACCGCCGTGCGGAAGAACACCCCGGCCCCGTCCTGTTCGGGCCATTGCCCGTCGGCGCGCTGGGCCTCCAGCAGGAACCGGGCGCCCCGCGCTATCGCCGCCCAGTCCCCCTCGCCCGCTTCGAGGAGGGCGAGCATCGCCCAAGAAGTCTGAGTCGCATGACTCTCGCTGTGCTCGACGTAGCGGCCCTTCAGGCAGCCGCTGTGGTGCTCGCCCCACCCCCCGTCGGACCGCTGGCGGTCCAGCAGCCAGCGGCACGCCCGCCGCAGCGCCGGGTCGCCCGGGCGGGCGCCGGCGGCGAGCAGGCCCCTGACCCCGAAGTAGGTGCCGTAGATGAACTGCACGCCCCATGCGCCGCGCCACGACCCGTCGCGCCCCTGAGTCCGGCGCAGCCAGGCCTCCGCCCGTGAGGCTGCCCGCAGCGCCTGCGGTTCGGCTAGCTCCGGGACGTGTTCCCGGCAGGCGCACAGCGCCGCTAGGCACGACGCCGTGCATTCCACATGGGAGCGCTCTGTCATCGACTCGCCGAACATCTCCGCCGGGTTCAGCCACTCGAGGCCGACCGTTGAGCGCCGCGCCTCGTAGCTGCCGAAACCGCCGTCGCGGTTCTGGCCGCGCAGCATGAAACGGGCCGCAGCGCCGAGCGCCGCCGCGCTGGCCTCACCGTCGGCGGCGAGCAGTCCGAGCACCGCCTCAGCGGTGCAGTCGGTCACCGGCCAGCCGTGCCGCCTCCCGCTGAAGCACCAGCCGCCTTCGGGGTCGCTCCGGTACGCCTCTGCGAACCCGTCGACGCCCGCCTCGATCTGTTCCCGGCGCACGAACTCACCGCCGCGCCGCAGCGCGTCCGCCACGCCGTCGAGCTCGGGCACTGTCGCTAGGGCCTGCAGCGAGAACGCGGTGTCCCAAAGGGCGCTCCTCGCTCCGGCGAGGCGCGCTCCCCCCTCGACGTCCTCCCAGATCCAGACCTCCAGCCGCGCCAGGGCGCCCCGGCAGTCGGCGTCGTCGGGGTCGCGCAGCCACAGGGCGAGGATGTTGAGCAGGCCGCTGACCGGAGAGATGCTCATGCAGTCGGTGGTCCGCAGCTCCCAGCGGATGCGGCGGAGGATCTCCTCGGTGCAGCGGGCGCGCCGCGCCTTGCCCGCGAACCGTTCGTAAAGCCGCGCCGACCCGTAGCCGGCGCGGAGCCACACACCGGGCCGGGCGAAGAGGTCGGCGCGGCGCAGACGGTTGCGGCCCGAAGCGAAATCCACCTCGGCGAACCCCTGCGGGAACAACTCCCCCCGTATGGCGGCGACCGCGGGCGTGACGGGGGCCCGGTGCCCGAGCGGGTGGATCACCGCCATCGCCATGTAGATGAGCCGGGTGTGGCAGTACCACTTCGACGGGTGCAGCGGCGTCCAGCGCGGCAGGCACCACAGTTCGGGCAGGACGGGGTTTACCCCGCGCCAGTCGTAGAGGCCGACCAGCGCCAGCCAGAACTTCCCCCAACTCGGGATGCCCAGCACCCCCTCTGATCGCAGGAACCGCCCCGCCGGCTCGATGAGCGGGTCGTCCGGCTCGACGCCGAGCAGTCTGGCCGCCACATAGACCAAGGCGGTGACGAACAGGCTGGGCGCTGCGTGCGCGTGCAGCCCCCACGAGCCCCCTTCGAGGCGCGACCGCTCGAAGTAACCCAACACGCCGCTGCGCCGGCTGCTAGCGAGCGGCCGTCCCAAGATGTGGTGCAGCAGCACGTACTGCGCGGTCAGCAGGGGGCACCACACCACTTCGCCCTCCCAGGCCCCGTCTGGGCCTTGGAGGCTCAGCAGGCGCCTGCTGGCGCTGCTCAGCGCCGGGCCGGCATCGGGCGGCGGCGGCGCCTCGGGGAGGCTGGGACGGAGGTCATCGACTCCCGACGGCATAGAGACCAGGAAGGCGCGCGCCAGACTCTCGCGGGCCCGCTCGTCCTTGCGTCCCCCGGCGTTGCGCGCCTTGCGGAGTTGGCGAACCCCGCGGAGAACCCACCCGAGCCGAACCGCCAGCGCACGGACGATGTCGCGGGTGCGACGCCAGGCGGCCCGCTCGCAGGACCTCGGGATCTCCCCGACGACCGCCCGGGCCCCCATGGCGCCGCACGCCAGGCCCAGGCTGGTTATCGAGGTGTCCTCGCAGGCGAGCAGGCCGACGGTGCGGTCGCGCACCGCGGGACTCTCCCGCCAGCGACGGTAGATCGCCTGCCGCAGCGCCACCGACTCGACCCGATGATCCGCGAAGATCTCATACAGCCCCATGGCGAGCAGCTCCGGGGCGCGGGTGGCCCGGAAACGCCTGTCAGTGAAGTCGCGGAAGTTCGTTCCTTCTGCCAAGCTCAGCGCGTCGCCGAAACCGAGGGTCATCCCCACCGCCGTCAGCGGGTGGTAATGCCCGGCCGCGTCTCCGATCAGGACCCGCCGCGGGCTCCCGTAGGTGGCGCGGGGCCTCAGCGCGTTGGCCGCGCCGAGGAACCTCCGCTCTCGCAGCGCTTCGAGGAACGCCGGCCGGAGCGCTTCGGGCAACCAGCCAGCGTAGGAGTCCGACATTGCGGCTACGAGGTCCTGAGACGAGAACCCCAAGGGGACGTCGACGATGACCCGGACGGTCTGCTCGCCCAACCGGTACAGGAGCATCGGACCCGGCCCGCCGCAGACCATGTGCCCGTATCCCTCCAGCGGCAACCCCACCCCGCTCAGGGTGATCCCCATCATCCGCGAGCAGTTCCGCGGGCTCGTCCACAGCCCCAACGATCGGCGCACGATCGAGGCCCGGCCGTCCGCGCCGACGATCAGCGCGGCCTGCACCGACCCCTCAGCGCCGTCGCGGCTGAAGGTGACGCTCTGGTCCTCCACCGCCCGCACCCGCGCGCCGAGCATGAAGTCGATGCCCGGCTCGTCCGAAGCGGCGGCGCGCAGCAGCGAGACCAGCGCCTCGTGCTCGCAGACCAGACCGCGGGACCCGTCCGGGTACCGCAGCACGATCGGCTCGGAGCGGTCTTCGGGGAACACCACGAACCCCTTGCCCACGGTGCTCTGGGGCTGCTCGTCCAGCGCGATGGCGAAGTCGCGCAGGATGCGCAGGGCGGGGGGATGCAGCCACTCGCCTGCGAGCCTCCGAGAGGTGTTGGGGTTCGCCTCCAGCAGGGCCACCGAGGCGCCTCGGCGGGCGTGGGCCAAGGCGCACAGGCTGCCGACCGGGCCGGCGCCGACGACGGCGACGTCGTAACTCCGGGCAGCGCCGCTCACGGGACTGCGCCCGCCGGCGTCTCCCGCACCGGCCCGCCGGACCGTTGCCGCGTCTCGCTGCCCATGAGTCGAATGTCGTTTCCCCGAGCCTTCCGTCCGCATCCGCGTGACGGTCGGCCGAAAGATGATCCTGCATCACCGTAGCAGTGATGCCCGAAGGGCTCAGCCCCCGTAGGTGCCGGAGCGCCTCAGAGGTCCCGGACGCTTGCCGCCACGCCGGCCCCCTCAGCGGCTGCGGCGATCTTGTCCTTGACGGCGCTGGACGCGGTGAGTTGGATCGTCATCTGGATGTGGGTGACATCGCCGTCGACGGCTTCTGCGATGACGCTGCAGAGCCGCCAGACCGCGTCGCGGCGGCCGCCGGGGCGCGGGCAGACCGAGTAGACGAACAGCGCAGTGGCGGCGCGCTCTGCGGCTCTCGGATTGTTGCTGTTCCAGCCGACAGGCTCGCGGTGCAGGTCGAGGCGGCGGGCTGTGCCCCTTTCGGGATGGTCGGGGTCGGCGACCTCCGCGGCGGCGATCTCGCGCAGGCTCGCCCCGGTGCGGTGATCGGTGACGAGCCCCGAGTCCAACAAGGAGTCCCGCACCGACCGAGCCGACAGAGGCAGGTCGCCGGGCCCGATCAGCTGCGGCGCCCACTCCCCGCGGCCGCCGCGCTCGGCCAACTCGTAGACGGTCGCGGCGAACACCTGGATCGTGGAGCGCACCCGCTGGAACCCGGCGTGCTGGGACCACTCCTCCTCGGCCAGGCGGATCAGCGACGGGTGGAACGGGTAGCAGCGCGCCACCCGCTCGGCCCAACCACGCCGAGCAGCGTTGACCTGTCGCCCCAGCCGCTCAAAAGAGCCTCGCCGCCTCCCATTCCGCCATCCGTCGCCGCTCGGCAGGACCGGCGATCATTGCCACGCAGGTAACACTTACCTGCTCGGGGACGGCGAGGCGCGCCCGGTTAAGGTGCTCGACTCCCGCCCGCGCTGCCTGGATCGCCTCTTGCGCGGCCCACCCGTCCGCGGAGAAGTCGTCGGAGTAGTCAGCGGCCTCGCGCGCTCGGATCAGGCCGACGAAGTGCTCCGCGAAACCCAGCAGATCGGCGTGACACTTCGGATTGTCCTGCAGCCACGCAACGTACCTTCGGTCCACCAACTGCCTGCACACGTCGCGGGCAGCTTGGTGCCGGAGCAGGCGCCTCGCGGCAATCCGGGCACGACCCTGCCAGGGGCGGGCTATCTCGTCGCAGAGCGCGGCGAACAGGCTGTAGTAGGCCGTCGAGACGGCTCGTCGTATGGCCTCCTCCGAGGGTGGTTCCTCGGCGGGCCCGAGTTGGATCTCGGCGGCTCTGAGCAGCCCCTCGCTGGAGGGTGCAGCCATGTCGCGCCGCTCAGCCCGCTTCGACGGATTCGGGAACCGGCACGCCGAGGCCGGTTGTCGACTCAGCCAGCTCCTCCGCGGTGCGGAGCCGAACCGTCGCCATGACGCCGCGGATGTCGGAGAAGTAGTCGTTCAGCAGCTTCTTGTACCTCTCATGGGTCTCCCACTTCCGCCCCAGTGGGTTGTCCGGGTCGTCGCGGGCCGGCATCTCCAGAGTCAGCTGCAGCAGCACGAACATCGCCGGCTCCTCGTCCCAACTCGCCGAGGCGTACCGCAGCCGCGCCGGGTCGCCGATCTCGCGAAAGTGCTCGTTGAGGCGGAGCACGGCGTCACCGAGCCTCGTGACGTCCACCGGGGTGGGCGGCAGGAGAACCTCTACGAACCCCATGAGTTTAGCGTATCACAAGTTATGGCAATGTCCAACTCTCTCCCTGACTTTCATGATGTTTCTAATATATATATGATGGCCATGGTTCTCGTTGTTGTGGCCAGCGACCGAGAACTCCGACAAAGGGCGGGCTCGCTCGGCGCGAACGTCGTCGGCGCCGAGCAACTATGGCAGGTCCTTGACTCACAGCGACAGGGCGGAACCAGCTAGCGCGGCGGGGGCGCGAGATTCGGGCTGGTTTCGCCGTTAGCGCCGTACGGGCCTCATTCGACGAGACGGAGTAGGCGGTCGGCGTACCACTCGAGCGGGCGACGCTGAGTCCAGGCATCGATCGGCGCCTCCCAGGACCGGATCTCCGCCGCACGGTCGCGCCAGCGTCGGGGAATCCCGCCGAGCCCGAACCGTGCGCCGAGCGCCGCCCCTGCCGGAGCGGCGTTGCTGTCGGTGTCGCCCCCGGCGTTCACGATGGCCAGAAGACCGGCCTCGAAGCTTCCCGGATGGCGCGACGACCAGAGCACCGCCCCCAGCGTCTTCGGAGCGAACCCCGTGCCCCCGCCGTCCAACTCGAGATCTTCGATCCGAGCATCGGGCGCGAGGGCCGACTCGACAGCCGAGCGCACCGAGGCGGGGGGCGTCTCGGGCAACCCGAAAGCGCTCAACCGCTCGCCGGACGCCCGGACCGCCGCCCCGGCCCGATCCAGCAGAGCACCGGACTCGGGCCGTTCTCCCCGCAGGCAGGCGGCTATGGCGAAGTCCGCCAGCAGGGTCGACCACACACAACGCCAGTCCCAGTGCGTGACCACCGCCGAGGTGACACTGTTGCGGGCCAGCGCCGCGTCGTCGCGCATCCAGCGCAGGGCCACAGGCCCGCAGCGCATCACAGAACCGTTGCCGGCACTGTTGCGGCCCGATTCCTCCCATGCGAGGCGGGACGCATCGGCTGTACCAACCCCTCGCGGCTCTCGGACCTCGCCGGTCGGCGGGCGGCCGAACTGTGCGTAGTTGCGCAGTTCGCGGCGCGGATCTGCGCCGCCGTAACGGCGGAGCACCCGCTTCGTGTGGCCCCCCATGCCAGCGCCGTTCAACTCGCCCCACTCCCAGAAGCGGCGCGCCAGATCGGAGAGGTCGAGGTCGCCGCCCTCGATACAGGCCTCGGCGAGCAGGATCGCCTGCGCGAGGTCGTCATCGTCGGGGAATCCCGCCTCCGCGGTGATTTCGCGGACGCCGTGGGGGTTCGGGCCCGCAATGAAGGCGGCGCTTTTGCCCTCCCACGGGATGCCGAGCAGGTTCCCCACGCCGATGCCGACCATCAGCCCGGCTGCTCGTTCTCTCAAGTCCATGCCTCTCGATGCTACGCGAAGCTGCAGTCGGCCCCGGCGCCGGGTCAATCACCCGCGGGGGCCAGCTCCTGTGACACTTCGATCCAGCGGGCCAGTGCGGCGGCTGCGGCGCCGCTGTCCAGCGCTTCGGCGGCGAGCCGCAGCCCCTCGGGCAGATCGGCGGCCCCCTCGCCCACTACCAGCCCCGCCGCGGCGTTCAGGCAGACGATCTCGCGCCACGGCACGGATTCCCCCGCCAGCAGCGCGTGAGTCGCCGCCACGCCCGCGGCCACGTCCGCGCCGGCGAGGTCGGACAGTTCGACTGTCGCTAGGCCGAGTTCGCCCGGCGTGACCTCATAGCGCCGGATGCGGCCCCCGCGCAGCTCGATCACCCTCGTCGGCCCGACGGTGGACAGCTCGTCGAGGCGGGGATAGCCGTACACGACCATGGCCCGCTGCGTCCCGGTGACCGCTAGGACCTCGGCCATGCGCTCGGCCATGGCTGCGTCGTTCACACCGATCACCTGACGGCGCACCCCGGCAGGGTTAGCCATCGGGCCCAGGTAGTTGAAGGCGGTCGGCACTCCGAGGCTGCGCCGAGTCGGGCCGGCGTGACGCAGCGCCGGATGGAACAGGGGCGCCAGGCAGAAGGCGATACCGGCCTGCTCGAGGCACCCGGCGACTCCTGCGGGCCCCAGATCGACCGCCACGCCGAGGGCTTCCAGCAGGTCGGCCGAACCGCACGAGGAGGACACCGCCCGGTTGCCGTGCTTGCAGACGCGCGCCCCGGCGCCCGCCGCCACCAGCGCGGCCATCGTGGAGATGTTCAGCGAACCGCTGCCGTCGCCGCCGGTGCCGGCGGTGTCGATGAGCCTCATCTCCTCGGCGTCGACGCCCACGTCGAGCGCCGCGGCACGCAGCCCTTCCAGCAACCCGGCCAGCTCGACGGCGGTCTCCCCCTTGGTCCGCAGGCCGATCAGCAGCCCGGCCATCTGCGCCTCGGTGGCGTTCCCCGCCAGCATGGCGTCGGCGGCCTCCCGCGCTTGTGCGCGGCTGAGATGCTCCCCGGCGACGAGCGCCTTCAGCAGCGAGGCGAAGTCCACGGCGCCCGCGCCCGGGGCAGCGGCGGGGGTGTCCGCATCAGTATCCTTGCCCATTGTGCGTCCTCGGTCATCGGCCGCCGCAGCGGAACTCGCGCCGGCAGGGCCGTCCAGCGGCCGTCGGCAGGTCTGCCCCTAGCATGCCAACCTGCTGCGGCAGTGACGCATCCGGCGCCCCGGCGGGGCGGTAGAGCGCCGCCGCCCGGCGTTCGGGCCCCAGGAGCCTCGGCGGAATGAGGATCCTCGTCATCGACGTGGGCAGCACGAGCGTCAGGGCCGCGGTCCTCGACGAGGGCGGTCACCTCCATCACGAGCACCGCGTCGCGGCGCCCCGGTCGACGCCGGCGCCGGGGTTGGTGGAGTTCGATCCGGTCGCTCTCTGGGATGCCACCCGCCGGGCCGTCGCGGCGACCCTGGCCGCGGCCCCGGGACCCGACGCGGTGGGCATCGCCAACCAGCGAGCCTCCACCGTGGTGTGGCGTCGCGCCGGCGGCGAACCGGCGGGCGTGGGCCTCGGGTGGCAGGACCTCCGGACCGCCGCCGACTGCCTGAGCCTGCAGAGCGAGGGACTCCGCCTGGCCCCCAACCAGCCCGCCACCAAGGCCGCCCACCTCGTCGCGGCCGCGGACCGGCCGCCGGACGAACTCTGCATCGGCACACTCGACTCCTGGCTGGTCTGGAACCTCACCGGCGGGACGCAGCACCTCACCGACGCCACCAACGCGGCGATCACCGGACTGACCCATGGGGATCGCGTGGAGTGGGATCTCGCCGTCGCCGAGAGGCTCGGCATCCCCGCCGCGGGCCTGCCCCGCATCGTCGACAGCAGCGGCCCGCTGGCCGAGGCCACCGCGCTGCCAGGGGGCCCTCTGATCACCGGCCTCGCGGGCGATCAGCAGGCGGCGCTCGTCGGCGCCGGCTGTGTCGGACGCGGCGACGTGAAGATCACCTTCGGCACCGGCGGCACCCTCGACGCCTGTCTGGGGCCCGGCGACCCGCCGGCGGAGATCCGGGGCCCCAGCGGCACCTTCCCGATCGTGGCCTGGCAGCGGCAGGGACAGGTGGTCTGGGGCATCGAGGCCATGATGCTCAGCGCCGGCAGCTGCGTGAGCTGGCTCTGTGAACTCGGCCTGATCGAGAACCCGGGCGATTCCGATGCCGTCGCCGCCGCCTGCGCCGACAGCGGGAGCGTGAGCTTCGTCCCCGCCCAGATGGGCCTCGGCACCCCGGACTGGGACTTCGGCGCCCGCAGCGCCTTCGCCGGCATGACGACCGCCACCGGCCACCCGCAGATGGTTCGTGCCGTGCTGGAGGGCGTGGCGCACCGCGGCACCGACCTGCTCGAAGCGGCCCGATCCGACAGTGGACTGGAGCTGGCGGCGCCGGTCGTGGACGGGGGCATGAGCGCCAATGCCACCTTCATCCAGGCATTCGCGGACGCCGCCGGATGTGCCATCCGGGTGGCACCGGAGATCGAATGCACGGCACTCGGCGCCGGCTTCCTGGCGGGCCTGGGAATCGGATTCTGGAGCGACTGGGACGAGGTGGCTTCGCTTCGGTCGCCGCGGCGGACCATCGAGCCGCGCCGGCAAGCTGACCGGGCCGCCTGGCAGGAGGCCAAGCAGCGAGCCGCCGGCTGGCACCCCGACCTCAGCGCCGTCTCCTTCTGAACGCCCGAGCCGCGCCGGCGACCGCCGGAGCGCACAGTGCCGGGGCCCGGCGACTCTGGCAGACTGTCAGCGGCGGCGAGCCGGCTGGGTGACCGCGGCGCCACGCCAGCGACGGCGGCGGTGTCGAGGAAGGTCGGGGCTCCGCAGGGCAACGGTGCTGGCTAACGGCCAGTCGAGGCGACTCGCAGGAAAGTGCCACAGAGAACAGACCGCCGACGGCCCGCAGGTCGGGCCGGGCAAGGGTGAAACGGTGCGGTAAGAGCGCACCAGTGCCCCGGGCGACCGGGGCAGCTCGGCAAACCCCACCGGGAGCAAGGTCAAGCAGGGGGCGGTGGCCCGCCGGCGCTCATCGCAGCGCAGCCCCCGGGTAGGCCGCTGAGATGGATGGTCACCCAGGGCCCTCGGGCCTGGACAGAACCCCGCCTACAGGCCGGCTCGCCGTCACCGACGCCGGGGTGGGCGGGGCGCGACCGTCAGCCTCCCGGCGCGCCGGAAATCCCGCCGGCGCGCCGGATCGGCCAGCCCGAAACGCCGCCACGACCACCACAACGCCGCCGCACCGATCAGTTCCATGATGACCGGCAGCCAGATCGGCCGCAGGCCCCTCCCGGCCACCTCGCCGGAGCCCAGCGGCCACCAGAACGTTCCGGTGCGCAGCCAGGCGCCGTCCAACACGAGATGGCAGAAGAGGCCGATCGGCACACCCAGCCAGCGGCGCTGCACCAGACGCCTGCCCCACCCTCCAACCATGACCGCGGCCATCACCGCGATCGGCAGCAGCAGCGAGTCCATGATCCACAACGCCGCCACGGCGAGCGCCAGGGAGGGCGCCACGGTGCCGGCCAGCACGAAGCGGTAGTCCAGCCCGCGGCTTGAGAACACCGCCGCAACAGCGGGGACGCCCAGCCCGGCGAACCAGAGCAGCACAGGCTCAGATGACCAGGATGCGCCCGCAGGAGGGGCAGGTGGCCGTCCCCTTGTCGTCCTCTCCCGGGGAAGCCTCGCCCACCTCGGGAAGCCTTCGCAGCCGATCCACCTCCATCAGAGGCAGCGTCAGATAGCAGCCCATGCAGCTCGTCGCCTCGAGACGTGCGACGGCCACGCCGCCGATCTGGGACCGGAGGCGCTCGTAGCGTTCGAGCAGGACGGAATCCACGTCCTTGCCGACATCGGCGCGGGCGAGGCGAACCTGCTCGAGTTCGGCGTCGATCTCGGCGGCCGCGGCCTCGAGTCGCACGTTGACCGAATCCATCCTCGACCCCAGCTCCTGGTGGCTCTGGCGCAGCGCCGCCAGTTCGGTGGCGGCGACCTCCAGGTCCTCCATGACCTCCAGCAATTTGTCCTCGACGACGCGCTGACGCCTCCCGAGCGCGGCCACCTCCTCCTCGAGACCCTGCAACTCGCGGATTGCGGTGACCTCGCCGGAGTAGAGCAGGTTCCTCTCGCGATCCCGTTTCGCCAGAACCATCGCCAGATCGTCGTCGTAGCGTCGTTGGTGCCGCTCCATCTCCGCGTGCTGCTGCCGGGCCGCCTCGATGCGCTCGGCGAGTTCCTGGCTCTGGCTCTCGAGCGCCTGCAACTCGGCCCGTTCGGGCAATTGCGCGTGGCGATGCTCGAGCTGCGCGATCCGGGTGTCGTGTGCTTGGAGTTCCAGGAGGCGTTCCAGAGGGTTCACGTCTCGCCGCTCGGTTCTCGCCTGTGCCTTGTCATTGCCGTCCGCGACCCTAAACGAGACCGGCGGGGGGGCTCAACAACACCCGGCCGAACCCCGGTCCCGAATAGACGACGCCCCGCCGAGGGGGGGACTTCGACGGGGCGTCCATTCACCATCACGGCAGGCTGTGCCGGGGGTGAATTCCTGTGCCGCTGGTACGGCAAATTGTGACGGGCAGGCTAACGAGCCCGCGCCGCGCCCTCGCCGCCGGAGGTGTGACATCGGCCACAGCAGGTGATCCGCCGCGGCGCGGCCGGAACCACGTGGGGTCCCGATTGGCCGGATGGACCGCGAAGGGTGTACACTAGGCGTCGCGACCATGTCGTCCTTCGGAGGGGATGGCGGGTCTGGAGAGAATCTCGCTGATCCCGGCTGCTCCAACAGTCCCAGGCCCGCCCCCTCCACCGCAAGCCCGCTCGCAGGAGATCCGGTGGGCGCTGGCGGACTCGAACCGCCGACCTCTTCCTTGTAAGGGAAGCGCTCTGGACCAACTGAGCTAAGCGCCCGGAACCGCAGGCTACCCACCGCACGCCTCGCGCAAGTCGGCCAGCAGGCTCCCGGTGGCCGCCGCCAGCAAGCGCCGGCGGGCGCCCGCGTCGGTCGTCGTGAGTTCTCTGCCCGCGGCGTCCACGACCCGTCCACCGGCCTCCCGGCACACCAGCATCGCCCCGAGGTAGTCCCACGGTCCGTGCGAATGGCAGTCCACGAAACCGTCGAGGCGACCGTCGGCCACGGCGCACAGATCCAGCGCGGCTGCGCCGAGCGCCCGGTACTGGCGCCAGCGCAGGTGCCGGGGCGGGTAACCGGAGAGACCGATGAGTGCCTCGGACAGGCTGCCGACCGACGAGGGCCGGACCGGCCGGCCGTCCCGGCGGGCCCCGCCGCCGCGGGTCGCGCTGTAGCGCTCACCGGAGGCCAGGTTCACCACCAGCGCCGCGAGCGCCCCCCGGTCGTCCACCGCGCAGAAACTCGTGGCATACCAGGGGATGCCCTGCGCCGCGTTGGTGGATCCGTCCAGGGGGTCGAGTACCACGATCACGGGACGGTCCTCGCCCTGTAGCCCGGACTCCTCGCTGCAGACCCCCAGTCCGGCCTCCAGCAGCGCTTCGGTCGCCACCTCGTCGGCGACGATGTCCGAGCGGTGCTGGCCGGGCCGGGTTCCTGCCGCTCCCCAGTTCGTCAGCGACGCCAAGGCATCGCTCACAGCGCGGGCGGTCTCCGCGAACAGCGACAGCAGGTCCTCCGGCGCGATGGCTGCCACGCTAGGCCGACTCCGGGCACTCGGGTACCCAGTACTGACAGGTAGGGTGGTCCCGCCCCAACGCCAGCGATCCCACACGCCGAGGAGCCGTCCATTGTCCATCGTCGACTTTCCCGGATTCGTCACCGACCTCAAATTCCATGCGGCCGAAGGGGGGTTCCACTACCACGAGGATCACCACTGCATCGACATCACCACGGGACGTCAGTGGTGGGAGATCCACCTCCATCCGGATTACGACTGCGATGGGCCCTTGGAGTTGCACATCCTCGCCGACCTGGACCCGAGGGTTCAGATCGCCTTCGAGGACGAGGTGAACAAGCGGCCCGAGGACGCGGAGTGGCCGGAGGAGGGGTTCGACCTGATCCTGCGCTTCCACTGGCGGATGCCGCCGCTGCCCAACAGCCCCAACCTGCTGGAGTTGGCCACCGAACTCTCCGCCATCGGCGGAACGGCGCTTCCCGTCCACGTCTGGGCGGCGGACACCATCGCCACGGTCACCGACGACGTCGCCAGGTCCGTGCACGTGGAATCGGAGCGGTCGGTGCCGCTGGCACATCTGGTCGGTGAGCACGACTTCCTCGACGAGACGTTCGGTCTGATCGGCACCGTCACCCGCTACCTGCACGATCGGGCGCCCGCCTGGCTAGGCGAGTGACCCGCCGCGGCGCGGTTGCCGAGGCCCGGATCCGCACCTCGGGCCGTGGGCTCGGTGGGGATCGAACCCACGACCGAACGATTATGAGTCGTCTGCTCTGACCACTGAGCTACGAGCCCGAGGACAACCTATCCCGCGGGCCGGTCCCCCCGGTTCCCCCCACCCAGCGCCCGTCCGATAGCGCCCGTCTGATCCTCAGGCTCCGGGGGTGGGGCTCGAACCCACGACCAACGGCTTAACAGGCCGGCGCTCTGCCAACTGAGCTACCCCGGATCGCGCCGCGAGGATACCAGCGGCAGACCTCAGGACTCCCTCATCAGCTCCCGCAGTTCGTCACCCAGGCCGCTGCGGCGCAGCCGGGACAACGTCCGGGCCTCGATCTGGCGGAGCCGCTCCTTCGTGACGCCGAACTGGCCGCTCAGCTCGGCCAGGGTGCGGATGCGGCCGTCCACGAGCCCGAAACGCAGGCGCAGGAGCTGTCGGACGCGATCGTCGCCCACCGAGGCGAGCGCCCCCTCCACCGCTTCCCGCACGGCCGCGCCGTGCAGGCGCTCGAGCACCAGATCGTCGGGTCCGGAGTCCGGGCCGTCGGACAGCAGGTCGCTCAACGGCACCTCCTCGCCCACGGGCGCCTCGAGCGAGACCGGCGAGGCGCGGAGCCCGCGGATCCGGGCCACCTGTTCGGGGGCGACGTCGCAGCGGCGGGCCAACTCGGCCACCGTCGGCACTCGGTGGTGCTCCTGCTCGAACTGCTGCTCGGCCTTGTAGATCTGCGTCGCTAGGGCCGAGAGGTGGGCCGGCATGCGCACGGCGCCGCCCTGGTCGGTGATGGCGGAGAGCATGGCGCTGCGGATCCACGAACCGGCGTAGGTCGAGAACCGCCATCCCTCGTCGGGCCGGTAGCGGGTGGCCGCGGCCAGCAGCCCCACGTTGCCCTCCTGGACCAGATCGGCGAACGGCACCCCGCGGCCCTGGTAGCCGCGTGCGAGGTACACCACGAGGCGGAGGTTCGCCTCGGTCAGGCGCCGCCGCGCCGCCTCGCCGTCGCGCGCCTGGCGCTGCAGGTCGACGCGGCGGGCCGCCTCGAGATCCTCCTCGGCGTCGAGGGCCGCCTGCGCCGCGATGCCCGCCTGCACTCTGCGGCCGAGGTCGCTCTCCTCCTCCGCGCTCAGCTGCGCCACGCGGCCGATGTCGCTGAGGTAGGTCGTGAACCCTTCGGTCATCGGAGGCTCTCCATGGCGCCGGACAGGTCCTCGGCCTCGGGCGCCTCCTCGGCCCCCTCGGCACCGCCGGAGGGTCCGTCCAGCAGGCCCGCCAACCGCTCGGCTGCCGCCGGAGACCAGTCGCTCGCCAGCAGCTCGTCGCGCGCGAGCTGCGTCTCGGCCAAGCGGCGGCCCAGTGCAGCGTCGCCGCTGCGGCGAGCCTCCCGGGCGAGGGCGGCGATCCGGCGCGTCGCAGCGTTGTAGACGAACTGGCCGATTACCGCGTCCGCGTTCTGCGGCGGTTCACAGACCGCTAGGCGAGCCACCGACGCGGCGGCCTCGTCGCCTGCCGCGTCCTGCAGGTCACGTAGCGACGCCCCGCGGGCCAGCGCCGTGAAGATCCGCCGTTCGATGTCGGACTCGAAGAGCCGGGCAGTCATCCAGCCGGGAACCTCCGCTGGGGCATGGACGCGCAGCAGAAGGACCTGCTCGGCGATGCTGGGGTCGGCGGGCTCGTCGCTGCGGGCCCCGGAGGGTCCGCCGCCCCCCGAGGCGCGGCGGCCGCGGGCGGCGCGGTAGCGCTCAACGGTCGGGCGCAGCAGGTCGGGATCCAGCTTGCACCTGTCGGCCACGGTCACCAGGTAACGGTCGCGCACGATCTCGCTGGGGTGCTCGTCCAGCGCCGCGAGGGCCGCGTCGGCGAAGCGCACGCGCCCTTGGGCCGTCGCCCCCTCGACTCCTTCGAGCGCCCTGTCGATGCGGTAGTCGAGGAACGACCGGGGCTCCTCCAGCTTCTGGCGCAGCTCCTCCGGCGCCCGGCGCGCCAAGTCGTCGGGGTCGGCGCCTTCGGGCAGCTCGGCCACGAACACGTCGAGTCCGTGGCTGCTCTCCCAGTGGTAGATGCGCTCGGCGGCCGCGGCGCCGGCGGCGTCGGCGTCGAAGGCCAGCAGGATCCGCTTGGTGAAGCGGCTGAGGATCTTGACGTGATCCTCGGTGAGGGCGGTGCCGCATGTGGCGACCGCGTGGGGCCACCCAGCCCCACGGAGCCCGATCACGTCGGTGTAGCCCTCGCAGACGATCACCTCGCCCTCCCCGTCGCGTGCGCGCACGACGGCATCCTTGGCCCAGTTCAGCCCGTAGAGCAAGCGGCTCTTGACGTACAGGGGGGACTCGGGGGTGTTCTTGTACTTGGGTCCCGCCCGCTCGTCGTCTCCGGGCAGGATGCGCCCGCCGAAGCCCACCGGGTCGCCCCGCACGTCGAAGACCGGGAACAGCACTCGGGCCCGGAAGGTGTCGTTGAGGCCGTCGCGCTTGTTGCGGTACGCCAGCCCGGCGTCGACCAGCGCCGCAGGGGGGACCTGCTGACGCAGGGCGCGGCTCAGGGCGTCCCAGTCGCGCGGCGCCCAGCCCAGCTTGAACGCCCGCACCTGCTCGCCGTCGATTCCCCGCGAGCGCAGATAGCCGCGGGCCGCCCCGGCGTCGGCGTGGCGCAGGAGGCGCTCGTGATACCACTCCACAGCCGCCGCGACCACTTCGACCAGCTTCTTGCGGCGCCCGCTCTGAGCGGCCTCTCCCTTGTCGTCGTATCTGAGGGTGATGCCGGCCCGGGCGGCCAGCACCTCCACGCCGGCGGCGAAGTCGAGGCCCTCGGTCTCGCGGACGAACGTGATGGCGTCGCCGGAGGCGCCGCAGCCGAAGCAGTAGTAGAGGCCCTCCTCGGCGTTGACCGAGAAGGATGGGGTCTTCTCGTTGTGGAAGGGGCAGAGTCCCTGCCAACGCCTGCCCGCCTTGCGCAGCGCCACGGTCGCGCTGATGAGGCGCACGACGTCGGTGGCCTCCCGGACACGGGCCACGTCCTCGGCCAGGATGACCACTCTCAGCCTCCGCAGGCGCCCGGACCAGCCGCGACCGGCGCCAGCAGCGGGCGGGAGTGGTCCATGGCGGCAAGTTACCAGCCGTCATTTTCCCCGGCGCACGCCACTACGGACGCCGGGGCGGCTCAGGCGAGCCGTTCGTGCAGGTAACCCGGCAGGTCGGCTATCGCTAGACGGTCCTGGGCCATCGAATCCCGCTCGCGCACGGTCACGGCGTCGTCCTGCAGGGTCTCGAAGTCGACCGTCACGCAGTACGGGGTTCCCAGCTCGTCCTGGCGGCGGTAGCGGCGGCCGATGGACTGCGTCACGTCGAAGTCCACCATCCAGTGGGGCGTCAGCCGGCCGAGGACCTCCCGGGCCCGCTCGATGAGGTGCTCCTTCTTCGAGAGCGGCAGCACCGCGGCCTGGTAGGGGGCGAGACGATGGTGCAGGCGGAGCACGGTGCGGGTCTCGCCGCGCACCTCCTCGGTGTCGTAGGCCGCCAGCAGGAAGGCCATGAGGGCCCGCGTCGCCCCCGCCGCAGGCTCGATCACGTGCGGCACGAAGCGCTCGTCGGTGGCGGGGTCGGAGTGTTCCAGCGTCTGGCCGGAGTGCTCGGCGTGGCGTCGCAGGTCGTAGTCGGTCCGGTTCGCCACACCCTCCAACTCCCCCCAGCCCCACGGGTAGCGGAACTCCACGTCGGAGGTGGCGTCGGAGTAGTGGCTGCGCTCCTCTGGGCCGTGCTCGCGCAGCCGCAGCAGGCGACGGGGAATGCCGAGGTCGGCGTACCACCCCAGCCGCTCGGCGCACCAGTACTCGTACCAGCGCGCCGCCTCGTCGGGAGGCACGAAGAACTCCAGCTCCATCTGCTCGAACTCCCGCGTGCGGAAGATGAAGTTGCCGGGGGTGATCTCGTTGCGGAACGATTTGCCGATCTGCGCGATGCCGAACGGGGGCCGCAGCCGGCACGCCCGCTGCACGTTGGCGAAGTTCATGAAGGCGCCTTGGGCGGTCTCAGGCCGCAGGTAGACCTCGGCGCCGGTCTCGACCACCGGGCCGGCGTGGGTGCGGAACATGAGGTTGAACTGGCGGGGCTCGCTGAGGCTTCCCGCCCTCCCGCACTCGGGGCAGCGCTGCGGGTCCTCGAGTTGGTCCTCCCGGTGGCGGCGCCCGCAGCCGCGGCACTCCACTAGCGGGTCGGTGAAGCTCTCGAGGTGGCCCGAAGCCTCCCAGACGGCCGGGGGCGACAGGACGGCGGCGTCGATCCCCACCACGTCGGGGCGCATCTGCACGACCGAGCGCCACCAGGCCTCCTTCACGTTGCGCAGCATCAGGACCCCGACCGGGCCGTAGTCGTAGGCGGACCGGAACCCGCCGTAGATCTCCGCCGACTGGAAGACGAAGCCCCGCCGCTTGCAGAGGTTCACCACGGCGTTCAGGCGTTCGCTGTCGCTGCCGGAGGCGCTCTCGGACGTCGTGGTGTCGGGCTGCGGCGCTGAGGGGTCTGTCCCGGGCACGCCCGCAGGCTACCGGCGCGGGTGGCGCCCCCTCGCCTTGTGGCGCTCCGGCGCGGCGACGGCGCCGAGCAGCGGCGGGACGCGCAGCCGCCGCTCGATGTGCTGCTCGAGCACCGCCACGGCCAGTCGCTCCACCGCCTCAGCGGCGGCCGAGGGGGGACGCGACAGCGCCGCCGCTAGCTGCCCTCCTAAGACTTCCCGCAGGATCGCCACGGTCTCCTCGTCGACCGCCGTCGCCGCAGCGGGCCGGCAGGGACCGCAGGTGAGCCCGCCGTGGGCGACGTCGATAGCGACGAGCGCGTCGCCGTGGCCGCAGTACACGCAGCCCTCGGCGCTCGGCGCCACACCTTCGAGCTGCGCCAGCCGCCACAGGAAGGCGCCGACGCTGAGCGCCGACGGGTGCGTTCGCAGCGAGCGCAGACCCCGCAGCAGCCTGTCGTGCAGCTCGGGGCTCGGCGTGTACTCCAGCGCCAAGCGCTCGACGGCCTCCAACATGGCCATGGCCCGGCTGATGAGCCCCAAGTCCTCCCGCAGCGCTGCGAACTGCTCGACGCCGCCGGCGCTGTCGGCGCCCGTGATGGTGTCCAGCTCGCCCCTTCCCCGCCACAACGAGACGTTGACGCAGCTCGCCGGCTCGAGGCGCGACCCGAAACGGCTGCGGGTCCGGCGCACCCCCTTCGCCACGCCGCGGATCTTGCCGTGGTCGCGCCCCAACAGCACGACGATCCGGTCGGCCTCGCCCAAGCGATAGGTCCGCAGCACCACCGCTTCGTCGCGGTAGGGCCCCGTCCAGTCAGGCGCGCCCACGGCCCCGCCCGCTCGGCGCCTCGCCCTCTCGGGGCCAGCGAGCGGTCGCAGCGCCCCGGCGGCCCCACGGCGGCCTCATTGGTCCACCCCTCCGAAACGGCGCTCGCGCCGCTGGTACTCGGCTACGGCCTCGAACAGGTGCCGCCGGCTGAAGTCGGGCCACAGCACGTCCAGGAAGACCATCTCGCTGTAGGCCACCTGCCACAGCAGGAAGTTCGACAGCCGGTACTCGCCCGAGGTGCGGATGAAGAGATCCGGGTCGGGCATGTCGGGGGTGAAGAGGTGCGAGCCGACGGTGTCCTCGGTGATCTCGCCGGGCTGAATGCCCGCGGCCACTATCCGGCGCACCGCCTCGGTGATCTCGGCCCGGCCGCCGTAGTTGAAGGCCACCGTGAGCGTGAGGCGGCGGTTGGCGGCGGTGAGCTCGGCTGCGGTGTCCATCTCCTTGAGAAGGCCCCGGGCGAGGCGCCGGTCGCGCCCGCCGACGAAGCGCAAGCGGACGCCGCGGCGGTGCATCTCATCGCGTCGGGCGCCCAGGATGGAGCGGTTGAACTCCAGCAGGAAGCGCACCTCGCTGCGGGGCCGGCTCCAGTTCTCAGTCGAGAAGGCGTAGACGGTCAACCATTGCACGCCTATCTCCAACGCCCCGTCCACAGCGTCGAACAGCGCATCGAGTCCGGCCTCGTGTCCTGCGGTGCGCGGCAGGCCGCGGCGCTCCGCCCAGCGCCCGTTGCCGTCCATGACGCACGCCACATGCGCCGGCACGGCGGAGAGGTCTATGTCGGGGAGGCTCATGGGGCACTCGGCGGCCAAGTCGGCTCGGCACCGTTCATCGATGCCATTTGTAGCAGTCGGCGCCTCGGCGCCGGTCAACCCTCGCAGTAGCGCTCGACGGCGCTGGGCCGGTCCTGCCAGTCCCGGTCCACGGCGACGTGCAGTTCGAGGTAAGCGCCCGGCGGCAGCTGCCGGCGCACCCGCGTTCCCACCTGTTTGAGCACCTTGCCGCGGTGGCCGATCACGATGCGGCGCTGCGAGGCCCGCTCGACGAGGATCTCGCAGCGGATGCGCGGCCAGTGCCACTCGGTGACCCGCGTGGCGATGGCGTAAGGCAGCTCGTCGCGCACCACCGCTAGCAGCTGCTCGCGCACCAGCTCCGCCACGGCCGTCTCGTCGGGGACCGCGCTCACCGTCCCCTCGGGGTAGTAGGGAGGCCCCGGGGGCATGCGCTCGAGGAGGTGATCCACGAACGCCTCGACCCCCTCGCCTGTCCGCGCCGACAGCGGGAAGTACGCCTCCGCCGGCACCTGAGCGGTCCTCGCGAGCTGCTGGAGGATCCGCGCCGGCGCCGCCGCGTCGATCTTGTTGACGACCACCACGCCGTCGGCGGGGAGCTTGGCGGCCACGAAGCGGTCGCCGGGGCCGAAGGGCGCCGTGGCGTCGACCACCAGGCATGACACGTCAGAATCGACGAGGGCATCGGCGGCGGTGGCGTTCAGCCGGGCGCCCAGCGCAGTGCGCGGCTTGCCGATGCCGGGCGTGTCTACGAAGACGACCTGGACGCCGGGGCGGTGCAGGACGCCTTGGACGGCGCGCCGCGTGGTCTGCGGCTTGTCGCTGACGATGGAGACCTTCTCGCCGCACAGCCGGTTCAGCAGCGTGGACTTGCCGACGTTCGGCCGACCGGCGAGCGTCACGAAGCCAGACCGGAGGCCCTCCTCAGGTCTCACGCGGCGCCCCGGCCCCCGACCGGGCTCACGCCGCCGGCCCGCTGTCGATCCCCGTGACCAGCACCCGGGCGATGCGCCGCCGCTGCACCCGCTCCACCAAGAAGCGATGGCCGTTCACGTCGAGGCTCTCGCCCTCGGCGGGCACACGGCCCAACATGGTGAAAATCAGGCCTCCCACGGTGCTCCAGCGCCCCGAGGGCAGCTCTGCCTGCAGGACCTCCGACAGGTCGCTCAACGGCACCCGGCCGCTCACCCGGAACGCCCCCTCCCCCACGTCCTCCACGAGCGCTTGCTCGACGTCGAACTCGTCGGTGATCTCGCCCACCATCTCTTCCAGCAGGTCCTCCAGGGTCACGAGGCCCGCCGTGCCTCCGAACTCGTCCACCAAGATCACGAGGTGCGACCGGCCGCCCTGCATCTCTCGCAGCAGTTCGGCGGTGCGTTTGGTGTCGGGCACGAAGCCGGTCTCGCGCATCACCTCGCCCACGGGCCTGTCGTCGCCCTCGTCGCGCACCGCGGCGATGAGGTCGCGCACGTGCGCTAGCCCCACGATGTCGTCGATCCCCTCGCCGTAGACGGGGATGCGGGTCAGGCCGTTGAACAGAGCCACCTCCAAGGCCTCCGACACGCTGAGGGTCGCCTCGATAGCCACCATGTCGGTCCTCGGCACCATGACCTCGCGCGCGATGGTGTCGCCGAAGGAGATGACGGACTCGATGAGACGATGCTCCTGCACCTCGATGCTCTCATCGGCGGCCGCCCACTCGGCCACGGCCAAGAGCTCCTCCTCCGAGACCGCCTCCGGCTCGACGCGCTCGCTCTGGCCGAACCGCCCCGAGAGCCCCACGCCCATCAACAGCCGCAGCGGGGTGAACACCACCAGCACTCGCAGGATCGGGGCGACGAACCGGGCGACGCGCTCGGGCCTGCGCATGGCCACCGACTTCGCCCCGATGGCCGTGGCGAGGTAGAGCACGGCAAACTCGACGGCGAACGCCGCAGCGAGCGCGCCGGGCCCCCAGCGTCGCTGCGCCAGGAACGCCACCAGGGTGGCGACGCCCAGATGGCAGGCCAGGACCAGCCCGGCCACGACGGCGAGCGTCTGCCGGCGCCTCCCCAAGAGCCAGCCGAGAGGGCTCGTACCGGTGGGCTCCTCCTCGATGAGCACCCGCGCCTGGCTCTGGCGCAGACGGGTGAGGCTCGTCTCCGCAGCCGACAGCACCACGGCGCAGAGGCTCAGGACCCCGACCGCCACGAGCGCTAGGACTTCGGTCACGGCCCGCTCACGACCCGGCTCGGCCGCCCCGGAGCGGGCGGTCCTCCGAGAGCGGCGCCGGCAACCTGCTCACACCCGGTCGTGGCGGGCGAGCAGCGCCCTAGTGCGGCGTCGCATGCGTCGGGACTCGATGCGGCCCGCATGGTCGTGGCCCAGCAGATGCAGCACGCCGTGAACGACGAGCAGCGCCAGCTCGTCCTCCGGCGGGCGCCCGGCCGCGCGGGCCCCGCGGGCCGCCACCGACGGGCACACCACCACGTCGCCGACCAGCAGCGGAGGCCCCCCGCCGATTCGGCGGCCCGGCCGGCGCGACGGCGCCTCCACGGGGAAGGCCAGGACGTCGGTGGGACGAGGGCTGTCGAGCCAGCGCCCCGCCAGCTCGGAGATCACAGCCTCGTCCACGAACCTCAGCCCCATCTCGGCGGGGCGGCGGACCCCCTCATCGTGGGCGGCGGCCGCGGCCAGGCGACCCCAGCGGTCGAGCTCCAGGACCATCGGCGGGCGGGCCTCGGAGGCGGCAGCGCGCTCGTCGGCCACGTCGACGGTCACCGGCCCGTGGCTGATCCGCCGCCGCGGCGCTGCGGGCGACTCGGCGGCCCCGGAACCGTCGGCCGCCGGCCGCGGCCCGCTGCGGCTCAGTGGGCCCGCAGCCGCATCGTCGCTCACCGCGGCCGACTCCCGAGCGGCTCGTCGCCTGCCTCGCTGCTGGCCTTCTCGTAGGCGTTGACGATGTCGGCCACGATGGGATGGCGGACGACATCCCGGCTGGACAGGTGGACGAAGCGCACTCCCTCGATCCCGCCCAGCAGAGTCTCGAGCCCGTCGAGCCCGCAGCGCCCGCCGGGCACGTCCACCTGCGTGACGTCGCCGGTGACGACGGCCCGAGACTCGAACCCGATGCGGGTGAGGAACATCTTCATCTGCTCCGGGGTGGTGTTCTGCGCCTCGTCCAGGATGATGAAGCTGCGGTTCAGTGTGCGGCCGCGCATGAACGCCAGCGGCGCCACCTCCACGACCTCCTGTTCCAGCAGCCGCTGCACACCGTTCAGGTCCAGCATGTCGTATAGGGCGTCGTACAGGGGCCTGAGGTACGGGTCCACCTTCGCGGCCACGTCGCCGGGCAGGAACCCGAGCCGCTCGCCTGCCTCGACCGCCGGGCGGGTAAGGATGATCCGCTCAACCTCCCGCGCCTGCAGAGCGGCGATGCCCGAGGCGACCGCCAGCCAGCTCTTGCCCGTGCCCGCGGGGCCGATGGCGAAGGTGACCACCGCAGAACGGATGGCGTCCACATAGGTCTTCTGGCCCCGCGACCGGGGCCGCACGGCCGCGCCGCGGGCGTGGCGCAGCACCTCGTCGCTCAGGACTTCGCTGGGGCTCTCGTCCGCCGCTACCAAGTCGATCACGTGGACGATGGCCCGCGAGTCCACGGGGTGCCCCCCGCGGACCAGCGTGACGAGCTCCTCGAAGACTCGGGCCACGACCGCGGCCTCGGGACCGTTGAGGGTCACCTCGTTGCCGCGGACGTGGATGTCGGTCTGCGGGAACGCCGCCTCCAGCAGCCGCAGGTGGCGGTCCGCCGGGCCCAGCAGGCCAGCGAGGAGGTGGTTTCCGGGAACCGTGACCCGGGACCGGCTCACGGACTGCTCAGTCGCGGGCGTCAACGCTGCAGACGGCTCGTGGCGAGGTTCCCGCGTGAGGAGCGGCGCGGACGCACGCTGATGCGCCGGCGGTGCGGAGGTGCAGCCAAGCGACTAGCTCTCCTCCGGGGCCTCTTCCTCGCCGGAACTGCTCGACTGTGCAGGAATCGGATCGGGGTAGAGATGCTTGAGCGTTCCCGGCTCGACGCGGGACTGCTCGATGAACAGGTCGACGTCGCTCGCCTTGAAGCGGAACACGCGCCCGAACCGGTAAGCCGGAAGCTGGCCGATGTCGACGAAACGATAAATCGTCCTCGTCGTGAGGCCGAGGCGCCGCGCCGTGTCTTCTGTGCTGAGCCAATCGATTTCCGACTCTACCATTTCGTGATCCTCGCAATTCCCTGGGGTTCCGCCCTTCAGGCGGACCGAAGGCCAAACCACCGAGAACAGAGCGCCGGTACAGCTCGCACCGAGTGCCCGCCCCCTGTCCACAGGTGCCAGCGAGCAGATGCTAGCGCACCGAGCGGCGCCAAAGGCAAGGAACCGAATCCGACCCGTCATTCCGGCGAAGGCCGGAATCCAGGACTCGGCCACCCGACCGGCGGTGACCGTGGACTGCTCGGCACGCACCTAGCCGGGCCTACCGCTGCCGCCGCGGGGGCGGCGGGGACCGGTCGTGCGGGTCGGCGGACTCGCGGAGCAGGTCGCGGATCATGCGCAGTGCGATCACGATGAGCAGGCCGGCGAACAGCCCCGAGGAGACCGACGACGGGATCACACCCGCCAGCATCCCGCCGCCGAACGCCGACAGCATGCCCCCTGCCCCGATCACCAGCGCGCCCCGGAGGTCGACGTTGTCGTTGCGCAGGTTGCGCAGCGTCCCGACGACGGCGGTGGGGAGCACCACCGAAAGTGAGGTCCCCTTGGCGGCCACGTCGCCCATCTCGAAGAGGATCACGAGCGCCGGAACGACGATCACGCCCCCTCCCACACCCATCAGACCGGCCACTAGGCCGACCAGCACGCCGCACCCCGCGAGCCCGAACGCCACGGCCACGCTCAGCGACAGCTCGCCGGCGGCATCGGCAGTGCCGGCCAGCATGCGTCCCGCGGTCACCGCCAGCAGCACGACGAAGGCCACCTGCAGCGTGCGGATGCGCACACGGTCGAGCAGTTCCACCCCCGCCAGCACGCCCACTGCTGAGCCGGCGAAGATCAGCGCGCCGGCCACGGCGTCCACCGAGTCGTTGAGGGCGTAGGCGACGAGCCCGGCGGCGGCGAAGAGAGCGGAGGTGGCGAGCGAGGTGCCGTGCGCCACCCGCTGGCGGAAGCCCCCCAGCAGCATCAGACCGGGGGCGATGAAGATCCCCCCGCCGACGCCGAACAGCCCGGCTATGAATCCGGCGGCCACGCCGACTCCGAGCAGAACCCACCGCGGGCGGGCCCGCTCGCCGGTGGCCCCCTTCACGCCCGCGGGCTCACATCCGCCGGATCGGTCCCCTTCGGCCGCTCCCGGCGGCCCGCGTACTCGAATCCGAAGCGGCCCTTGATGCAGAGATGGCCGGAGGTCACCTCGTGGTCGTCCGGGGAGGTGACCCGGAAGATCACGTCGTCCTGGGTGTGCAGCTCCAGGTTGCAGCCCACCCCGCAGTACGGGCAGACCGTCGTGGTGACCGTCTGGGCCTCGGGGTCGAACCGGCCCGAGCGGCGGAGGTCGAACTCCCGGGTGAAGATCAGCGCGCCCGTGGGGCACACGCCGATGCAGTTGCCGCAGTAGACGCAAGCCGATTCGGGGAGCTCCACGTCGTACTCGGTGGAGATGCGGGCGTCGAACCCCCGACCGGCCACGGCGATGGCGAAGGTGTGCTGCGCCTCGGCGCCGCAGGCGTCGACGCACTTGTAGCAGAGCACGCAGCGGTCGTAGTCCCGGACGTACAACTCGTCGTGGCGGCGCACCGGCTCGGAGACCCGCGCCCGGTCTGCGCCGTGGCGCTCGGGGTCGGCGCCGTACTGCTCGAGCCACTGGAGGATGTCCGCGTCGGCGCCGGATAGGTCCACCGAGGAGGCGAGCAGCTCCAGGACCATCCGGCGCGCCGCCTGCACCCGCTCGCTGTCGGTGCGGATGCTCATACCCGCCTCGACCCGGCGCGAGCAGGCAGGGACCAGCGTGCGGGCCCCGTCGAGCTCGACGACGCAGACCCGGCAGGCGTTCGCCGGAGTGATCGTCGGCGCCCAGCAGATCGTCGGCACCTCCACACCGGCGGCCCGGCAGAGGTCCAAGACGGTGCTGCCCTCGGGGGCCGCGTGCTCTGTGCCGTTCAGTTCCACGCTGATCTTGCGGCGGGGAGGCCCCACCGGCACGGGAGCGCTCATCGGCCCGCGCCGGCGGCGGCCTTCGCTGTCAGGAGCCCCAACCGCAGCGCCGAAGTGACCGCCGAGGCCGCGGTGTGGCCCAGCCCGCAGATCGAGGCGTCCCCCATCACCTCCGCCAAGTCGTCCAGCAGACCGGCGTCGCCCGGCAGCGTCGAGCCGTTCCGCAGGCGGACGACAGCCTCGTTCTGGCGCACGGTCCCCACGCGGCACGGCACGCACTGCCCGCAGGACTCGTCGCGGAAGAAGGCCGTGATCCGCTCCACGATGTCGGCCATGTCCACCGAAGCGTCGAAGACCGTGACCGCGCCCGACCCGAGGGTGAGGCCGGCGGTGCGCACGTCCTCGAAGCTCAGCGGCACGTCGGCGGCCGCGGGCGGGACGAACGCCCCGGCCGCGCCGCCGAGCAGCACGGCGCCGGGGGCCGCGCCGCAGAGCCCCAGCAGTTCGTCGAGGCGCGTGCCGAAGGGCACCTCGTAAGTGCCGGGGCGCTCGACGCACCCCGCCACCGAGAAGAGCTTGGTGCCGGGGCTCTCGGCGGTGCCCACTCGGCGGAACGCCGCCGCCCCCCGGTCGAGGATCACCGGCACGTTGTACAGGGTCTCGACGTTGTTCACCACGGTGGGCCGGCCGAACAGTCCCGCCTCTGTGGGGAAGGGCGGCTTGGAGCGCGGCTCGCCGCGGAAACCCTCCAGGGAGTTGAACAGGGCGGTCTCCTCGCCGCAGATGTACGCCCCCGCCCCCCGGCGAACCTCCATGTCGAAACTCAGGCCGCTGCCCGCCACATCGGCACCGAGGAGCCCGCGGCGGCGGGCCTGCTGAACGGCGTGGGCCACCCGCTCCTCGGCTTCGGGGTACTCGCCCCGGATGTACACATAGCCCTTGGCGGCGCCGACGGTCAGCGCGGCGATGGTCATCGACTCGACGAGGGCGTAGGGGTCGCCTTCCAGCAGCACCCGGTCCTTGAAGGTGCCCGGCTCGGACTCGTCCGCGTTGCACACGACGTAACGCTCCGGGCGCGGCGTGGACGCCACGGCGCGCCACTTCACCCCGGTCGGGAACGCCGCTCCTCCCCTGCCCCGCAGCCCCGAGTCGGCCACCTCTCGAAGCACCGCCTCGGGCCCCATGGCCAGAGCAGCGCGCAGCGCCCGATAGCCGCCGCGCGCCCGGTAGTCCTCCAGGCTGGCGGGGTCGACGAGGCCGATGCGCTCCGTCAGCCAACTGGGGCCCGACGCGACGACGCGGGCGCCGTCGGGCCGGCCGGCGCCGCCCTCCACGGCTGCCGCGACCGGCGCTGTGGCGCACCAGCGAGCCTGATCCTCGCCCGAGCGCTGCACGAACAGGGCGGGCGCCCGGTCGCACTGGCCTAGGCAGGGGCTGGGGTGGACGCCGACCGACTCGCCGCCCCGATGACCGTTGTGACCTCGGGGCTCGCGGAACTCGGGGCTGACGCGGCAGGCGATGTCGTCACAGACGTGTACCGCGGTGCCCGGACCCTCCTCGGTGCGCAGCAGCGCGTAGAACGTGGCGACGCCGAACGCCTCGGCGCGGGGCACCTCGAGGCGCGCGCACAACTCGGCCAGCGCCTCGGGGCTGATCCAGCCGACCCCGTCCTGCAGGGCGTGCAAGGCGGGCAGCAGCAGGTGGCGACGGTCTGGGCCGCGCCGGATCACCCGGGTGTCGAGGGCATCGCTGCGAGGCCCGACGGCCTCGTCGAGGACTCGCGCCTCCGCCGCGGTCGGCGCGGCGGCCGGCGGTCTCGACTCCATAGCCTCAGCCTAGGTGCGCGTCCCGCCGCCGCAGGGTCGCCTGGGCCGCCCGACGGGAGCGCCGCCCGATCCCCTAACCGCCATTGGACGGCCAGTGCCGCTCGTAGCGGGTCACCAGCCAGCGGTTGAACTGCGCCAGGGTCTCCTCCTGCCAGGAGTAGCGGCCGCGCGGCGCGAACACCGAGTTCAAGCCCTTCTGCACCATGCGGTCGGCGTAGACGTCCTGCACGTTGAAGTTGTCCACCCCCTGCTCGGCCTGCTCGAACAGGTACTCGAACATGGGGTCCGCCAGCGCCGAGGCCTCGAAGCAGTAGCCGATGTGGATGGTGATCTCGCCCGGCCCGTCCGGGCTGATGATGAAGTAGGCGATCTCGTCCGGCACGATCGCCAGCGACAGCGTCGGCGGGATCAGCACGAACGAGCCGCGCCTGCGCTGCGCCTCGGTGAGGTTCGGGAACACGGGCAGGATGCACTTCTTGGTGGGGTTGAAGGAGCCGTCGATGTCAGTGAAGTGCTGGATGCGACCGATGGCCCCGTCGTCGGGGTCCCACGGCAGGTAGTCGTTGAGGTGGCTCGGGGCGAACGTCTGGAGCGGCCCGTGCAGCCGGCTGGCGTGGTACGGGTCGTTGAAGTTCTCCATCATGACCTTCCAGTTCCACGGCAGGTCCGGCAGCGTCTTGCCCTCGCGGGTCACGGTGTCGGGAAGGCCGAAGTTCTCCAGGATGTCGTCGATCTTCCCCAGGGTGGGCCCCAGCGGCTGCGCCTCGGCGTCGAAGTTGCAGAACACGAACCCCTGCCACAGCTCGGTGCGCAGGCGCGGCAAGCCGTAGTCGGCCTTGTCGAAACTGACGGCGCGCTCCATCGCCGGGGCGCCCAGCAGCGCCCCGTCCAGACCGTAGGACCAGTGGTGGTAGGGGCAGGTGA
>JAPOYM010000055.1 GCA_026706565.1 bacterium
CCATCCGGTGGTCTGGGCGTGCGACCCGATGCACGGCAACACCTTCACCTCATCGACCACGGGCCACAAGACCCGCCACCTCGAGGACATCTGTGCCGAGATCGACACCTTCTTCGCCGTACACCGGGCGGAGGGCACCTGGCCGGGCGGGATCCACGTGGAACTCACCGGCGACGACGTGACCGAGTGCCTCGGCGGACCCGAGGATCTCAGCCACGACGACCTGCCGATCCGCTACGAGACGATGTGCGACCCCCGCCTGAACGGCTCGCAGTCCCTCGACCTGGCGTTCAGAGTCGCCGAGAAACTGCGCATCTGAACAGCGGCCGGCACCGGGGCAGGTCGGACTGATCCTGGGATTCCGGCGTTCGGTGGACGGCAATGGCGGGCAGGGGCCTGCACTCGCTGCCGGGGACAGTGCCCGGGGTGGGACTCGAACCCACACGACCGCAGGGTCAGAGGATTTTGAGTCCTCCGCGTCTTCCAATTCCGCCACCCGGGCCGGTCGCTCGACCAGTGTAGGATGGTGCCACACGCTCCAAGCACCTGTCGCCAAGCACCTGTCGCCAAGCACCTGTCGATCTACGAGGTCCTGCTCCACCATGTCTCGTGACACGGCTACAGCCTGCCGTCCCATGCCACCGCGGGTCCGGCTCGCGCCGGCGAGCCTGCGATGATCGTCTTCACCTACCCCGGGCAGGGCTCGCAGGCGCCCGGCATGGGAGCGGCGTGGGTGGACGAGCCGTCGTGGGAGCTCGTGGAGGAGGCGGGCCGGGCCACCGGCCGGGACATCGCCTCGCTGCTCCTCGAAGCCGACGCCGAGCAGCTCCGGCAGACCCGCAACGCCCAGATCGCCACGTTCGTAATGAGCATGCTCGTGCTCGACGCGCTGGCGAGGGTGGGCCTCATGCCGAACGCGCACGCCGGCCACAGCCTCGGCGAGTACAGCGCCCTAGTGGCATCGGGCATCTTGGACTTCGGCGAGGCCGCCTATCTCGTGGCCGAGCGGGGCGAAGCGATGCAGATCGCCTCCGAAGAGCAGGACGGCACCATGGCGGCGATCCTCGGGCTGGCCGACGCCGAGGTGGAGGCGGCCTGCGGAGAGGCCGGGCCGAAGGTCTGGGTGGCCAACTACAACGCCCCCGGTCAGGTGGTGATAGCCGGCTCGCCCGCTGACGTGACCGCCGCCGGCGAGGCGGCGCGCCGTGCGGGCGCCAAGCGGGCAGTGCGCCTGCAGGTGGGCGGGGCCTTCCACACCCCCTTCATGGCATCGGCTTTCGACCGCCTCACCAAGGCGATCGCGCAGGCCGACTTCCAGGACCCCGACGCCCCGGTCTACGCCAACGTGGACGCCGCCCCCTATGAGACCGCCCGCCCGTGGCCGCGCCTGCTGGCCCGCCAGCTGACCAGTCCCGTCCGCTGGAGGCAGACGATCCGCCGCGCCCTCGACGCCGGGAGCGAGACGATCGTCGAACTCGGGCCGGGGAGCGCGCTGACCGCGCTGGCGAAGCGCATCGACCGCGCGGCGGTGACCCTGAGCGTGCGGAGCCCCGCCGACATCGAACCGCTCCTGGAGTCCGTCGGCGCCCGAGGCGCCGAGGAGTCCGCCCGCGCCGAGGGCGAGTCGCTCTACGCCCACGAGCGGCTGGTCGTGGCGCCGGCTGCCGGCGTGTTCGCGCCGACGCGCCCCGACCGCAAGGGTTCCCGGATCGTCGCCGGCGCCGTGCTGGGCGACGTGGGCGGCGAGCCGGTGCGTTCGCCGTTCAACGGCGTTGTGATGGACTACCTGGCCGTCGAAGGCGAGCGGGTCACGATCAACCAGCCGATCGCCTGGCTGCGCACCGACTGATGCCCGAGTTCGCGGCGGCCGGCGGGCCCGCGCGGCGAGGACCCCCGGGGCCATGAGCCGCGGCAGTCGCATCATCGGCTACGGCACGGCCCTTCCCGAGCGTGTCGTCACCAACCACGACCTAGCCGAGACACTCGACACCACCGACACCTGGATCACCGAACGCACGGGGATCAAGGAACGGCGCGTCGGCGGCTCGACGCGCTCGCTGGCCATCGACGCCGGCCGGCGCGCCCTCGAGATGTCCGGCCTCGCGGCCGAGAGCCTCGATGCGATCATCCTCGCCACGACCACGCCCGACCGGGTGATCCCCGCCACGGCGGCTTCGGTCCAGACGAGCCTCGGCGCCCGCTGCGGGGCCTTCGATCTGAACGCCGCCTGCTCGGGGTTCGTGTACGGGCTCAACGTGGCCCACGGTCTGATCGCGGCGGGCGCCGACAACGTCCTGCTGGTGGGGTCGGAGACGCTCAGCCGATTCGTGGACTGGGAGGACCGCTCGACGGCCGTGCTCTTCGGCGACGGCGCCGGTGCCGTGGTCGTCTCGGCCACGCCGGCGGAAGGCAACGCCCTGTTGAGTTGGGCGCTGGACTGCAACGGAGAGTTGGAGAAATCGCTCCACTGCGACTTCGGCCGCTTCATCTACATGGAGGGCCGCGAAGTCTTCCGCCAAGCCGTGCGGATCATGGTGGCCACCTGCGAGCGCGCCCTGGCGTCGGCCGGTCTCAGCATCGAGGACGTGGATCTGGTCGTACCCCATCAGGCCAACGCCCGGATCATCCAGAGCGCCTGCGAGAAGCTGGGGATCTCCGAGGATCAGACCGTGCAGGTGCTCAGCTGGACCGGCAACACCTCCTCGGCCTCCATCCCGCTCGGCCTCGCCGACGCGGCCGACAGCGGCCGCCTCGGCCCCGGCGACACCGTGCTGCTCGTGGGTTTCGGCGCCGGCATGACCGCAGCCAGCGCACTGCTGCGCTGGGAGCTGTGAACGGCCCGGCCGGCACCGGGCGGGCCGCGCTCGTGACCGGTGGGGCCCGCGGCATCGGCCTGGCCTGCGCCCTCGCGCTGCGCGACGCCGGACACCGGGTGGCTGTGACCTATCGCAGCAGCCCCCCCGAAGCCGCCGAGGAGGCGGGGCTCACAGCGGTGCGCTGCGACGTGACCGACGCCGCGGACATCGACGCCGCCTACGCCGCCGCCGAGGAGGCGCTCGGAGCGGTGGAGATCCTCGTGTCCAACGCCGGCATCACCCGCGACAACCTGCTGCTGCGCATGACCGAGGAAGACTTCGCTGCCGTGCTGGACACGAACCTGACCGGCGGCTACAGGCTCCTGCGCCGAGGCGTGCGGTCGATGGTGCGGGCCCGCTGGGGACGCGTCGTGCTCATCTCGTCGGTGGTGGGGCTCGGCGGGCAGGCCGGGCAGGCCAACTACGCCGCCTCCAAGGCGGGCCTGGTGGGGCTCGCCCGCTCGGTCGCCAAGGAACTGGCGGGGCGCAACGTGACGGTCAACGTCGTGGCGCCGGGCCCTGTCGAGACCGATATGATCGGGGCGCTGAGCGAGAAACGACAGGAAGAGATCCGCTCAGCGGTCCCGCTCGGCCGTTTCGCCACAACGGCCGAGGTGGCGGCAGCCGTAAGGTTCCTGGTCTCACCCGAGGCCGGGTACATCACCGGCGCCGTCATTCCCGTGGACGGCGGCTTGAGCATGAGTTGACCCCGAGACGACGGAGCGAACGCAGTGAGCAACGACAATTTCGAACGATTCCAGCGCTGTGCCGTTGAAGTGCTTTCCGTCGAGGCGGATCAGGTGACCCTCGAGGCCAGCTTCGCCGACGACCTCGACGCCGACAGCCTCGACCTCGTCGAGTTGGTGATGGCGCTCGAGGAGGAGTTCGACGTCACCGTGGAGGAGGAGGAGCTCGAGGACATCGAGACCATCGGCGCCGCCTTCGCGATGATTGAAGCAAAATTGGGATGAGCCGCCGCCGGGTGGCCGTCACCGGCCTCGGCGTCTTAGCGGCCTGCGGCGTCGGTCGGGAGGACTTCTGGGCCGGCCTGCTCTCCGAGGCGCCCCGAGGCTTGCGGGCCGTGGTGGGCTTCGACCCGACCCCGCACTTCGCCAACGCCAAGGAGCTGCGCCGCCACGACCGGTTCACGCAGTTCGCCCTGGCCTGCGCCTCCGAGGCCCTCGAGGAGGCCGGCGACTTGAATCCCGACCCCGACCGCGCCGGCGTGTGGATCGGCACGGGAGTGGGCGGCCTGATGAGCACCGAGACCCACGTTCTCTGGCACTTCGTGAAAGGACCCAAGCGGGTCACGCCGTTCCTCATCCCGATGATGATGGCCAACGCCGCGGCGGCTGCCGTGTCGATGCGCCACGGCTACCAGGGGCCCTGCGAGGTGACCTCCACGGCCTGCGCCTCGAGCACCCAGTCCATCGGCAACGCCGCAGAGCTCATTCGCCACGGCCGCTGCGACGTGATGCTGGCGGGAGGCTCGGAGTGCTCGAGCTCGCCGACGGGCCTGCAGGGGTTCGCCAACATGACGGCGCTCTCTCGGACCGGGATCTCCCGTCCCTTCGACCGCGAGCGTGACGGGTTCCTCCACGCCGAGGGCTGCGGCGTGCTGGTGCTCGAAGAGCTGGACTACGCCCGGGCCCGCGGGGCCGCAGTCCTGGCAGAGATCACGGGCTACGCCAGCACAGCCGACGCCTACCACATCACAGCGCCGTCGCCCGGAGGGGCGGGCGCCGTCTCCTGCATGGAGCGGGCCGTCGCCGACGCCGGCCTCGAACCCTCCGACGTGGTACACATCAACGCCCACGGCACTTCGACGCCGCTGAACGACGCCAACGAGGCCGAAGCCATCGTCAAGGTCTTCGGCACGCCCGGCCCCCTAGTCACCTCCACGAAAGGCGTGACCGGCCACGCCCTCGGGGCCGCCGGCGCCGTCGAGGCCGTGGCGGTGATCATGGCGATGCAGCACGGCGTGCTGCCGCCCACCGCGGGCTACGAGAACCCCGACCCGGACATGGCGCCGATCCGGATCGTGGCCCCGGACCCCTGCGCCTGGGCGCCCGGCCCCAGCCTCTCCAATTCCTTCGGCTTCGGAGGCCACAACGCCTGCCTAGTCATCAGCCCCCCACCCGCCGACTAGCAGGCCAGCAGCCCGGCCCCAGCCTCTCCCCGACCCCCTCGGGCTTCGGAGGCCACAACGCCTGCCTAGTCATCAGCCCCCCACCCGCCGACTAGCAGGCCAGCAGCCCGGCCCCAGCCTCTCCCCGACCCCCTCGGGCTTCGGAGGCCACAACGCCTGCCTAGTCATCAGCCCCCCACCCGCCGACTAGCAAGCCGAGAGCCCGGCCCCAGGGGGCCCTCAGGCGGGCACGGCGACGAACAGCAGCTCGCAGCTTGCCGCCAGCGCCCCGTCTACCGAGGCCTCCCCCGCCGCCCGGCCGGCGCGTGCGGACAGCCGCAGCACCTCCACGCGCAGGTCGAGCCGCTCGCCGGGCAGCACCTGGCGGCGGAAGCGCGCCCCGTCGATTCCTCCGAACAGCGGCAGCCTGCCTGCCATCCGCTCGTCGCTGAGGACCGCGTAGGCGCCGAGTTGGGCGAGGGCTTCGGTCATCAGCACGCCCGGCAGCGTGGGCCGGCCGGGGAAGTGACCGCCGAAGAAGGCCTCGTCGCCGGTGGTGCGCCAGTAGCCCTCGGCCCGCTCGCCGGGCACCAGGGCGGTTACCTCGTCGAGGAACAGGAACGGCGGCCTGTGGGGCAGGATGGAGGCAGGCGCCGGCAGCGGCCCGCCGGTCACTCGGTCTCCTCGAGGGCGGCGAGGATCTCCAGCGGCGTGTCCTTGGGGCTGATCCCGTACCAGGCCTGCTCGATGCGGCCCTCGGCGTCGATCAGGAAGGCCGAGCGGGTGGTGCCGATGAAGGTGTTGCCGTACATCTTCTTCTCGCTGCGGGCCCCGAAGGCACCGGTGACGGAGTTGTCGGCGTCCGAGAGCAGCCCGAAGCCCAAGTCGTGCTTCTCGTCGAAGCGCTTCTGGCGGTTGGGGGGGTCCGCGCTCATGCCGAGGATGGAGACCTCCTCAGGCAGCTGGTCGGCGATGTCACGCATGCCGCAGGCCTGCTTGGTTCAACCGGGGGTCAGGGCCTTCGGATAGAAGAACAGCGCCACCCTGCGCCCGGCGAAGTCCTCGAGGGACACCTCCTCGCCGTGTTGGTTCAGCAGCCGGAAATCCGGCGCCTGGTCGCCCGGTTGGAGTCTCATCGCTGCTCCTCGTTGGTGCATGTGCCGACGGCGCAATCCTAGGAGCGTGCCGGGCAGTCCACGGTAACCGCCGGTCTCATGGCCAAGTATGGATGCGGGCCTTCGCCGAAAATGACAGGTCGGGGTGTCCAGGGATTCCGGCGTCGCCGGCACGGAGATGGACGACGGGAAGGGCGGGGGGCCGGGGAGCCGATTCGCGACGCCTTGCGCCCGCGCCGAAGGAGCGAACGGCACCCCGGACCCCCCGGACAACCAGAGCGTGGATTCGGGCCTTCGCCGGAATGACAGGCCGTGGCGTCGGCGGCACCGGATAGCATCCCGGCCTGCCGGCAGCACCAGCGACCGAAAGGCACATGATCAGATGTTGGGACGCTCCATCTCCAAACGGGCGCGGGCGCGGCTCCTCGTCGCGCTGTTCGCCGTTCCGCTCTCGCTGGCGGCCACCGCCGCCTCCGGTGTCGCATCGGACGATCCTCCCGGCGCCGAGGCCGCCGCGGCGGCCGCGTCCGGCGAGCTGGAGTCGCTGGTCGCCCGGCTCCGCCAGAACGCCGCGGAGTTCGGCTACACGGTCGGCCCCCGCGGCGGCAGTCTCACGGTGGCGACCATCTCCGAGCCGCTCACCTTCAACCTGGCCGTCTCGAACGATGCCGGCTCCTCGGACGTGCTGGGCTACCTGTTCGAGGGGCTCACCGAGACCTCCTGGCTGACCGACGATGTGGAACCGGCCCTGGCCGAGAGCTGGGAGCGCTCCGACGACGGCCTCACCTGGACGTTCCATCTGCGGGAGGGCGTCACCTGGCACGACGGCGAGCCGTTCACCGCCCACGACGTCGACTTCACCTTCAACCGGATCATCTACAACGACGACATTCCGGCGTCGAGCCGCTCCACGTTCGAGTTCCGCTATCTCGATGACGACGGCGCTTGGCAGACGGACCGTATGGCCGTCACGGCCAGCGACGACCACACCGTGCAGATCACCCTGCCCGTGCCGTTCGCGCCGTTCCTGCGCACCCTCGGCACGGCGATCTACCCCGAGCACCTGCTCGCAGGGCACGTGGAAGCCGGCACCTTCGCCTCGGTCTGGGGCATCGACACCGACCCCGCCGAGATCGTCGGCACCGGACCGTTCACGATCTCGAGCTACGAGCCCGGCGAGCGGCTGGTGCTGCACCGCAACCCCCACTACTGGATGACCGACGCCGACGGCAACCGGCTGCCGTACCTGGACGAGATCACCCACGTCATCGTGGAGGAGCTCGAGGACGAGCTCGCCGCCTTCCTGGACGGCAGTTCGGACCTGCACGGCGTGCTCGGCGCGGAGTACGCCGGTCTCGAGCCGCTCGAGGGCCAAGGCAACTTCACGATCCACCGCAGAGGCCCCGCCTTCGGCACCACCTTCCTGGCCTTCAACATGAACCCCGGCAGCGATCCCGACACCGGCGAGCCGTTCATGGATCCCGTCAAGTCAGAGTGGTTCAGCAACACGCAGTTCCGGCAGGCGGTGGCCCACAGCATCGACAAGGACGCCATCATTTCCGAGGTGCAGGACGGCCTGGGCTACCCCCAGTGGTCCTCGGTGAGTCCCGCGGCCGGGGACTTCCACAACCCCGACGTGGCGCGCTACGAGTACGACCTGGCGCGCGCCGAGCAGATCCTCGACGAGTTGGGCTGGACCGACAGCGACGGCGACGGCGTCCGCGAGGACTCCGAGGGCAATCCGATCCGCTTCACGCTGGCGACCAACACCGGCAACACCGTGCGCCAGCGCACCACCGAGTTGATCCAGCAGGGCATGGAGGCCGTCGGGTTGGCGGTGAACTACAGGGTGATCGAGTTCGGCGAGCTCGTCGCCCAGCTCAGCGCCTCCTACGACTGGGAGACCATGGTGATCGGCTTCACCGGCGGGCCGGAGCCGCACAACGGCATCAACCTGTGGCACAGCAGCGGCGACCTGCATCTCTGGCACCCCGGCCAGGAGTCCCCCGCCACGGACTGGGAGGCGCAGATAGACGCCCTGTACGTGACGGCGAGCCAAGAGCTGGACCACGAGGCGCGTGTGGCCCAGTACCACCGCGTCCAAGAGATCGTGGCCGAGAACGTGCCGCTCGTCTACACCACCGTGCCCGAGCGCCTCACCGCGGTGCGCAACACGTTCGGCAACACCACGCCCACCCTCTTCGGGGTCTGGGACGTCCGCTACCTGTACCGCACCGACCTGTCGGAGGCGGCGCCCGCTGGTCCGCCCGCGGAGGTCCCGACGGGCTGACCCCGATCCAGGGCGCTCCGCAGGCCGGCGACGAAGGCCCCCACGCCTTCGGGTCCTTCGCCTTCCAGCAGCCGCCGCACGACCGCCGAGCCGACGACCACGCCGTCGGCCACGGTGGTCGCCTCGGCGGCCCCGGCGGGCGTCGAGACGCCCACGCCGACCAGCACCGGCAGGTCGGTGACCGCCTTGAGCCGGCGGGCGATGACCAGCGCGCTGGCGGCCAGGGCGGCCCGCTCGCCGGTCACGCCCAGCAGGCCGACGGCGTAGACGAAGCCCCTCGCCCGCTCGCAGACGGCTTCCAAGCGGGCGTCGGATGCCGTGGGGGCGGCCAGCAGAACGGTCTCGACGCCGGCCGCGTCCGCCGCCGCAGTCCAGGGGGCGCTCTCCTCCAGCGGCAGGTCGGCCAGGATCGCCCCGGAGATGCCCGAGGAGGCCAGCGAGCTGGCGAACCGCTCGTGGCCCATGTGGTGGGCGATGTTGTAGTAGGTCATCACGACGAGCGGCACGCCCACGTCCAAGCCGGCCGCGGCGGCGAGGAGGCCCGCCGGGGTGGCGCCGGCGGCCAGCGCACGGTCCCCCGCCTCCTGGATCACCGGGCCGTCCATTACTGGGTCCGAGAAGGGGATGCCGATCTCCACGGCGTCGGCGCCGGCAGCGGCGGCGGCCTCGACGGCGGCCTGCCAGCCCGGGAGCCCGCCGGTGATGTAAGGCACGAGGCACTTGCGTCCCCGGTGGCGGGCCGCGCGCAGAGCGGCCTCCAAGCGGCCGTCCCCGGCCCCGCTCACCCGCTCAGCCCCATTGCCAGGTCGACGTCCTTGTCTCCCCTGCCCGAGAGGTTCAGCAGGACCGTGCGCCCCGCCAGGGCCCGCCGCTCCCGGCTGATCCAGGCCAGCCCGTGGGCCGGCTCGAGGGCGGGGATGATCCCCTCGGTGCGCGACAGCAGCTCGAACGCCTCCAGCACTTCCTCGTCGGTGACGTTCTCGTAGCGGGCCCGGCCGGTGGCCGCCAAGTGGGCGTGCTCCGGCCCGACGCCGGGATAGTCCAGGCCCGCGGAGATCGACTCGGCCTCGAGCACCTGCCCGAACTCGTCCTGCATGAGGTACG
>JAPOYM010000079.1 GCA_026706565.1 bacterium
CCGACCGCCGCCCGACGGGCGGACGACCCGGCGGCGGCACCCGCGCTCCGGGCGGGGCCGGACCTCGCGGTCCCGCGACCGCCGGGCACCCGGGGACCTGGTCGGGGCGGTATGGGCCGCCAGCCGCCGAGACGTCGCAAGACTCGCCGCCGCCGCCGCTTCGCCGAGGAACTGCAGCCCGTGGACGTCCCCAGCTACACGCCGGAGGACGCGCCCGTGCCGACAGGGGAGGTGGTAGTCGAGCGCCTCTGCAGTCCCCAGGATCTCGGCCCGAAGCTGAACCGCACGGCCGCGGACGTCGTGCGGTTCCTGCTGCAGAACGGCGAGATGGTGACAGCCACCCAGTCGCTTCCCGACGAGATGATCGAACTGTTCGCAGCCGATCTGGGCGTGGAGGTGCGGCTGGTCGACCCGGGTCAGGAGAAGGAGTCCGAGCTGCAGGCGCTCCTGGCCGTGGACCGCGGTGACGGCGAGGCTCTCAAGGCCCGCCCGCCGGTCGTGACGGTCATGGGCCATGTGGACCACGGCAAGACCAAGCTGCTCGACCAGATTCGGAACACCGACGTCGTCGCCGGCGAAGCGGGAGGCATCACCCAGCACATCGGCGCCTACCAGGTGCGCAAGGGCGACGACCGCATCACCTTCATCGACACCCCCGGCCATGAGGCCTTCACGGCCATGCGGGCGCGCGGCGCCGACGCCACAGACATAGTGGTCCTCGTCGTGGCGGCCGACGACGGCGTGATGCCTCAGACCCTCGAGGCGATCAGCCACGCCAACGCGGCCGAGGTGCCGATCGTGGTGGCGTTGAACAAGATCGACAGGCCGAACGCCGACCCGACCCGGGTGATGCAGCAACTGGCCGAGCACGATCTCGTCCCCGAGCAATGGGGCGGCAACACGGTCACCGTGGAGATCTCGGCTCTCCAGAATGTGGGCATCGAGGACCTGCTGGAGCACATCCTGGTGGTCGCCGAGTTGGAGGAGCTTCAAGCCCATCCGGGCGGCCGCGCCGAGGGCGTCGTGCTCGAATCGCATCTGGACGTGGGGCGCGGGCCGGTGGCGACCCTCTTGGTCCGGGACGGCTGCCTGCAGGTCGGCGAACCGGTCGTGGCGGGCGCCGCCTGGGGCCGCGTGCGAGCCCTCATCAACGACCGCGGCGAGCAGGTGGACAGAGCCACGCCCGGCACGCCGATCCGCGTGCTGGGACTGTCGGCGCCGGCGTCGGCAGGCTCGACGTTCGCTGTCGCCCCCAGCGAGAAGGTCGCGGCGCGCGTGGCGGGCACCCGCGAGCACTGGCAGCGGATCGCCAGTCTGGGCCGCGACCTGTCGGTGGTCGCCGGCGGCGGCCGCCTCGAGGACATCTTCCGAGAGATCCAGGCGGGCGAGACGGCGGCGCTGAAGCTCATCGTCAAGGCCGACATGAACGGTTCATTGGAGGCCGTGATCGACGCGCTGCGCAAGATCGAGCGCGACGACGTGAAGATGGTGTTCGTACACAGAGCCGTCGGGGCCGTCTCCGAGAACGACATCCAGCTGGCGGCCACGGCCGGTGCCACGATCATCGGATTCAACGTGCGGCCCGACCGCAAGGCGCGGGCGCTCGCCGACCTCGAGCAGGTGGAGATCCGCACCTACGAGGTGATCTACCAGGTCATCGACGACGTCGAGGCGGCGCTGCTAGGTCTGCTGGCGCCCACCGTCGAGGAGCACGTCACCGGCGAGGCCGAGGTGCGCGAGGTGTTCCGGATCCGAGGCGTCGGCGCGGTGGCGGGGTGCTACGTGCAGCACGGGGTCATCGCCCGCGGCTCGAAGGTGCGCTTCCTGCGCGAGGGCGCAGTCATCTGGAAGGGCGAGATCCGCTCGCTGCGGCGCTTCAAGGACGACGTTGCCGAGGTGCGCGCCGGTTTCGAGTGCGGCATCGGCCTAGCCAACTTCGGCGACCTCAAGTCGGGGGACGTAATCGAGACCTTCGACGAACGCGAGGTTCTCCCCAGCTAGCTCGGCGGGAGGTCACCCTGAGCGAGGCGATCGTGGCTGCGATGATTCTGGACGTCCGCCTTCCGGGCGCCCGCTCGCTCAAGGAGAAGCGATCGGTGCTGCGTCCGATCCTGGAGCGGTTGCAGCGCCGTTTCGGCGTGTCGGTGGCCGAGGTGGCCCACCAGGATCTCCGCCAGCGCGCCGGTCTCGGCGTCGCCGCGGTCAGCGGGTCGGGCGCGGTCCTCGGTCGGTTGCTGGACGATGTCGAGCGCTTCGTGTGGGCGCAACCCGACGTCGAGGTGCTCGAGGTGCGCCGCTGCTGGCTGGAGACGGACTGAGATGACAGCCCGGCGGCGCGGCTTCGAGCGAGGGGACAGGCTCGGGGAGCTGCTCCGGGAGATCCTGGCCGACGAACTGGCCAGGATCGACGACGACCGGCTGGCCCTCGTGGCGATCACAGCCGTGGCGGTGGACCGCGATCTGGCGTTCGCCGACGTGTACTTCTCCACCGTCGACCTCGACCGCGACCTCGAGGCGGCGACCGTCGAGACACTGGGCCGCTACCGGCGCCGCCTCCAGTCGGCGCTCGCCGGCGCGGCGCGCATTCGCCGGGTGCCGAGCCTGCGCTTCCACCCCGACGAGGGCATGCACGCCGGCGCCCGCGTGGAGGAGATCCTCCGCAACCTCAGCGGCCCCGGCGACGAGCCGGCCCCGCCGACCGGCTAGCGCTCTCCGCGCCGTGACGACCCACGACCGGCCCCCCGAGGGCTTCGCGGTGATCGACAAGGCGCCGGGATGCACATCCCACGACGTAGTAGCGCGGGCGCGGCGCCTGCTCGGGACCCGCAAGGTGGGCCACGCGGGCACGCTCGATCCCGACGCCACCGGCGTCCTCATCCTCGGCGTGGGCCGCGCCACCCGTCTGCTCCGCTACATCACGGCGCTCGGCAAGGTCTATGTGGCGACGGTCCTCTTCGGCGCAGCCACCGACACCGCCGACGCGGCGGGCCGGGTGGTCGGCACATGGGACATGTCCGAGGTGACCGAGGCGAGCGCGCGCACCGCAGCGGCCGGCTTCGTCGGCGAGATCCAGCAGATCCCGCCCATGGTCTCTGCTGTGCGGGTTGACGGCCGGCGCCTGCACGAACTGGCGCGGGAGGGCCGCACGGTGCCCCGGGCGGCCCGCACGGTACACATCCACCGCCTCGAGGTGACAGGCTTCACCCCGGGCGCCAGGCCGAGAGCCACCTTCGAGACGGCCTGCTCGTCGGGCACTTACGTGCGCACCCTCGCCGCCGACTGGGGTGCGGCTCTCGGCGGCGGCGCGCACTTGACCTCGCTGCGGCGGACCGCGGTCGGCTCGTTCTCGGTCGCCGCGGCCCGGCCGCTGGAGCGGCTGGAGCTGTTGGCGCCGGCGGTCGGCATGCGCGACTACGCGACCCTGACCGTCGACGAGGCGGCGGCGAGAGCGGTGGCCCACGGGCGTCGCCTTCCGGCCTCGGGCCTCAGCGGCGAAGGCCCTTGGGCCGTGCTGGACGCCTCCGGTTCGCTGCTGGGGGTCTACGAGCGCCGCGGCGACGCGCTCTGCCCCGCGGTCGTGCTCGCTTCGGGCAGTCGGTAGGTGCGGGGCGCGCGGGTGGTGGAGCCGGGGCGGCGGGGCGGTAGCCTGACGGTGCAACGCAGAAACGATTACGCGGAATCACACGCAACGAGTTGGAACCGGCCCGCAGTGTCGCGGGCTGCGGGGATCATGGCCGAACATCTGCCTCCGAAGGCCGACACGATCGCGAAGCATCGCCGGCACGAAACCGACGTCGGCTCCACCGAAGTTCAGGTGGCGCTGCTGACCGACCGCATCAGCCATCTCACGGAGCACCTGAAGGTACACAGGAAGGACCACCACAGCCGTCGTGGTCTCCTGATGCTCGTGGGGCGCCGCCGGCGGCTGCTCGACTATCTCCGGAGCGAGGACGTCGAGCGCTACCGCGCTCTGATCACCGAGCTCGGCCTGCGTCGCTGACAACCACAGACACTTCGCGCAGGCACATCTCCAGAGCACCCCGGCGGCCGGGCCCAGATTCCCGGCGCCGTCCCCGCTCGAAGAGGGCCGCTGCCCCCGCGGGCGGCGGACGGCTTCCGTGATCAATCCGAAAGGAACCAACCATGGGTGAGGCAATCACCGTCTCGAGCCCGATCGGCGGTACTGAAGACAAGCAGATGAGCCTCGAGACCGGCCGCATGGCCGCACTGGCAGGCGGCGCGGTCCTCGGCCGCCTCGGCCGGACCGAGGTCCTCGTCACCGCCACGGCATCCGAGAGCCCTCGGGAGGGGGCCAACTTCTTCCCGCTGACCGTGGACATCGAGGAGCGCATGTTCTCCGCGGGGAAGATCCCCGGCTCGTTCTTCCGGCGAGAGGGCCGGGCCAGCGAGCAGGCGACCCTGGCCTGCCGCCTCATCGACAGGCCGCTCCGCCCCGCTTTCCCCGACGGATTCCGCAACGACGTCCACGTCGTCGGCATCGTGCTGGGGGCCGACCAGGAGAATCCCTACGACGTGCTGGCGCTCAACGCCGCCTCGGCGGCTCTGGGCATCTCGGGGATACCCTTCGGCGGCCCTGTCGGCGCCGTGCGCGTCGGCTACACCGCCGACGGTCGTTGGATCCCCTATCCCACCTACTCCGAAGCCGACGGGTGCTCCTTCGAGATGGTCGTCGCCGGGCGGGTGTCCGCCGACGGCGACGTCTCGGTGATGATGGTCGAGGCCGCCGGCACGCCGGGCTCGGTGGGCCACTACGAGGCGGGCGCCCCGAAGGTGGACGAGGCCGTGCTGGCCGAAGGGCTCGAGGAGTCGAAGCGATGGGTGACCGAAGCCGTCGCGCTCCAGCGGCGGCTCATCGCCACCGCAGGCGTGAAACCCACCATGGCATACGAGCTGACCGCCGACTGCGGCGCCGAGGTGGCTGAAGCGGTCGCCGAAGTCGGCCGCGGACCGTTGTCTGCGGCCCTGGAGATCGCGGACAAGGCCGAACGCCTCAGCGCGGAGCGCCAGGCGGCCGAGTCGATCGTCGCCGCGGTGGCCGAGCGCCTCGGGGAGGCAGACGGCGTGGAGCATCAGGCCAAGGCGGCGGTCCGCTCGCTCTCCAAGAGCATCGTGCGGGAGCGGATCCTGTCCGAGGGCCGCCGCATCGACGGCCGGGCCACCACCGACATCCGGCCCGTCACCGCCGAAGTGGGCGTCATCGCCATGACCCACGGTTCGGGACTCTTCCAGCGGGGCGAGACGCAAGTGCTCAACGTCACCACGCTGGGCACGCAACGCATGGACCAGATCGTCGACGGCATCGACCCCACCGAGCGCAAGCGCTACCTGCATCACTACAACTTCCCGCCCTTCTGCACGGGCGAGGCCGGGTTCATGCGGGGGCCGCGCCGGCGCGAGGTCGGCCACGGCGCCCTCGCTGAGCGGGCGCTGCTGCCGGTCATCCCGGGGATCGAGGAGTTCCCGTACACCATCCGGCTGGTGTCGGAGGTGCTCGCCTCCAACGGCTCCTCCTCGATGGCCTCGGTGTGCGCCTCCAGCCTCTCCCTGATGGACGCCGGCGTGCCGATCGCCGCGCCGGTCGCCGGCATCGCCATGGGCCTCATAAGCGAGGGCGACCGCTACGTCGCCCTCACCGACATCCTCGGCGCCGAGGACGCCTACGGCGACATGGACTTCAAGGTCGCCGGCACTGAGGACTACGTCACGGCGCTGCAGCTCGACACCAAGATCGACGGCATCCCCGCCTCGGTGCTGGCCGCGGCGCTCGAGCAGGCCCGCGTCGCAAGGATGCAGATCCTGAACGTGATGCGCGGCGCCATCGACGGCCCCCGCGCCGATGTGGGCGAGACGGCCCCGAAGATCGTCACCTTCGAGATCCCGACCGACAAGATCGGCGAGGTCATCGGGCCCAAGGGCAAGGTAATCAACGCCCTCCAGGACGAGACCGGCGCGGAGATCATGGTGGACGAGGACGACAGCGGGGCCAGGGTCTCCGTCGCCGCCACAGCCCGGTCGGCGGTGGCCGCCGCCGAGGAGCGGATCCGGGCCATCGTGTTCCCGCCCGACGTCGAGCTGGGCGCCGTCTATGTGGGCCGGGTCGTGAACATCACCGGGTTCGGCGCGTTCGTGAACATCCTGCCGGGCCGTGACGGCCTCGTACACATCTCGAAACTGGGCGGCGGGCGCCGCTTGGAGCGCGTCGAGGAGGTCCTGTCGCTCGAGGACGAGATCACCGTGCGGGTGGACCAAGTAGACGGCAACAACCGGATCAGCCTCATCCCCGTGGGCGACGAGTCCGACGGCGAGCCCGCTGCGGGTGACGGCCCGCCGCGCGACAGGCCCGCCCGCGACTCCTCCGAGCGGCGTTCGGGCGCCCGACGCGACGGCAGGAGCGGCGAGCGCCGCGACGGCGGCCGCGACGACGGCGAACGATCCGCGCGGCGTGATGGCGGTCGCGACCGCGGCCGCGACGGCGGCCGTGACGGCGGCCGCGACCGCGGGGGGCCGCGGTCGGGGAGGTCGGGGCCGGCGAGTCCCTCCGGCATCGAGGAGGTGTCGTTCGCGGAAGAGTTCGACCGCCTCGCTGCCGCCGACTTCGGAGACCTCGGTCCCGCCGAGCCGCCGAGCCGCCCCCGCCGCCGGCGGAACTGAGCGGACGGGCCCGTGATCCGCGTCGGCGTGCTGGGTGCTGCGGGGCGCATGGGCCGCACGGTGTGCGCGGCTGTTGCGACGGCGCCCGACATGGAGTTGGTCGCCGCCGTCGATCCAGCCGCCGCGGGCGTGCCGGTGATCGATCTCGTGGATGCGGCGGCAGCACCCGGAGCGACCTGGGTGCGGATCTCCGCTTCGCCGGACGCCTTGGCGCGGGCGCGGACCGAGGTGGCGGTGGACTTCACGGTCCTGGAGTCCGCTCGCACGAACCTGGCGCGGCTGGCGTCCGACGGCATCCACGCCGTGGTAGGGACGACGGGGTTCACCCCCGGTGACTTGGCGCGCCTCGCCAGGCTCTTCGTGGCCAGCAACTGCGTCATCGCCCCCAACTTCGCTGTCTCGGCCGTGCTTATGATGCATTTCGCCGAGAAGGCAGCGCCGCTGTTCGAGAGCGCCGAGGTCATCGAACTGCACCACGACGCCAAGGTTGACGCCCCTTCGGGCACCGCCATGATGACTGCTGGCCGCATGGCCGCCGCCTCGGCGGAATGGAACCCCGACCCGACCCGCACCGAGGTCCTCCCCGGCGCCCGCGGCGGGGAGGGCCCCGGTGGGATCAGGGTTCACTCGGTGCGCCTGGCCGGCCTTGTAGCGCACCAGGAGGTCATCCTGGGAGCGCAGGGCCAGACCCTCACGCTCCGCGCCGACTCCTACGACCGGTCATCGTTCATGCCGGGGACGCTCCTGGCGGTCCGGGCCGTAGCAGGCCGCCCCGGCCTCACCGTGGGCCTCGAACCGCTGCTGGGCCTATAGCCGGCCCGCCTGTGGCAGAGGCTTGAACCCCCGCCCACGATCGCCGCAGCTCAGCGCGGGGCCCCGGCATACTGGCGGCTATGCGGCGGTTTCTTCGGCCCTGGTGGCTGGTGTCGCATCTAGCCGTGCTGGCGCTGCTGGTCGTGATGGTCAGCCTGGGGTTCTGGCAGCTTCGGCGCTTGGAGGAGCGGCGCGACCTTAACGACCTGCAGGCCGAGCGCACCGCGGCGGCCGTAGTGGCGGTGGGCACCCTGGCCGAAGGGACCGCCGCGGACGGTCATCCTGAGAGCGTCGAGTACCGGGTGGTCGAGGCGACTGGCCGCTACCGCGCCGCCGACGAGGTGGCGGTGCGGAACCGCAGCCGGGGCGGTCTGCCCGGCGTCTGGCTGCTGACCCCGCTGGTGCTGGCTGACGGTCCGGCTCTCGTCGTGAACCGGGGATGGGTGCCGCAGTCCTCCAGCGACCCGGCGGCGCGGCCGCCCGCGCCCGCACCGGACGGAAAGGTGGTCGTCCGGGGCGTCGTGCGGGTCAGCGAGCAGCGCGCCGGCCTAGGGGTGGCCGATCCGGCCGAGGGGCGTCTAGCGAGCCTGGCGCGCCCCGACATCGATCGGTACGCCGCCCAGCTGGACTACGCGGTACACCCTTTCTATCTGCAGCTCAACAGCCAGGACCCGCCTCCCGGCGACTACCCTCGAATGTTGGCGCTGCCGCCGCCGACCGAGGGTCCCCACCTCGGCTACGCCGTGCAGTGGTTCATCTTCTCCGCCATCGCCGTCGTCGGTTACCCGCTGGTGCTGCGCTACGTGTCCCGTCGCCCCGACGCCATCGCATGACGCGTTCCCGCTGGGAGCCCCGATCGCTGTTCCCCAAGCCGGTCCGGGGGCGTGTGCGGGACAGTCTCAGCTAACGGGGCCCGGGCGTGCTGCATACGGCTTCGGCCTCGCGGAGGGTGCGGGAGGTGTCATGGAGGTGCCCCAGCGGCTGTGCGGAGGTGAGCGGGATGTCCGGCCGTTTGCCCGCTGGCCGGCGGTGTACTTGAATGGTCCCGCCGGGCGCCTCGGGAGACCGTGAGCGCCGACTGCATACGCGCAGGCGCATGCCGGATCGCTACGGTCCGGGACGTGCCTCATGATCCGACCCACAGGGGAGAGAGACCACATGACACGTAGACGCAAGAGCCGTTGGTTCGTGGTTCCGCTGCTGGCCGCGCTGGCCGTGCTGGCGGCGTCGTGCGCCGACACGGGCGCCGCGGACGACGCGCTGACCGAGGCGCGGGCCGCCCGGGCGGACGCGGCCTCCGCGCAGGCCGACGCCGACGCGGCGAACAACAGGGCGAACGCCTTGGAGGCCGAGACTGCCGCGGCCAACGCCGCCGCCGCCGCCGCAGCAGCCGCGGCGGCCCAAGCACAGGCGGCAGCGGACTTGGCGCAGGCCACCGCCGAGGGCAACGAGGCTGCGGTGGCTGCCGCCGAAGACGCCCTCAGGGACGCCCAGGCGACGGCTGAGGAAGCCCAGGCGTTCGCGGCGCAGGCGCAGGAGGAGGCCGCCGCCGCGCAGGCCGAGGCCGAAGCCGCCCAGGAGGAGGCTGCCGCCGCACAGGTCGAGGCCGAGGCTGCGGGCGAGGAGGCCGCCGCCGCGCAGGAGGCGCTCGCATTCGCAACCGACCAGCTCGCAGCCGCGCAGGCGGCTGCCACCGAGGCCGGCGGCGACCTGCCGTTCTCCCACGTCCTGAGGGACGGCAGCACCTTCGAGCTGAACGAGCGCATCGCCCGCAAGATCCGGACCGGGGAACCGGTCAACTACCTGTTCTCCTACCAGTCCTCGGGCATCGCACTGTTCTCGGACCAGTACGAGGCCGGCTTCCGGGCGACCCAGCAGGACGCCTACCGCATCTACCCCATGGACTTCACGGTCGTGGCGCCGGTGACGGCGCCCTTCGACATCCAGGAGCAGATCGCCCAGATCGAGGCGCAGGTCGCCGTCGATC
>JAPOYM010000083.1:0-5199 GCA_026706565.1 bacterium
AGCCCACGACGTCGTTGGCGCGCATGTGCAGGTCGACGGTGGCGCCGGGCGCCACCCGCACGAAGTCGTCCACGGGGGTGAACGACCGCGTCGCCGCGTCCCAGAAATAGTCGAAGAGCCCCGGATTGTTCGGATCTACCGGCACCCCGGGGGGCCAGACCGTGCCGACCGGCGGGGGAAGCTGCGCGTCAACGGACCCGATGATCGCCACGACCGGCGCCAGGAGCGCGACCACTAACAACAATGCCGGCTCCACCCGCCGCTGAGCCCCGCTCGTAGCGCGGGCCGAGCCCCCCTTGCTGTCGGAGCACCCGCTTCGATGCACGGGACGATCTTAGCGATACGGGATTGCAGATATTAAATATTTATCAGCAGAATTCTTAGTGACTGGATCTCCGCGGCCCGCGAGAGAACCCGTTCACCCAGGGAGCCACTGATAGTCCCGCGGAACTACTCAGCTAGGGGCTCCTGCGTTAGCGTTCGGGGTTCGTTGGCGCTCCAGCAGTTGATCGTGCCGTCGGGGCGGATGGCGCAGGTGTGGTACCTGCCGGCGCTGACAGCGGTGAACTGTCCGGACAGAGGGGTAGCGCGGGAGTCTTTCCAGGTGCTCCAGTAGGAGGTCTCGTGATAGCGCCCTCCTGAGCCGCCTTGATGGGGCCAGCATTCGATGTGGTTGTTGGTGTTGAGAGCGCAGGTGTGCCGGGCGCCGGCAGCTAGGGCGATGAAGGGGCCTTGGGGTGGTTTGGTGGGTGGGTCGCTGTCGAGTGGGTTGGTGTTGTCGTAGTCGTACCCGAGGCCCCAGCAGGCGACGGCACCGTCGGTGTTGAGGGCGCAGGTGTGCAGTCGTCCGGCGGTGAGGGCGGTGTAGGTGCCGCCGGGTGATGCGGCTTGTCCGAGGGTGTTATCGCCCCAGCAGGTAATGGTGCCGTCGGTGTCAAGGGCGCAGGTGTGACGCTCGCCGGCGGTGAGGCCGGTGTAGGTGTCGCCGGGTGATGCGGCTTGGTGATAGGTGTCGTCGCCCCAGCAGATGATTTCGTTCTCGGTGTCGAGGGCGCACGTGTGGTAGGTGCCCGCGGCGAGGGCGGTGTAATGCCCGGGGGGCGCGTCGGTCTGTCCGAAGGTGTTCTCACCCCAGCAGGTAATGGTGCCGGCGGTATCCAGGGCACAGGTGTGGCGGCTGCCACTGGCGATGTGTCGGTGGGTGCCCGGTGGCGGTGTGGCTTGGGCGTGGTTGTTCTCACCCCAGCAGGTAATGGGGCCGCTGGTCGTGAGGGCGCAGGTGTGATAGGCGCCGGCGCTGAGGGAGCGGTACGTCCCCGGCGGGACGCGGGTGGTCGTACGGCTGGGCGGTAGGTCGATGCGACGGCGCCCGGCGGCGATCCAGCACTCGGCGGTGCCGTCGGTTCGGAGTCCGCAGGCGATCTGCGAGCCAGCGGCGATTGCGGCAAACGGCCCCTGCGGCGGGGGCGCTGGCGGGGGGTACTCGTTCAAGTCGCCGCCCCAGCAGTCGATGTTCCCGCTAGGCCGCAGGCCGCACGTGTAGTTGGCGCCGGCGCCGATTGCGCTGAACGCTCCGCCCGGCGGCGATGACTGCCCGGCGCGGTCGTCGCCCCAACAGATGACCCGATTGTCGGCACCCAGCGCGCACGTGTGCTGAGCGCCTGCAGTGACGGCATCGAAGCTGCCACCGGGTGCGGTGGTCTGGCCGTGGGTGGTGTCGCCCCAGCAGGCGACCTCACCGCCGGCGCGCAGCCCGCAGGTGTGCCGCCCGCCGGCGCTCACCGCTGTGAACGTACCCGCCAGTGCAGCGGCTTGGCCAGAGCTGTCGTCGCCCCAGCAGTACGCGGTCCCCTCAACGCCGATGCCGCAGGTGTGCTGCCAGCCCGCGTCGACGGCCGTGAGGTGCCGGGGCGGTGCGGTGGTCTGGCCGTGGGTGTTGTGGCCCCAGCACTCCACGGCACCATCGGCGCGCAGGCCGCAGGAGTGATAGCCGCCGACGCTCAGTGCAGCGAAGCCTCCATCGGGCGGGACGGTCTGGCCGTGCCACTCCAAGCCCCAACACGCGGCGGTGCCACCGGCGCGTAGCCCGCACGCATGGTGGCCGCCGGCGCCGATCGCGCCGAAATGCCCCCCCGGCACGTGCGTGATGTCATGGAACAGTTCGACGCGCGGTAACGGATCGTCGGGGAACTCCGCTGACAACTCAACGTATGCGCGTCCCGCGATGTGCTCGAAGTACGCGACAGGCCACCAGCAATCCACGGTGCCGTTGGGTCGCAATCCGCACATCTCGTCACCGCGCCCGCTAAGGGCAAGGAAGGCACCCGCCGGCGCCGGCGGGGGTGCCTGCTCGAAGTACTCCCCATAGCGCTCCCATCGGCCCCCCCAGCACTCGCCGCGCCCGTCGGGGCGCAGCCCGCATGTGTGACCCTCGAAACGAGTTCCGCCCCCCCGGATGGCCGTGAACGTACCCGCGGGCGGTGTGGATTGCCCATAGTCATTGCCGCCCCAGCACTCGACTGTGCCGTCGGGGCGTATGCCGCAGGTGTGCTGGGCCGCCGCCGAGACCGCCGTGAACCGGCCTCCTGGTGGCCGCGCCTGACCCGAGTCGTCACTGATGCTGATCTCGTCGCCGAAGGCGAGTTCCACTTCGTTGCTGCCCCAGCAGTCCAGCGTGTCATCCAGGCGAATACCGCAGCCGTGGTCCCGGCTCACACTGACTGCAGCGAACGCGCCCAAGGGTGGTGGCGGAAACGACACCTCGTAACCATCGACATCGGCCGACGGGTTGAACCAGCAGTCGATGCGCCCGTCGGGCCGGATGCCGCATCCCGGGTTATCGCTCAGCGCCACGAACGGGCCCAGCCGCTCGGGATTCCCATCCACCGGACCCGCGCAGGCAATGTCACCCTCGGGACGCAGCGCGCAAGGACCACTCACCGCCACGAACGGTACGTCGGGCATCCCCGGCTCACTCACCGCGATCAGCCCTCTCTCCGGTGTCCACCTCGCGCTGCCCCAGCATTCCACGCCACCGTCAACACCCAGACCGCAACCCCGCGACCCTCCCGTGCTGATTGCCGAAAAGCCCCCGTGCGCTACGTCGCTGCGCCGCACCAAAACGGCCGCGTCGCCGTCGGCGGTGAGCACCACCGGTGTGGTATAGGCCCAGCCGTCGGCGGTCAGGGAGGTATAGGGGAGTTGCGCGATGCGGGGCCGGGCTTCGGCGCCACCCGGGGTGAGGAGGGTGAGTTCGAGGTTCCCGTCGTCGAGTCGGCGCGCCCGGATGCGCACCGCCGAGATACCGGCTTCGGAGGGACCGATTGGCGTGCTGGTCCACCACTCGCCGATCGGCGCCATGTCGTAGTGGAACAGGTGCTGCGCGGGTTGCCACGACAGCGCGGTGGCGTTGACCCGGGCCCCTACCTCCACCGCGCCGCCGACGGCGAGGCGTGCCCCGGCTTCCACGTACACCCGGTCCGCCAAGACCCCACTACCGTCCTCGTTGGGAACGACGTTCGGATCGCGGCCTCGGATCGATCCGCCCCCCAGGATCGCCGCCACGACGGGGTCGTCGCCCAGCGCCGACCGCCAGTCGCACCCCGACACCACCAACGCCGCCACGACCACGGCAAGCAACACACCGCGGCGCGCCGCTCGTGGTTTGCGGCCCGGATACTGCCACGCGCTCAACTCAGTGCTTGTTGCGCGGACCTCATCAGCACGGCGGGGGGCGCGGTTCACGGGCGTCACTGTAGTTGCGGGGGTTTGAGGCAACTCCCGTGGGCTATTGGTTGATGTGACATCGGGTCTGGGGTTCGTCGTGTGCAGGAGGGTTGGGGGTCGCAGCGTCGAGGAGCTGTTGTGTGGTTTTGTGGTGAGAGTCGTGGTTGGTTGGTTCGTTGAAGTGTGACTCGACGGTGATGTTTAGGGCGGCGTAGGTGATACCGAGTTCGTTGCATTGCTGTTCGAAGTGAGCCTTCCAGGTGGCCCAGGTGTCGTCTGGTCGGAGTGTCTTGGCGTTTGCGACGATGGCGGCGGCAGCGGAGCGGGCGTCGGCGATGGTGACAGTGGGGTCGGTGTCGCGGTACGCGAGGCGGGCTCTTGGCTCGTCGACGATGTTGCACTTGATCTGGGGGCTGGTGGGCGTGGGGTCGTGTTCAGTCCCGGCGGCGAGGAGCGACTTTGTGGGCTCATCGGTGGGGTTGTGATTGGCGGGTCGCCTGAAGGCGGCATCGAGGGTGATGTTCGTGTCGCTGTAGAGGATCGCGATTCGTCTGCAGGTGGCGGTGAAGTGGTTCTCCCAACGAGACCAGGTGGCGGCGGTCGCGGTGCGAGAATCTTGTTCGACTCCACGCGCAGCGAGTTGGGCGATGGTCCTGCGGGCGTTCTGCGCGCGGGCGCGTTCAGCCGTGTCGTCGGTGACGTGCTGGACGACGACGACAGCCAGAGCCGCGAGTCCTGCAATCGCAGCGACGATCAGAAGCCATTCCAAAGCGACGACGGCGGTGTCATCGCGGCGCGCCGGACGGTGGGTTCCCGCGTCGCATCCGGCGCGGTCGTCATCAGTGTCGGTTGGTTCCACAGTCGCAACTGCGGAGCACCGTCGCCTCACAGGAATATCTGATTCTAGCAGAAAAATATCGTATACTGTCAAAAATTGTGCTAGAAGTGGCGCGTCTGCATCGTGACGACATCTCGACAGACAGCCAGTGCAAAGGAGCGTGTCATGGGCAACGGTGCTGCCAGTCGTTGGCGAGACCTCGCCGCGTGGGTGGGATTCCTGTCACTGGTCGTCAGCGCAGTAGGAGGCGCGACGCTGCTGCCCGCCGACGCAGCGACCGCCCAGGGCACCGCGCCCGCGGCGACCGGGAGCATCCCCAACATGGAACTGACCGTCGGCGGTACGGCGGGCACCGTCGCGGTCGCCAACTACTTCACCGGCACCGTGACCTCTTACCGCGCCACCAGCGCCAATAGCGCCGTGGTGTCAGTCTCAGTGTCGAGTTCGACAATCACCCTCAACCCCCGCGGCGCAGGATCCACCACCGTCACCGTCACCGCGACGAACACCGTCGGCAACGCTACACAAACGTTTACCGTCAAAGTCCTCCCCGCTGGCTGCCTTGTGACGATTGGAACCCTCACGGCGGGGTCGATCGTGACCGAGACTGGCTCGTGGGATCGCGACGACAACTG
>JAPOYM010000083.1:5453-9466 GCA_026706565.1 bacterium
CGGCGCGCGAAGCCGACTTCGCCCTGAGCATCGACTCCATGCCGCTCAGCCCACCCGCGGACTGCGTGACCTCACTCGGCGTTCTTACCGCGGGAGAGATCGTGACCGAGACTGGCTCGTGGGATCGCGACGACAACTGCCGGTCGCTGAAGGCCACGTCGAGCCAGCGGGCGCGCTATTACGCCCGGTATGTGTCCTTCACGGTCACCGAGCCTCTGGAGGCGACGGTTAGCCTCTCCAGCGCGCAGGGCAAGCGCTTGTATCTCTTGGAGGGCGCGGGCACCGGCGGGCGGCATCTCACCACCGCATACACGTCCAGCACCACGGCGGCGGCGTCGTTCTGGCGGGTCTTCCAGCCGGGCACCTACACGCTGGAGACCACCGCCTACTACGCGGCGCGCGAAGCCGACTTCGCCCTGAGCATCGACTCCATGCCGCTCAGCCCACCCGCGGACTGCGTGACCTCACTGGGGACTCTGGCGGCGGGCTCGGTCACCAGACAGAGCGGTACGTGGGCGCGATCCGGTGGGTGCCGCTCTGTGCGCGCCACGTCCAACCAGTCGATCCGCTACTACGCCCGGTATTTCACGTTCGCGTTGTCCGAGGCGACCGACGTGCACTTCAGCCTGACCAGCACGTCGGGCAAGCGCCTGTACCTCCTCGAGGGCGGGGACGGCACGGGCACGCTCCGGCGGGTCGCGACGCGGCGCGACGCAGCGGCGTCATCGACGTCGATACGCCTGCAGCCGGGGACCTACACCGTCGAAACGGCGGGCTACTCGCCGAACACCGAAGCGAGTTTCGCGTTAGAGATCTCTCCGGCGCTCGTCGCGCCGACCGCTACCGGCACCCTGACGAACCCAGTGCTCCTAGCGCGCGGCCCCGTCGGTCAGTACAATGTCGCGGAGGGCTTCACCGGAGTTGTCAGCTCCTACAGCGCAACCGCGAGCGACGCATCCGTCGTCACGACCGCCGTAAGCGGCTCAATGGTCAGCCTCACCGGCATCGCCTCGGGCACGGCCACTGTCACTGTCACGGCCACGAATTCTGCCGGCAGCGCTACCCAGCAGTTCACAGCGCGCGTCGATACGTTGCCTGCGCCAACTGTCGCCGCGCGGTTCGCGGCACGGACGATCACCGTCGGCGGGACGATCACTGTGGATCTCACACCCGGATTCGCCGGCCACATCGACACCTATACGATCACCCCCAACCCAGCTGGCGCCGTCACCGCCACCGTCAACGGCGCCGAACTCTCCCTCGCCAGTCTCGCCGCCGGTGCCGTCATCATCACCGTGGTTGCCACCAACGCATCTGGCAGCGCCGTGCAATCCTTCACCGTCACCGCGAGTCTGCCTGGACCCCTCAAGATCACCGCCAGCGGCCCTACCCATTGCATCGCCTCAGAAGGACGCGTCCGGGGCACAGGCCGCACGGGCGTCGGATCAATGCCCATCACCTACACCGTCAGCGGCGGCGTCGCACCCTACGCCGTCACCACATCCGCTGCACCCGGTGTAACCGGCACGACCGCAATCGGCGAATTCTCCGTCAGCTGTGCCCGCGACGGAGTCGTTCTTACCACCATCGACGAAACTGTCAACGCCGTCGAATCCGGCCCCAAGACCATCACCATCAACGTCACTGACACAACCGGTGTTAGTACAAACACAACCGTCACAGTCGAGATCGCCGAACTCGTCTGGACCGCCGCCTACCCCGACACCAGCATCCTGCGCGCCGGGCGTACCTACACACTCGGTAGCCCCGACTCGTGGGCCCTCATCACCCTCCCCACCGGGCTCAATCTACGCTTCGGCGGTGTCAGTGAAGACAGCATGGCTCACTTCTCTGACACCGCCACCAACAAAGAAATAGCTCTCGACTGGCACACCGGCAGCGAACTCTACCGCGACCCCATCACAGTCCCTAGGTCCGCTAGTAGTAGCACAGGGACCACATCCCGCAACCTCAACCAACTCTTCAACCAACTCGTCGCCTCCGTCCGCACCAACGAACTACCCGCAGGCGGAGTAAGCGGACAGAGCCATGATGACGTTACCCCAAGTCAGATGCCAAGCTATGAGGTCGAACCGGACGATTGGCGGCCCTATACTTCTCTGCCACATAACACGAAAGTCGCGGTCCACACGGACATCGTCCGAGGGAATCCGCTCCATGTCTGCGTCGCTCAAGAGGATATCGACGCTGTATTTGGCGCTCCAAGATCGGGCTGGGAGAATAGCGACAAACAACTCACTCACGCGAATCTCGTCGCAGATCTACAAGACGCAATCCAACATTGGAATAGCAAGGTAGACATACCGAGTGGCCCATTCGCCTGGCAGGCTTCGTGCGACGACGATACATCTGATGTATACGTAGGAGCCTATAGGAAAGCGAACGGCAGTACCTCCAACACACCGTGTAGACATACTTCCGTCGCCTGTGCAAAAACCGAGAAGCAGCCTGGGAATCCTCCCAGAGTGACCGGTCACGAGCTTTGGATCCAGAAGGCGCATGTCAATGTTCCGAATGGTGATGGAGAGCTTGTCCGAGACTCTCATGTCATGATTCACGAGTTGGGCCACTTCTTGGGTCTGGGCGACTATCGCACGAACTGTCCAGGCTCGCGATCGGTGATGGTCGCTCTCAATGCGCCGGACACATGCCAAACCGACGACCATGAGGTTGAGCCGCGGGACCTCGACGATCTACATCATTTGTACTATCCCAAGCCTCGAGAGGATGTGGAAGAGGACGAAGAGAAGGAACAGAAGGCAGACAAGGTGGAATTGAAGAGGATCAGCGGCAAGTGGGTCCTGGACCTCGGCGCCAATCCTAAGGACACGGGTGAGAACCGGGTTAGTCAGGCACGAGGATATATCGTGCTCCGCCGCGAAGCCGGATCGACTGATGACGCGGAATATGACCTGATGTCGCGGACCGAACTCGGCGATTACGCTTGGAAAGTCGGGTTCGCTCCAGAGAACATAGATGACATCAACTTGAGCGATCTCTCAGGAATCTCAGGAGACTCAGACTTCATCGGCTACGAGTTTATTCTTGCAGGCTATACACAAGGAGACCATCACCGCGGGAAGGACAATCCGAGCATCGGAGAGCGTCTATCGCTCGTCCCGCTAAGAATCATAAAGCCGACTACGGGTACCGAGGGACATGAGCAAGGATTCGACGAATCTGGCACCTGGTCTCTTGGGGGGACGAGGACCGTCTACGGACCACCCAATGAGCCGCGATCACTTAGGGCGAGCGCGCGAACAGGAAGTGTGGTTCTCACCTGGAATAGGGTTCCTGGCGCGACGAGCTATGACGTCTTCGCTAACACGTCGCCGATTGGTGCCTCGCCGGCCGACGGATTGCGGGTAGCGACGATTGCAGCTCCTTCGTCGATTTCAAGTGTCTTAACGACGATTTCAAGAGTCAGTGGTGGTACACTGACAAATGGTCAGCTCTACTACTTCAGTGTCCGCGCCAATACATTCGACGGACTAGGCACTGACAGCGGCCATTTCTTGGGCGATCTATCGGACTCTGACGCGACGAAGCCAATAGCAAGGCCCAAAATCGTCGCGGCAGCCGGCGAGGGGAAGGTCACGATCATTGTCGAGGCGGACGGCGCGACCGAGTACACCGCGTACTGGACAGCCGACCCCTCCAATCCTGTCGTGATCCCCTGTCACGACTGTAGCAAGACAGAGACTGACACCATGATTGAGATCGAGAATCTAACGCCTGACGTGCAGTACGCGTTCTGGGTGATCGCATGGAACAGCAGTAGTAGGGGTGCTCGGGGTCACAGCCAGCAGTCCAAGGTCGTTACCGCCATTCCCACCGCAGCAGTTGGCGGTGGTGGCGGTGGCGGCGGCGGCGGCGACAACGGCGACAACGGCGGCGGCGACAACGGCGACAACGGCGACAACGGCGACAACGGCGGCGGCGACAACGGCGACAACGGCGGCGGCGACAACGGCGACAACGGCGACAACGGC
>JAPOYM010000033.1 GCA_026706565.1 bacterium
CCACAGCGGCGTCGGCACCCACGGGTACTCCTCGAAGGTCATGATGTCGAGATCGCCAGAGATCCGGTGCCGCAGATGCAAGGCCACAGCTGTGCCGCCCATGAGCACACCCCCGCGGCGATCCGGTCACGTCCTCCGAGTGGCGACCGGGCAACCGCGGCCCTTCGGGTGATTGCAGAGACTCGAGAGTCCGCTGCGCCTCCTCCATCCCCAGACTCTGCCGGCGGGGCGCTCACAGCGTGAGCGGATTGGCTCTGACCAGGCGCTTTGCAGTGGACTACAGCGGCGCGAACCGCGTATCCAGGGCCTCGATCCCCGCACTCGAACCGACACTCCCCGAGGCGGGCCACCGAGCGTGGGCCAGCTCATCCCGCACGTACGAGGGCGTGGCCACCGCGGACCAGTTCGGCGATGGCGCTGTTCTGGCTCAGATCCACCCCGACGCCCACAACGAGCTCCCCGCCGACAGCGGCGGCGAGCCGCTCCAGTGTCTCGAGTCTCGGGCGGGTGCCGCCGCCCTCCATGCGGGCGATGGCCGACTGAGTAGTACCCATGCGTGCAGCGAGCGCGGCCTGCGTGAGCCCGGCCTCGGTGCGCACCCGATGCACCAGCTCCCGGAACTCGCGGATGCGCGCCTCCTCGTCATAGGCCCGCTGCGCATCCAGCGAGCGCCGGCTCCGCATTGCGTCCCAGCTAGTCCTCGGCGTCATCGTTGCCCTCCGTGTCATGTTGTCCGGTCATGCACCGCTGCATCGCCCTCTTGGCTCTCTGCACCTGGTGCCGCTCCTGCCGGGCAGGCTTGGCGAAGACCGTAAGGAGGATGATGCGCCGTCCTGGAGCGATCCAGTAGGTGACGCGGGTGTCGCGTCCCTGCAGGTAGAACCGCAACTCCCGCAACTTCCCGTCAAGCTGTCGGATGTTCGGCTCCCCCAGCAGCGGCCCCTCCCTCCCCAGCCGGTCGATGTGAAACGCAACCCGTGCCCTGAGCCGCTCGTCCAACGCCAGATACCAGTCGGCGACTTCTGATTCGAGTTCGACATCACCCCAAAGCATAGCACCAACGCTATATTATCGAAAGCGGATCCACGGGCCTCGGCGGGATATGCCACCCTGGCTGAGCCAGAGTCAACCCGCCGACAACCCTCGCCTACTCAGCACCACCGACGGGGCTCCACACCTGCGCAGCCAGCGCAGACGAGACAGCCCCTGCCAACTCATCCCGCACGTACGGGAGCGTGGCATTCGCGGACCAGTTCGGCTATGGCGCTGTTCTGGCTCAGATCCACCCCGACGCCCACGCGGGTCACAGCCGGGATCTGCATCGGCCGGAGTGGGCGGCAGGCAGCACGCAGTGTGCACGGGCGCGGGGCATCCATTCTCGGCACAGCAGTTCAAGCGCAGTGTCGGAGGGCGGGCCGTCATGGGTGTCGTCGGCCTCGTACTGGCTGAGTTCCTCCGGCGCCTCTTGCCGCACGACCTCGCTCGGCACCAGGTCGGTGAGCCCGACTGTCCCGTCCGCCGTCTGAGCCAGGTATCCCGCCAGCACGAGGCGACGTCGGATGCTCGCCGTTCGCCTTGCGGACAGGCCGGTGCGCCCGGCGACCCGCATGGCAAGCTCGCCCGGGGATGTCTGGCCCGCGGTCGCTGCGGCCGCCGCGAGGTATGACTGGGCGGAGTCCGACAGTTCGTGCCAAGCGGGCACGCAGATGCTGCGGGCCACCGCTGCCTCGGCGATCGGCAGCGACCGTTGGACGGTCCGAGCGTCGATCGTGCGGTCCGGGGCGCCTGCCATCCGCCAGATCGTGTGCCCGAGGATCTGAAGCTTGTAGGGGCCGTGCCCGGATTCACCGACGAAGGCAGTCGCAGCCTGCAGCGCCTCGGATGTGATATCGCCGCCGGCGTCGCGGATCGGAAGGCTGAGGCCGACCACCACGTCGGCTGGGACCAGCGGATGCATCTCGTAGCGCTCGCAGCGCTGCATGAATGTGATCTTGGTGTCGGCAAGCAGCGTGTAACGCATCTCAAGGAGCCCAGCGCCCACGAACGCTAGGGGCAAGCCGGCTCGGCCTGCGATGTGCTGAATGTCACTGGAGAGCCTGCGGGCCTCCTCACGGTCGACCGCGTGCAACTCGTCGACGGTCAACAGGACCGCGGTTCCGGCCTGTGCAGCCGCGTTAGCGAGAGCCGCGAGCGCGTCGCCCATACTCGATGGTGGCGGCGGCGCCTGAGCGGTGCCCGCGCGCCAAGTGGCCGACAGCACCCCTAGCCGCAGACCGAACGTCTGAAGCCTCGAACCCTGCTGCGAAACGGCCGCCGCGCCGACCGTGGGGTTGTCGCCGCGGGCGAACTCTATGGCATTGACGATGCGCTCGGGCAGCCCCTTGGAACTGCCGTCTACCGACAGGATCACCCAGCCTTGGCGAGCGGCACGATCCTCGAGTTCGTTGAGCACGACAGTCTTGCCGGAGCCTCGCACCCCCATGATAAGACTGGCGTAGCGAGGGTCTCTCGGACCCCCGGCCAGGCCGGCACCCAAGTCCACCAACAGATCGTCTCGGCCGACAAGCGAATGAGGCGTGCGCCCGAATCCAGGCGAGAAAGGATTCGCCTCCATAGGAATCGACATCGCATCCGCATCCATCGGGCTCATATTATCGCACACCTTGGCGCACAAACTAGGCGCACAACGCACAACGTGATGCACAACGTTGTGCGTAAGCGCTGAGGCGTCCTGACCGGCAACATTCTGACTGGGGAGTCGCGATGCTCGAGGAGTTCAACCCGCCGGTCCGTCGTCCTCGCCAAATCCGGGGAGGGGCTCGCCCGAGACGACGGAGAAGGCGGCCAGGTAGCCGCCGACCTGAGAGGCGATCGCCGCCAGCGGCGCCACCCGTTCGGGCGCCGTCGGCGCGAGCCGCCGCGCGGCGACCAGTGCCGCCGAGGTCGCCGCCTGGCACATGCGTGGCGCAAGGTCCGCCAACCGTTCAAAGGTCGCCCCCGGCACTTCGGAGGCGTAGGTGCCCGCCGTGCGCATCAGTCCGACGTCGCTGTAGTCCGGCCGCGACTCTCCTGGCGCGCCGCGAGGATCGGGGATGGAGTTAGCCCGCACGGGAACCAGCGCCTCGACGAGAGCCTCGCGGTGTTCACCGGTCTGGCCGATCAGAGGCCAGATGTGGTGGGTGAGCCGCCCTTCGCCGCCAGCGGCCGCCCGAAACGCCTTCACGGTCGACTCAATGGCAAGTGCCGCGAACGCGCACAGGTCTCGCAGCCGTACCCGCTCGACCGTCGCCGTTTCCTCGGGGGAGAGCGGCACTCCCAACCAGACGGTGCTGTCGTCGGGCCGCAGGTGGCGCCGGATGCTGACGAAGTGCAGCCGAGCGTCTTCCAGGCGATCCAGCGCCTCCTCTTCGTTGGTCGCAGCCAATCCGATCTCCTTCCCCCAACGCACCGTTCCAGCACCGACGTCGACGAGCGTCACGGCGTCGGGGGCGACTGCCGCCTCGAGTGACGAGCTGACACGGCTGGTGCGCCAACGCCATTCCGGACGATCGGTGACGATTATGTCCACATCGCAGAGCGTGGCCCCGACGGCGGCCGCCACCAGTTCAGCCCGCACGTCGAACCGGGTGGCGTAGTCCAAGTCATCGAACACCGCCACCAGGTCAAGGTCACTGTGCATGCCGGCGTCGCCGCGGGCGACAGACCCGAAGAGCAGAACCATCGAAGCGCCCTCGGCCGCCAGCGCTTCGGCCGCCAGCTCTGCATCATCTCTTGTCGGCGCCTCAACCGGGGCGACGGCCGTCACACGATCAGCATACGCCGAGGGCCGGAGTTGCTTCGCATCGCCCGCTGCCTCGACGACTGGAACCTCGCCCGCGCCACACCGACCGAACAGATGAACATCCCCCCGCCGCCCGAACCGCACACCCCGAAGCGGGCCGCTGAGCGGTCGACAACAGGCCTCGGACCCGGCGCCGTTCCAGCGCCGGCTGCGCGCTCTGGCGGACCCCTGCCTGGCAGACTAGGAGGCGACCGTCGACAGGAAGGTGCGAGGTGGTGCCATGTCCTCGGATCCCTCCTACTACACCGAACCCGCCGGAAGCTCCCGACGCCGGGGAGGAATCGTCGGCCGGTTGGCCCGGCTCCGGCCCCGGCCGGGTTCGACGGTCCCGTGGGCCGCGCTCGCAGGGCTGCTGAGCGCCGGCGCGGCGATCGCCGTCGGGGAGTTGATCTCGGGGATCACCGACCGGGTGCCGTCGCTGGTGCTGGGCGTCTCCGACGCCATCGTGGACAGCCGCTTCGTCCCGGGGGCCGTCATCCGCTGGAGCATCGACACCTTCGGGTCGGCCCAGAAGCCGCTGCTGTTCTACGGCGTGCTGGCGGCAACGCTCGTGCTGGGGGTGCTCACCGGCATCGCGGCGCGGCGCCATCGCTGGGTGATCTTCGTCGTCTTCGCCGCCTTCGGAACCCTGGGAGGCCTGGCCGCCAACGTCAACGCGACCGCCTCGACACCGATGGCTGTGCTGACTGCCGCCCTGGCGGTCGTGGTCGGGGGCGGAGCGCTGTGGGGAATGCTGCGCCTGATCTCGCCGATCTCGCCGGTCGCCGCTGACGGCGTCAAGCCCCGCCAGCCCCACCCCTACCTGAACGAGACCGGACGGCGCTGGTTCCTCACCGCCGCCGGTGCCACCGCCGTGGGTGCCCTGGCGGCCAGCGGCGTGGGTCGCTACCTGGCCGGCCGCCGCGGCGACGTGGAGGCGGGCCGGGCCAGCGTGGCGGACCTGCTGGACACCGCGGAGGTACGAACCGACGTCGGCGGGGCCGGCACTCCTACCACCACGCTCGCAGGCGGCACGACGCCTACCACGGCGGGAAGTGGTCCCGCCCCGGTACCGGCGGACGCCGGCACCACCAAGCCGACCAGCGGGCCCGGCGGGGACACCATCGCGCCCGCGGCCGACGGATCATCCACCGTCGTCGAGGACGCTGCCGGCACGAGCCCGACGACCGCCGCGCCCGCCGAGACCAGCCCGACTACGACCGCAGTCGACGGGACCGAGGTGGCCGCTCCGGCTCCCGCCGACGCAGGGGACGGTTCGGTCCCGACAACGCGAGCCGCAGCCACGACCGCTGAGGGGGCCGCCCCCGGCACCACCCAAGCCCCCGAACCCGGCGCAGGCGCCCAACCGATCATCGACCCGGGCGAGCGGAGCGCTCCGACGACCACCGAAGCGGTGGCGCCCACGACCCAGGCGGCACCACCGCCTCCGCCACCCACAACCCAGGCACCGGCGCCTCAGCGGAACCGGGCGGGCTACTACGACAACACCGTGACCGGCATCTCGCCCATCGTCACGCCGAATTCGGACTTCTACCGCATCGACACCGCCATCGTGGTGCCGTCGGTGGATGTGAACGGTTGGGAGCTTTCCATCTCCGGGATGGTCGACCGGCCGTACACGATGAGTTTCGCTGAACTCATCGACATGGGACTCGTGGAGACCCCGGTCACCCTGAGTTGTGTCTCCAACCGGGTCGGCGGGAATCTCGTGGACAACGCGGTGTGGCGAGGCGTGCCCCTGGCCGACGTGCTGAACCGAGCCGGTGTCCAGCGGGGCGCCACCCAGATCGTGGGTCGCTCGGTGGACAACTGGAACTCCGGCTTCCCCACCGAGTACGCCTTCGACGGCCGCGTGGCGCTCGTGGCGGTCGCCATGAACGGCGAGCCGCTGCCCCGCGAGCACGGGTTCCCGGTCCGGCTGGTGATCGCCGGCCTCTACGGCTACGTGTCGGCCACCAAGTGGCTGGAGGAGATCCGGCTCACCACCTGGGAGGGGTTCGACTCGTACTGGGTGCCGCGGGGTTGGGCCAAGCGCGGCCCCATCAAGACGCAGTCCCGCATCGACGTGCCCCGCAACAGCGCACGGGTCCGGGCCGGCAGGGTGGCCGTCGCCGGCGTGGCCTGGGCGCCGACGAAGAGCGTCGAAGGGGTCCAGGTGCAGGTCGGCAACGGGCCGTGGGTCAACGCCGACTTGAGCAACAACATGTCGGTCAACTCCTGGCGCCAGTGGGTGTACGCCTGGGACGCCCGCCCCGGCAGCTACCGGATCCGCTGCCGCGCCACCGACGGAACGGGCTACACCCAGACCTCTCAGATCCGCCCACCGGCACCCGACGGGGCCACCGGCTGGCACACCATCGACGTCAGCGTCGTCTGAGCGAGCACCGCCGACCCCCCGGCCAGCGCGACCCCATCGCTGCGTGGGTCGAGATCGATGACACCGAGGTGAACGGGGAACTGTTCGCGGCGCGGGACGTGATGCTCGCGGTGCAGTCCCTGACCCGGCCGCTGGAATCTCGGCGGGTCTGGGGGGAGGCGGAGGGCTGGCAACTGGTGATCGAGACGGTCGCCGTCAACCCGAAACTGGCTGGGCGCGGTCGCCGCTAGGCTCGGGGGTGGCTTCCCCCAGGCAGAGCCGGCCGGGCGGTCCTGCCCGGGAGGGAAGCAACGCGCAATGGAAATCAGCCAACTCGAGTTCATCATCGCCGCGGCGTCGATGACCGGCACCATCCTCGCCGCCGTTCTGGGCGCATTCGCGTTCCTGCACCGCGAGATGCGGGACTGCCACAAGCGCATGGACCGACAGGATGAGAAACTCGCGGACCTGCGGGTCGCCGTAGCCCGCATCGAGGGGCACCTAGGGATCGGACTCCCCGGCCCCGAACAGCGAGCGGAGGACGAATCCCCCGACCGCGCCGCCTAACCCACAGCAGCTCCCCTACGCGCCCACTTGACGGCGCTGATAGGGTTTGGGTTGGCTTCCCCTAGACATAACCAGCCGGGCGACACCGCCCGGAGGAAGGAGCAGAGCCGTGGAAGTCGGCCAGATCCAGTTCATCATCGCCTGGGTGACGATCCTGGGTGCCGTCTTCGCCGCCTTCGGCTTCCTTCGCCGTGAGATGAGGGACGGGTTCAAGCGGCAAGACAAGCGGATGGACCGCCAAGACGACGAGATCAAGGAACTCAGGAGCGACGTCACCGACTTGCAGGTGAGCGTCGCCCGCATCGAGGGGCACCTGGGGATCGGATTCCCCGCCCCCGGGCAGCGAGCCGAGGACGAATCCCCCGAGCGCGCCGCCTAACCCCGACGGCTCGGAGGCACCGGGGAGCCTTCAGGCCGCGATGGGTTGGAACTCCGGTGCCGAGAGCGGCTCGTAGCCGTCGGGCCATGGCGCGTTCAGCCGGCACAGCAGCCGCATGTGCGATGGCGCGGTCGGCGGGTTCACGTGCTCGGCGACGAGGCCGACAGCGGACTCGGAGTACTCCCGCAGTTCGTGGATGGTGCCGACCAGGTAGTTCGGCACCCACCCGACCTCCTGGCCCGTGCGCGTGCAGATCAGAATGGCGCTCGGGTTCACGGGGTTGTCAGGCTCGTCAACCAGGACCAGGACGTCGCCCGCCGTCACTTCTGTGACCGCCTCGGCCGCGCCGGGGAGGTGGCGGATGCCGCGGCAGAAGAACAACGCCGTCAGTCCACCGTCGGGGGTTCGTTCCGGGTAGGAGAACACCTCGACGCGGTCGGTCATCCGGATGCCCTCGCTTCGAGCCATGACCTCGAACGGGTCGGTGTCGAGGTCGAGGTCGAGCCTGGCGAGGTAGTCGCCGTAGTCGGGCCGGCGCCGTGGCATCTGCCGGTTGCGGAACACCGCGAACAGGTGGTCACTCTCGTAGACACTGTGCAGATCGGGGAGCCCGGGCAGGTGGTCGAAGCCGTCGAGCTGCTCGGCCGCCTTGAGGTACACGAACCGAAACGACACCTCCGAATCGACCATGCGACGGGTGAGCACGCCGACAGGGTGGATCAATCCGTCGGGATGGCGCCAAGCGGCATAGAGGCGGCGTTCGGTCGGCTCGGTCATGCGGTGCAACCTATGGCGGGGGTGTGTCAGGCCCATCCAGAGTAACCGCACTCACCAGGCCATCAGGCGTTCATGGTTGCGACGCACGACACGTTCTGCGAAGTCGCGTGCCGAACTCGACATGCGGTGTTCTGGCACGAGCCAGATCGGTTCGACAAGTCGATCGGCGTCACGACACTGCTCAAGCCAGTGCATGCATGCTTGCGTGCTCGCCATCTCCAACGCAGCGATCGCCGTAGCGAGTAGGCGCGGTCCCCGCGCGAACGGGCACCTGGCTCGATCCGCCCACGCCTCGACTGTGTAACCGCGATCGCGTGTCGCCAGCCTCGCCTCCCTCTCCGCGTCATCCAGCAGGAATCCCAGGCTCGACGCGTGATCGAAGCTCCGAGCGAGCCATCGAAGGTCGCCGCGGCGTATCACCGCCCAGTTCTCTTCGTGACGGTCGGTATTGCCGATCACGGCGTCGAGCAGCAGATAGCCGGCGAACACGTCCCACGCCGAGAAGGGCTCCGCGATGCCCACCGGCGGCCGCACGTTCTCAAGCGCCTCACGGACCGCTTCGAGCGTGTAGCCGGAGCGGTGGCGACCCACGACCGGTTCGCGAAGAAGCTCATTTCCGTGCAGCAGCGCTTCACCGTGCGCCAGAACACTCTTGCTGATCACCCCGAGATGAATCTCGTTGCCACGCGTGTAGGTTGCGAGTTCGATTACGGCCGCCGGTATCCCCACGCGCTCGGCAACTCCGGCGGCGATCCGCTCGGCCCAGTCGTCGCCCTTCCGGTAGGCCGTGCCGTCGGCTCGACAGCTGTAGGTCGCGTCCTTCAGTAGCCAGTTCTCCGCCGACTCCGGGTGAGCGAGCCATCGTTTCGGCTTCGTACCGAGCACCTCGTCGCCGACGAGGCGCCACTCGGTCGCGTCGACCTCTGCGTAGAACGGCTGCAGCGATTCGGCCATGGACAGAACCTACGCGCCGATCCGGCGGTCGCGGCGCCGAAGCGGGTGGTGGTCTTGATGCTGACGATGAGGGCCTTGATTCCCTGCGCCGATCCGGTGCTCAGCACATGATCGACCGCCGGAACGATGTAGCCCAGGCTCTTGCCCGATCCGGTCCCGGTGGTGATAAGGTCAGCTATGACTAGACTGCGACTAGTATTTTCAGAGGCTGAGGAGGCTCACATGACCGATGCACTCGCCGATGACGGTGCCGTGGATCTCAGCCGCCCGATCGGCGCGGCGGACTTCAAGGCCAGATGC
>JAPOYM010000183.1 GCA_026706565.1 bacterium
CACCGTCAACACCGCCCGCCGAACCGCCACCGTCACCATCACCGACGACGACTAACGACGACGACGACTGGCAGCATCAGCGGACAGGCGACCGCCGTCGCTTGGGCGCCGCGACGGTGGCCCTGCTATTGTGTTTTCAACGGGATTGAAGCTCTGTGCGCAGAGCCGAACAGAAAGTGAGAGGGGAAAAAGTGCGACGCATTCTTCTGCCATTGGTCGCGGTCGTGGTTCTGGGCGGTGTCGTCCTCAGCTGCGGTGACGACGACGAAGGCCCGGTCAGGCTCGGGTTCCTCAACGGCCTGTCCGGCGACTACTCCGAATGGGGTCCGCCCAGCCAGGACGGCGCGGAGGCCGCCATCGAGGTGATCAACGCCTCCGGCGGCATCCTGGGCCGCGACGCCGAACTCGTGGTGGAGGACAACCTGTCCACCGCGGAGGGCGCAGTCACGGGCTACAACCGGATCCGCGAGGAGATCGACGCGCTCGGCGGCGTGGAGTCCGACGGCGCGGTGGCGCTGCTGAACACCGTCGCGGAGGACGAGATGCCGACCATGTGCCCGGCCTGCGGCACGACCGTCCTGGACACAGAGGGCGGCAACTACATCTGGCGCATCACCGCCTCGGACACGACCTACGGCATCATCTCCGCGCAGCTGGCCCGCGACCTGGGCTACTCGCGGGTGGCCATGCTGGTGCAGCAGACCGAGGGCACCGAGAGCCCGGCGGTGGTCTTCAAGGACGTGTGGGAGAACAAGATCGGCGGCGAGATCACAGCCGACGTGCGCTTCCAGCCCGGACTCGACAGCTACCAGGCGCAGGTCGAGCAGGCCTTCGCCGGCAACCCCGAGGCCGTCTACCTCGGCGCCGGTCCCCAGGCCGGTATCCCGATCATCCGGGAGTACATCGCCCGCGGCTATGACGCCACCATCCTGGTCTCCCCCGACCTGCAGGTGCCGGACATCGCCGAGACCGCGGCCGAGTTGCCGACCGGTCGGGTTCTGGCCGCGCAGGTCACCGACGACTTCGACTCCCCCGCCTACGCCGCCTTCGCGGCCGCGCACCGGGAGTACGCCAACAAGCCGCCCCCGACGGGCTTCTACGAGACCAACCAGTTCGACCAGTACATCGTCCTAGCGCTGGCGATGACCGCGGCGGAGTCCACCGACGGTCCCGACGTGGCGGCTCAGATCTACAACATCACGAACGCGCCGGGCACCAAGGTGTACACCTACGCCGACGGTGTCGCGGCGCTCGAGCGCGGCGAGCAGATCGACTACGACGGCCCCTCGGGCTCGATCGAGCTGCACACCAGCACCGGCAACCTGGTCTCACCGAAGGTCGCCGTGCAGCACATCGTCAACGGCGGCTACACCGCGCGCGAGGGGGTCATCGAACTCGACGCCAGCCTCGGCCGCTAGGCCGCCTGAGCCGATAGTCAACCCGGGGCGGCGCTGCCCGACGGCGGTGCCGCCCCGGGGTTCGGTTCCGTTCCCGTGCAACACGTCATCTTCGGGCTGACCACCGGGGGGGTGCTGGCCGCCGCCACGGTCGGGTTCGCCCTCATCCGCCAGACCGAGAACATCCTGCACATCGCCCACGGGCAGATGCTGGCCCTCGGCGCCTTCCTGTCGGTGATCCTCATCACCGACGCCGGACTCAACGTGTTCGCGGCCGGCGTAGTGTCGATGCTGGTCATGGGTGTCCTGGGCGTGGCGTTGGGGATCGTGGTCTTCAAGCCGGTGATGGACGAGGGCGGCAACGTGCTGCTGTTCACGTCGATCGGCCTCGCCTTCGTCATCTACGGGGCGATCATCGCCATCTTCGGCACCGTCCTGCGCCCCGTGCCGGTGGGCTTCGGCAGCCGTATCGAGTTCTCGGTGCCGGAGTTCGTGCTGGTGCTCGTGCTGGCCGCCGCCTTGGCGGCACTGGTGGGCTGGCTCCTGGCGAGCCGCGCCCGGCGCGCCGAGCACCGCGAGGTCGCCAGCAGGGGGGCCGAGCTGTGGGCCGCCCGCGGGACCGGGGCAGCGCTGGCTCTGGCCGCCGCGGCAGCGGCTGTCGTCTTCGTGCTGGCGACGCAGACCGACGGTTTCGGGGCGCAGCACAACGCCCTGGACATCGCCACCGGCGAGTTGGTGATGATCCTGCTGTCGTTGGGGGCGGTGCTGGGCCTGCAGTCCTTCCTGTCGCTGACGCGCATGGGTCGCTGGCTGCGAGCCGCGGCCTCCAACCCGGCCCTCGCCGCGGTGCGCGGCGTACCGGTCCGGGTGGTCTCCAGTGTCGTGTGGTTCATCGGCTCGGCCTTGGCGGCCATGGCCGGGGTGATGATCGCGGTGCGCCGCGGCGGCGTCACCACCCCGCTGGGATGGGAGAACATCCTGGTGATCCTCTCGGCGGCGGTCCTGGGCGGCACCGGCAGCATCATGGGCGTGATGGCCGCGGCCGTGCTCTTGGGGATGGCGATGGACGTGAGCGCGCTGTGGATCCCGACCGCCTACCGCCTCGTCGTGGCGTTCGGGGCGCTTATCCTGGTGCTGCTCGTGCGCCCCGAGGGCCTATTCAGCACACGCCGCCGGGCCGAGCAGGCCGCATGAGCACTCTCGCCGCTCTGAGCGCCCTGGGGTCACCCACCTTCTGGGTGAGCCTGTTCACCCTCATCGGCGTCTACGCCGCGGTCACCATGCTGCTGAACGTGGAGGCGGGATGGGGCGGCATGTGGGACCTGGGCATCGTGGGTCTGCTGGCCATCGGCTCCTACACCTACACAATCGTGACGAACCCCCCCGGCAGCTTCGACGTGGTCTACGCCCCCGGCTGGCCCGTTTGGGCGGGGATCCTCGCGGCGATGGCGACGACGGGCATCGTGGCGTTCCTAGTCGGGCTGCCCGCCCTGCGAGCGCGGCGCGAGTACTTTCTGATCATCACGTTCGCCTTCGCGGAGGTGTTCCGCCAGTTGGCGATCAACCTGCGGGACCTCACCCAGGGGACGGTGGGCTTCAACAGCGTGGCCCGGCCCTTCGAGAGCTTCTTCGAGCGCGACGCCCTGCGGGCCGTCCTGCTCGTCGTGACCTGGGGCGCCGTGCTGCTGGTCTACGCGCTGACCCGGCGAATCAGCCGTTCGGGCTACGGGCGGGCGCTGCGGGCCATGCGCGACAACGAGCCGGTGGCGCTGTCGCTGGGCATCCGCGTCAGCCGGCTGCGGCTGCAGACCTTCGTGCTGGTGGGCGTCGCCGTCGGCGGGGTGGCCCCGCTGTACATGTGGTGGCTGCGCTACGCCAACCCCAGCGTCTTCGAGCCGCAGTTCACCTTCACCGCATGGACCGCTCTGGTGCTCGGCGGCATCGCCAGCCGGTTCGGCGCCGTGCTGGGCGTGGCGGTCCTGCTGCTGTTCACCGAACTGGTGGAGTTGATCGACGTGCCGCTGGAGTTCCGCAACGTGCTCGTGGCGGTACACCCCCTGGCCATCGGCCTGCTGTTGGTGCTGGTCCTGCGCTTCCGCCCCGAGGGCCTGCTCTCGGAGCGCCGGACCTTCGGGGCGCGGGCCCGCCAGCAGACCGCCTTGGACCGAGCGGGCGCTGCGCTCTACCGATACTTCGTGCTCGGGCTCGGCGCTAAGGCGAGGACGCGATGAGCGCCCCGCCCTCCAACGGCCGCCCCCTGTTGAGCACGCGCGGCCTGCACAAGGCCTTCGGGGGCAACGTGGCCGTCGACGACGTGTCGCTCGACCTCCACCCGGACCGCATCACCGCCCTCATCGGGCCCAACGGCGCCGGCAAGACCACGCTGTTCAACATCATCACGGGCTACGAGCGGGCCGACGCCGGCGAGATCACCTTCGACGGCCGCCCGGTGAGCGGTCTGGCCCCCTGGGACATCTCCCGGCGGGGCGTGGTGCGCACCTTCCAGACGCCGGTGGGTTTCCCCACCATGACCGTCTGGGAGAGCCTGCAAGTGGCGGGCGCCTCGCACGCGGTGCTCACCGGGATGCTGACGAGCCGGGGCCGGCGCGAGACCGACGAGCTGTCCCGGCGGGCCGAGGAGATCCTCGAGAACCTGGGCTTGGCCCAGCTCCTCGACACCCCGACCGACGAGCTGGCCGCCGGCGACCGCAAGCTGGCCGAACTGGCCCGCCAGCTCATGGCCCGGCCGCGGCTGCTCCTCTTGGACGAGCCCGCCGCGGGCGTCAACCCCGGTGCGATCTCGCGGCTCTCCGAACTCATACGCGATGTACACCGCAGCGGCATCGCCCTGATGATCATCGACCACAACCTCTCGTTCGTGCTCGACGTGGCCGACTACGTACACACCATGGCCAACGGGCGGATCATCGCCGAGGGAACCCCCGATGAGACCGCCGCCAACCCCTTGGTGCGCCAGGTGTACATGGGAGCGGACACATGATCGGCGACTCCCCCGCCGGCGGGTCCGCGGACCGGTCGCCGGCGAGCCTGGTGCTCAGCGGCGTGCGCTCCGGATACGGCGACCTGCCCATCCTGCACGGCGTGAGCCTGGAGGTGGCGCCGGGGGAGATCGTGTCGGTGATCGGGCCGAACGGCGCCGGCAAGTCGACCCTCCTGAAGACGCTCTTCGGGCTGTTGGCGCTGCGCGGCGGCACGATGACCTTCGGCGCAGACGACCTGGGGCCGACCAGCGCGGGGGCCCGCGCCAAGCTCCGGATGGCCTACGTGCCCCAAGAGGGCAGCACCTTCCCCGAACTCACGGTCTACGACAATCTGGCGGTGAGCCTGCTGCACGAACCTGCGCGCACCCAGCACCGCCGCATCAGCGAGATGCTGGAGTCCTTCCCGGCCCTCGCGGAGTTGCGCCGCGCCCGCGCCGGCACGCTCTCGGGCGGCGAGCGCCAGATGCTGGCCATCGCCTCGGCGATGATCTCCGAGCCCCGCTTCCTGGCGCTCGACGAGCCCACCACCGGTCTGGCCCCATCCATCGTGCAGGCGCGCATCGCCGACATCGTGGCCGTCCGCGAGCAGGGCACATCGGTGCTGTGGGTCATCGAGGAGAGCCCCATGCTGTGCCTGCCGCACGTGGACAGGGTCTACGTCATGAACTCCGGCGTGCTGGGGCCGTCGCAGCCGGCGGAGGAAATGCTGGACGAGGAACTGCTCCAGGCCACCTTCTTCGGCATCGACCACCATCGGGAGTAGGGGGAAGCGCTACTGACGGTCTCCCGGCGGGTCCGCCGGCGGGGCCCCTGCGGCGGGCCCGACACGGGCGAGTCGCTCAGAAGTCCCAGTCGCGGGGCTCGACCTCGGCGGTGTGGCCGTGGCGCGTCAGCAGGTCCGCCACAGCGTCCTGGGCGAAGCGGAGGCCGTCGTGCATCCCTTGGCGGAACGGCGTGCTGCCCTTGGCGACGTTGTAGTCGAGTTCAGAGTTGATGCGGCCCAGCAGGCTCTGCAGATCGGCGGCCAGGGTGTCCCCGGAGGCGATGACCCGCCGACCCTGGTCGGCCTCGAGCGAGTTGCCCGGCGGGCCGGCAGCGGTCGCTGCGCTCCCGGCCGGCGCGTCCGGCGGCTGGAGCCCCACGATCTCCGAAAGTGCTGCGGCGTCGAACCCCACAACCTGGCGGTCACCGGCAATCAGCGTCGGCACGACGAGTTCGCCCGTCAGCGTCAGCAGTTCGTCACGGGCGTCGGGGCTCTGGCGGATGTTGCGGTCGTCGAACTCGACGGAGTGCTCGTTCAGGAAGTCCCGAACGCGGCAGCACTCCTGTCAAGTCGGTGTCCGCGCCTCCGTGTTCAGACTGTAGAGAACCACCCGTTCCACGCTGTCACTCCTTCCCTTCACGGCCCAGCCGCTCAACGTACCGCTTCGCCGAAGCGCTGCTCAAGATACGTCAGGTCACAACTCAACGTTCCCCGGTCTTCCTGCGTGGATTCCGGGGAGCCGGATCAAGCCCGCTCGTCGTCCGCGAGACGCCGGAGTGCGTCGAGCAAACCGGGAATGTCGGTCTGGATGATGTCCCAGATGACGTCGTCGTCGATGCCGAGGTAACCGTGAGCCAGGCGATTCCTGGTTCCGACGATCTGGCGCCAAGCAATCTCCGGGTGTTCGGCACGCACGCTCTCGGGGACATGCGTCGCCGCCTCGCCTAGGAGTTCGATATTGCGCAGCGCTGCGTCGTAGGTTCGCTGGTCGGCCTTGAACGCCTGCTGATCCAACCCCTCCACGTAGGCGGCCACCCGCTCGCCGAACTCGACCATGTCCTGGACGTAGAACCGCCAGTCACGGTCTCTGTCGGGTTCAGACATGCACGGCCTCGCGCTCCACGTACGGGCGGAACCGGGGGCGGAGCGCTTTGGTGGTCACGAGGTCGACACGTCGGCCGAGCAGGTCCTCGAGGTAGAACTGCACGCCGAAGTACGACCTCGACGTGGCGGGCCCGTCGAAGCCGACGAGGAGGTCGACATCGCTCGCCTCGGTGGCCTGATCACGGGCGAAAGAGCCGAACAGGGCAAGCCTCGTCACACCGAATCGCTCGGCGAGCGTCTCCCTGTGCTCCCGGAGAATCTCGATGACGCGGCCCCGGTCCAGACTGTCCACGAGCCAATTGTAGGGGCGGCGTGCGGGTCCCCCGCCTGGTTCCGGATTCCAACGGCTCATCCATTGGCGCACTGTCCGCTTCGGTGCTCGGGAGGACCGGCTCGGCCGTCGTCGGCGGTGGCGACGGTTCATCTGCTGACCCGCATGCGGTAGCAAGCGCGAGAACGAGCGCCGCGACGGCGAATAGGCGTCCAGCAGGTCGAACACTCATGACGGCGTACAGACGCGTCCCGTCGGGCCAGAGGTCCTCGCCGTCGCCGAACTCGGCGGTGTCGCAGAGGTCGGTGACCGCTGAGCCGGGGCGCGCCTCGCAGTCCCGGATCGCCAGAACTCAGCGCTCAGGGACGACCGACCGCGGTCGGCGGTGGATGATATACGTATAATGATAGATTTAGTACGTATACGTATAAGGAGCGGGCGGCAGGAGGCGACCCGATGAAGAGAAAGTTGACCATCACAGTGGATGCCGAGCTGATCCCGGTGGCCAAGCGATACGCCCGTTCCCGCGGCCTGTCGCTCTCGTCGCTGATCGAACAATCCCTCAGAGAGAAAGCAGGAGCGCACGGGGCCTCGTTCTCCGCTCGATGGCGGGGCCGATTGCGGGCGGTGCCGCGCGATGACCCGCGCTTCGAGGCGCTGGCCCGGAAGTATCTCTGATGCTTCTCGACACCGACGTGCTCATCGATGTGGCCCTCGACAGGCATCCGCACGCGGACTCCTCCTCGGAACTCCTCGACCGGCTCGAGCAAGGACAACAGCGAGCGTTCATCGCCTGGCACAGCATCTCGAACTTCTACTACATCGTGGCGCCATCGGCCGGCGGCGCCGACGCTCGCGACTTCATCGCAGAACTCAGCGACTTCGTGCAGGTCGCCGTAACCGACACAGAATCGCTCCGCTACGCCGTGGGGCTCCCGATGGCCGACTTCGAGGACGCGATGCAGGTCGCAGCGGCACGCGCATGCGGGGCGCAGCGCATCGTCACGAGGAATGTCAAGGACTACAGGAATTCGCCGATCCGCGCCATCACGCCAACGGAAGCACTCGGAGAGTTCTTCGACAAACCGTGACCGAGCCGACTTCAGCGCGCGAGGACGACCAGCCGTCGCCGTCAGCCCTCAACGGACTGCACTACGCTGAGTGGCCGCCCAACGCCCCCTCGGACTGCAAGAAGTCATGTCAATACAACATCGACTCGAGACGATTCGCGCTGCGTCACCACCTCAGAACGAGGAGTCGGCCAAGTTTCAAATCATCGCGCCGATCCTGCAGGGCCTCGATTGGGATCCGTCTGGACCGGAGGTTCTCTACGAACACCCGGTGGGCGGCAAGGGCAGCGGTGGTCGAGCGGACATGGCGCTGCGGAGTTCGGGCCGCGTCGTCGCGCTGATCGAGGCCAAGGCCCCAGGATCTGATCTCGGCAGCCACGTTGGCCAAGTCCTCGGCTATGCATTCCACGAGGGTGTGGACATCTGCGTGCTCACGACCGGGTTGGAATGGTGGCTCTATCTCCCGCGGGAATCGGGCCCGCCATCTGAACGTCGATTCGCGGTTCTGAACGTCACCAAGGACCCCGTCGAGCAACTCCTAGAGGATTTCGATGCGTTCCTGAGCAAAAAGATGCTGCTCAACGGACAAGCAGTGAGACGAGCGAAGGCAGTCCTAAAGGCCGGTCTCGAGGCAGCCCAGTTGAACAAGGAGATCCCGAACATCTGGAAGGGCATGCTGACGGAGCCTGACAACGAGCTGGTCGAACTCCTCGGCAAGCGGGTCTACGACGAGTTGAACCTGCGGCCCACCCCCGAACAGGTCCGCGCCGCTCTCACCGGCTCACCCATCCCATCCGCGGCCGTCCCGGCCGAGTCACCGGAACACTCCCTGCCAACGCCACAGGAGAAAGGAACGAAACGAAAGAAGCCTCGTCCACCTCACAAGCCCAGCGCCATGGTGTTGTGGGACGAGCGTCAACAGGTCAACTCTGCCCGAGAAGTTCTGCTGAAGGTTGTTTCTGCCCTCTATGAGCGACACCCCAACGAATTCAGCCGCATCCTGGAAGTTCGAGGTCGTATGCACCCCACGGCGGCGCGGGATCCGAGCACACTCGGGACCAACGAGTACCGCGAGATCGGTGCATCAGGAATCCACATCAGCGTCCATTTGCGTGTCTCACATGCCATTAACAGAGCTAGGAAGTACCTCGAGCACTTCGGCCACAGCCCCGACGACCTGAAGGTTCTCTACGACTGAGGCACCTTGATCCGGGACCTGCCGCAGCTCGTCAACTGCGGGGGGGACCGGGGACGAACCGCGGAACCAGTCTCCGCTCAACTCCGAGGAGCCAGTAATCGACTCCTGTAATACTGCTGTTATTCGCAAGCAATCGACATTATAATGA
>JAPOYM010000006.1 GCA_026706565.1 bacterium
CGACAATGGCAGTTGAGGTCGAGAGCAGGGACTGCACCGCGGTCAGCGACGCCGAGTTGGAGGCCATGGCCGATCTCTGCGCGGAGTGTCCGAACCCCTTCACCGTGGGGTTCCTCTCCAAGCAGACCGAACTCTGGGTGCTCCTGACCGAGGCACGCGAGGGCCGCCGCCTGCGCGGCTTCGTGTTCTCCACCCTGGAACGCATCGGTGGGACGCCGGTCGTGATCCTCGGGGCGGGTGCGGTGGCGCGCACGTCCCGGCGCCGCACCGTCCTGCAGTCCCTCGTCTCCGAGCAGCTCCATCGGGCGGTGATGGCCTTCCCCGACGAGGACGTGCTGATGGGCGTGCGCATGAACGACCCCTCCACCTTCGATGTGTTCAAGGCGCTGAGCAACGTCATCCCCCGCCCCGGCCACAACGCCAACGGCGAGGAGCGGGCCTGGGGGAGACGCTTCGCCAAGCGCTACCGGATCGGCAACAGCGCCTACGACGCCCGCACCTTCGTCGCTGCCGGCGACGGCGGGCAGCCTGCCGTGCTCGACTACGAGGCCCTGCGCCCGGAGAAGATCGATCCGGATCTCGTTGAGCTCATGGCGCCGCTGCGGCACGACCGGGGCGACTCCCTCGTAGCGGTCGCTTGGGCGACGGCCGGCCGGCTGGAGAAGTACCGGGACTGAGCCCGCGGCGCCTGAGCCTGCGGCGCCTGTGGACCTGACCGGGGCGCTCCGCGCCCGCCGGATGACGAGGAGCTTCGATCCCCAGCCGCTGGAGCGCCCCCTGATCGAGGAGTTGTGCCTCCTGGCTCGACGGGCGCCTTCGGCAGGCTTCGCGCAGGGCGCCGAGCTGATCGTCTTGGACACTCCCGAGGCTGTGGGGAGGTTCTGGGAGTTGACGCTCCCGGCGTCGGAACGGGCGAGTTTCGCCTGGCCCGGCTTGCTGCGCGCCCCCGCTGTGGTGATCCCCGCGGCCGACAGCCGGCGCTATCTGGCCCGCTACCGGGAGCCGGACAAGTCCGCCGGGCCGGCGCGGCGCCTCGGGGAGTCCACCGAGGCTTGGCCGGTGCCCTACTGGCTGGTGGACTGCGCCTTCGTTGTGCAGAACCTCCTGTTGGCCGCCGCCGACCGCGGGCTGGGCGCGTTGTTCTTCGGTCTCTTCGAGGGTGCCGAGGCGCTGCGAGCCGAACTGCAGGCGCCCGAGGGGGTGGAACTGCTGGGGGCCGTTGCGCTGGGCAGGCCCGCCGCCGACCGCCCCAGCAAGTCGCTGACCCGCGGTTGGCGCGACCCCGCGGAGATCCTGCATTGGGGCCGCTGGGGCGGCGGTAGGGTTCCTTGCGCCTGACCGAACTCGGAGGCGCCGATGGCAGCCGAACGGATTCCTTTGGTCGCCTACCTGGTGCTCGAACCCGAACCGCACCTCGTGGCGCAGAAGTGCGAGACCTGCGGCGCCCGCTTCTTCGACCGCCGCAACGGATGCGGATCATGCGGCGGCCGGAGTTTCGAGCCTGCCCCGGTGGCCACTGCGGGACATCTCCGCGCCTATTCCATCGTCCACCGGGCGGCGCCCGGCGTGGCGGTGCCGTTCGTCTCAGCGATCGTCGAGGCCGCCGACGGCACCACGGTGCGCGCCAACCTCGTCGAGGTGCCGGCAGACCCTGCTGCCATCCGGCTCGGCATGCCGCTGCGGCTGGTCACCTACCCGGTCGGCGCCGACAGCGAGGGCACAGAGTGCATCGCCTTCGGCTTCGCCCCAGCGGCCCGCTGAGGCCGGCTGTGGCGCCCCCGACTGCCGGGAGAAGACACCCATGAGCGAGGAGACATCCATGAGCGACAGCGTCTGGATTCTGGGTACGTCCATGACCCGCTTCGGCCGCCACGAGGGACTCGACGTGGTGGATCTGGCATCTGAGGCGGCGCTGGGCGCCCTCGACGACGGCGGCGTGACGGTGTACGACCTCGACGCGCTGGCCTGCGGGACGCTGTTCGCTGCGAACGCCGGCGTGGGTCAGCAGCTCCTGGGCCAGATCGGCCAGACCGGCATCAGCGTCTACAACGTGGCCAACGCCTGCGCCACCGGAGCCACGGCCCTGCGCGTCGCCGTCATGGCGATCCGCTCGGGGGAGGCGTCGATGGCCATGGCCCTGGGCGTCGAGAAGATGGGCAAGATGGGCCTTCTCGGCAGCACTCCGAAGGGCGCTGGGAGGGCCAAGGTCTTCGAGCCGTCCGGCCGGTTCGGGTCGGTGCGCTCAGTAGACGGCATCTTGGGCACCAAGACCATGCCGGGAGTGTTCGGCCAGGCCGGCATGCGCTACGCGCACGACCATCCGGGCGTGGGCTTCGAGCAGTTCGCCAAGATCGCCCACAAGAACCACCTGCACTCGGTGCTGAACCCCTTGGCGCAGTACCGCAAGCCCTTCAGCCTCGCCGAGATCAAGGCGTCGCCGATGGTGGCCTACCCCAACACGCTGCTGATGTGCTGCCCCACCGGCGACGGCGCCGCGGCGGCAGTGCTGGTGAGCGGGGAGCGCCTGAGCACGCTCTCGACCGATCAGCGCCGCCGGGCGGTGAAGCTCTCGGCCTCGGTGCTGACGAGCGACCCGTACGTCGAGGGCGGCCAGGTGCAGCCCGACGTCAACACGCTCACCCGCAACGCCGCCGACGCCGCCTACGAGCAGGCAGGCGTGGACCCGGGGGACCTCGACTTGGTGGAGTTGCACGACTGCTTCGCCTCCGCCGAGCTAATCCACTACGACAACCTGCGTCTCTGCGAGCCCGGCGGCGCCGGGGACTTCATCGACTCGGGGGCGCCCTGCCGCGACGGCGCTGTGCCCGTGAACGTGTCCGGGGGTCTCATCTCCAAGGGTCACCCCATCGGCGCCACCGGCGTGGCGAACGTCTACGAGATCGCCACCCACCTGCGCGGCGAGGCAGGCGACCGGCAGATCCCCGACGCCAGGGTGGGCCTAGCGCACGTGATCGGGCTGGGATCCTCCTGCGCCGTCCACATCCTGGAGCGCTCCGCCGCCTAGAGCCGCTGCCCGCGTCCGGTCGGGGTCCGGGGTGCTGTCTGCTCCTTCGGCGCGGGCGCAGGGCGTCGTAATTTGGTCTACCGGAACCCTCCCTGGGTTGGTGGCGCGTGTCGGTCGCGTGCGGGGCTCAGATGGCGTTCGTGAGGCGTTCCCGTCTGCTCCTTCGGCGCGGGCGCAGGGCGTCGTGAGTTGGCCTACCGGAACCCTCCCTGGGTTGGTGGCGCGTGTCGGTCGCGTGCGGGGCTCAGATGGCGTTCGTGAGGCGTTCCCGTCTGCTCCTTCGGCGCGGGCGCAGGGCGTCGTGAGTTGGCCTACCGGAACCCTCCCTGGGTTGGTGGCGCGTGTCGGTCGCGTGCGGGGCTCAGATGGCGTTCGCGAGGCGTTCCCGCAGTTCGTCGGCGTCGCTGGCGGGGGCTTCGCAGACGTAGCGCCGGCACACGTAGGCGGCGCCGTCGGGACGCTGGGCCCACAGCGGCGAGTCGTACGGCTCGCCCCAGGCCAGCACCGCGTTCGGCAGCCAAGCCCCGTGTACGACCCCCACGAGGTCTCGGCGGTCGCCGGTGATGACGACCTCGGTGGCGCCGGCGGCGTGCAGGTCCAGGGCGCACAGCAGGTTGCCGAAGCCGCTGGGGTGCTCGCCGGCCAGCGGGCCCAGCAGCGCCAGGATCTCCGCGGCCCGCTCGTGGTAGGTGCCTTCCCCCACGAGCGCGCCCAGGCGCATGAGGCCCAGCGCGGCGGCGCTGCTGGCTGAGGGTGTGGCGTTGTCGAAGAGGTCCCGGGGCGTGGCAACGAGCGGCTCGGCGTCGTGCCCGCAGGTGAGCAGTCCGCCGCCGTCGGGATCCCAGAACAACTCCAGCAGGTCGTCGGCGGTGCGGCGGGCCTCGTCTATCCACCGGGCCCGGCCCGTGGCCTCGCCCAAGCGGCAGAAGGCGTCCAACACTGCGGCGTAATCGGCCGCGCAGGCCAGGTGCCGCGCCCCGGGGGGCCGCTCGTCGTCGCCCGCCTGCCAGGAGCGAAGCCAGCGCCCGTCGGGTCGTCGCAGGTTCTGCAGTAGGAACTCGCCGCAGTCCTCCGCTGCCTCCAGCCAGGCGGTGTCGGCGGTGGCGACCGCGGCCGGCGCCAAGGCTGCGATCGCCAGCCCGTTCCACTCGGTCAGCACCTTGTCGTCGAGGCCGGGGCGGACCCGCTGCGAGCGGACCTCGAACAGGGCCCGGCGCGCCTGCTCCACCTCGGGCGAGCGCAGCAGGTCGCCGCGCACGGGCCGCCACAGGATGTTGGCCCCCTCGAAGTTGCCCTCGCTGGTGGCGCCGTACCAGTCGACGGCGGCGTCGGCTGCCTCTCCGGCGGCACTGCGGATCTCTTCGAGGCGCCACACGTAGAACTTCCCCTCCACGCCTTCGGAGTCGGCGTCCTCGGCTGAGGCGAAGCCGCCGCCGGGCAGGCGCAGATCGCGCAGCAGGTAGCCGACGGTCTCGGTGACCACCTGGCGGTAGCGGGCCTTGCCGGTGACCTGCCAGGCGGCGGTGTACAGCCCCAGCAGCAGGGCATTGTCGTAGAGCATCTTCTCAAAGTGCGGTACCAACCAGCGCTGGTCGGTGGCGTAGCGCGAGAAGCCGCCGCCGAGGTGGTCGTAGATGCCGCCGGAGGCCATGCAGTCCAGGCTGTTGACGACCATCGCCAGCACGTCGTCGTCACCGGAGTTCCGCCAGTGCCGCAGCAACGCCTCCAGCGTCATGGCCTGGGGGAACTTGGGAGCATGGCCGAATCCTCCCCAGGCGGCGTCGTACTGGCGGCGCAGCGCTCCGGCGGCGGCGGCGAGCACCTCGTGGCCGTCGGGGACGCCGCCCGACGCCGGCGGCAGGCGAGCGGCCCGATCCAGGGCCGCCGTGATGCGCTGTGCCTGATCCCGGACATCGCCGCGGCGCTCGCCCCACGCGTCGCTGACCCGCTGGAGGACGTCGCCGAACGAGGGCATCCCGTGGCGCGCCGTGGGCGGGAAGTAGGTGCCGGCGAAGAACGGCTCGCCCTCGGGTGTCAGGAAGACGGTCATGGGCCAGCCCCCGTGGCCGGTGAGCGAGGTGACCGCCTCCATGTACAGCGAGTCCACGTCGGGCCGTTCCTCGCGGTCCACCTTCACGTTCACGAACCAGCGGTTCATCAGCTCCGCCGTGGCCGGGTCCTCGAACGATTCGTGGGCCATCACATGGCACCAGTGGCAGGAGGAGTAGCCCACCGACAGCAGCACCGGCTTGTCGCTGCGGCGGGCCTCGGCGAACGCCTCGTCTCCCCACGGGTGCCAGTCCACGGGGTTGTCGGCGTGCTGGCGCAGGTAGGGGCTGCCCTCGGTGGCGAGCCGGTTCACGCGCCGAGCATAAAGGGAGGTGGAAGCGGCTCGCACCGAAAGACACAGCGCGACCGCGCCGTCTCGAGGTTCGGCACGGCGAATTCCGGTCTCAGCGAGGCGCGCCTGTGCCGAGAGGCGCGCCGTTGCCGCGGCGCAGCTCCGGCCCGCGCCCTGAGGGTCGCCGACGCGGCGGGCGGCGCCGACGGCGAATTCCGGTCTCAGCGAGGCGCGCCTGTGCCGAGAGGCGCGCCGTTGCCGCGTCGCAGCCCCGGCCCGCGCCCTGAGGGTCGCCGACGCGGCGGGCGGCACCGGCCGGTCGCGGCCCCGCTGCCGCGCCGGATCCGCCGCTGTAGGGACGGTGACAGACCCGGTCGGCCGGGCCGCGGTCTCGGCCTGTCAGGCGGGCTGCCGCTAGCGTGGCCGGTGTGACGCGGGTGAGGGACTGGGTCGCCGGAGCGAGGCCGCGGACCCTGCCGGCCTCGCTGGCGCCGGTGATCGCCGGCACGGCGACCGCGGCCAGGCCGGGCTTCGGCTGGGGTCAGGGGCTCATCTGGTGGCGGCTGGCGCTGGCCTTGGTGGTGGCGCTGGGGTTGCAGATCGGCGTGAACTACGCCAACGACTACAGCGACGGCGTGCGCGGCACCGACGACGAGCGCCGGGTGGGCCCGCGGCGCCTGGTGGGTTCGGGCCTGGCGCGCCCCGGGGCCGTGCGCAACGCCGCCGCTCTTGCCGGGCTCGTGGCGGGAGGCGCCGGTCTGGCCCTCGCCGCGGCGGCCGGCTGGGAACTGGTGATCGTCGGCGCTGCGTGTCTCGCAGCCGGCTGGTTCTACTCGGGCGGACGCCGGCCCTACGGCTACCGGGGGCTGGGCGAGGTGAGTGTGTTCATCTTCTTCGGCCTCGTGGCAGCGGTCGGAGCCGCCTTCGTGCAACTGGAGGCGATCACGGCCCGCAGCGTCTGGGTGGGAGTGGGCTGCGGTTTCCTGAGCTGCGCACTGCTGGTCGTCAACAACCTGCGTGACATCGAGGGTGACGCGGCTGCCGGGAAGCGCACCCTGGCGGTCCGCATGGGAGCGCCCCGGACACGCCTTCTCCACGCCGCTCTGGTGGCGGGCGCCTTCGTCACACTGATCCCGTTGGCGCTCAGCGAGCCCTGGGCCGTGCTGGGGCTGGCAGCCTTGCCGTTCGCTGCGGCCCCGCTGGCGCGGGTGCTGCGCGGCGCCGAAGGAGTCGACCTGATCGGCGCTCTGGCCGCCACCGGCCGCCTGCTGGCCGCCTACGGCCTCACCCTCGCCGCCGGCCTCTGGGCAGCTTCGGCCCTGGCCTGAAAGAACTGCTTGCGGGGGTGGTTTCTGTTTGCAGGCGACGGTGATGGTGTTGCCTGCGCGCAGCGCCGCCCGGCGTGGCGGCTGGGGTTTGAACAGCCCGGCTTGTCGGGGTCCGTCGGTGCCGTCGGTTGGCGTGTTGGGTGGTTGGAGGGTGAGGCTGCCGTCGGGGCGTCGGGTGACTTCTTCGCCGTTGAGGTGGACGCGGATGTGGTGGCAGCGGTGGCAGAGCAGGCAGGTGTTCTCCAGGGTGGTCTCGCCGCCGTGGCACCAGTGGTCGATGTGGTGGACCTCGCAGATCTTCTCGGTGACGCGGCAGCCGATGCAGCCTCGGTCGCGGGCGACGAGTTGTTTGCGCAGCCGCGGCGGGACCTTGCGTTTGGATCTTCCAAGCAGTGTCTCGCCAGTGTGCTTGTTGAAGATGCCCGACAGGATCCTGGCGTCACATGCCAACGCCAGCACCTCGGCCGTGGTGAGGGGGGTGTCGTCGGCGAGGCGGGCGTTGACGACCCGCTCGCGGACCAAGTCGTAGTCGGCCAGCACGATCAACTCTGCGCCCACCGGCGCGCCCTTGCCGCCGGTGTGGCTGTTGCAGATCAGTTCTGCGAGCGCATCCGCGGAGCGCTGCTGTGGCGTGGGACGGTTCTTGGGGTCCTCGGCGCGGAACAACTCGTCGCCGCGGGCCAACAGCGCGGCGCGCACCCGGTTTCCGGTGAGCGGGTCGAACTGCGCGAACAGATGGAACATCCCGTCGCCCTGCTCAGCGATCGACGCCCGGCGCCGCCGCCGCTGGGAGGCCCGCCGCGCCTCGAGTTCCTGCTCACTGGTGGCGTCGTTGACCATCTGCTTGATCGTGCGGCGCAGCTGATCCTCGGGCTCGACCTCGGCGGCGTCCAGCAGCGCCCGCCGGTCCAGCGGCGCGTCGGCGGCGGCGTCGAGGATCATTCCCGCCGCCTCGGGCGTGATCGCCCCCTCGGCGAGCCTGTCGGCCACCTCGGGCGACCACTCCAGCTGTCCGGCGACCTTCACGGCCTTGCGGGCACCGGAACGGGACCGCTTCTGGTCTCGACACAGCATCTCCTCGGCCGCTTTGTCGCCCTCCCGGCGGGCGATCTCGGCAATCACCTCTGCCTCGCAGGCCGCGATGGCCGCCCGCGCCCGCCCCATGCGCCCCAGGCGGTCACGCAACACCGCCAAATCCACCCCTCGCAACGACACCGGCGGCGCGAACAACCACTCCCCCAATGACGCCCACTCCCCACCAGCACGGCCGCCGCCGTCCGCCGCGGCGGGACCGCGCCCGGCGATGCCGCCGTCCGCCGCGGCGGGACCGCGCCCGGCGATGCCGGTACCCGCGGAGGCCTCTCCGCTGCCCGGCTCGCGGTGACCTTGACCGCCGCCACCGGTGCTGCCCCGGCCGGTGACGGCACCACCCCCGGCACCGGCGCGCCTCGAGTCCTCGCCCATCTCGCTTTCATCCCTTCGTTGCGGTCCCAGCACCCCGCCCCTCGGCGGCGGAGGCCCCTTGTCATTGCCTGTCCGCAATCTAGAACAGGGGTGTGACACTCCCCCGACACACGTATGTCTCAATGTCGAGAACACCCCACAATCATCTCTAGCACCACCAGGTCCGACCGAACAGATCGCGCCGAACCCCCAGGTCAACGGACTGCGCCCCGACCGCGCATCCACCGCAGGCCGAGCGTCGGCCAGTCGCCGGCGAATCACTCCGGCTCTGGTGAAGGGTGACCTCGGAACCGAGAGTGGAGCAGTGGCACAACGAGAGTCGGCGTGCCGGGCCACCGCGTCGCATCCCTTGCACTCATGGCGACGTTCCGATGCTGAACTCGACCCAGCGAGCCAAGACAGCCTGTGGATCGGCGCCCCTGGGCAGGTTGTTGAACGTCGTCGTTTGGCGTTCGGCGGCTGTCGGCAGCGGGCGCTCTGAATTCGCATCGGAGCCGGCGGCACTGATCCGCGCTCGGGTGATCCGGTACGCTTAGCCTGAATCCACCGATGGGGTTGGTGGGGGTTGTCGACGGGCGGTTTTTGGGGTTTGGGGGTCGTTTCGGGCTGGCGGGGCGGCTGTTCGGTGGGGTGCGGCGGCGCGCGGGGGTGTTGTGGGGGCGCGGTGGGCTGTTTGGGCGGTTTCGGGGCGCGTCGGGCCGGCGTTTGGCCGTCGGTGCGGGCCGCTGGGGGGTGTCCCTGTCTTGTTGTCAAGTCTTTGCTAGGCGGGCAGGGGTTGGGGT
>JAPOYM010000149.1 GCA_026706565.1 bacterium
CCCCCGCCGAACCCCGACGACACAGCAACCCGCGGCCCCCGACGGCGACCGTTGCTCAGAACCCGGCGCCGCACGGACCGCCAAGCGTCACAACACTGACCCACGGGGTGGCTCGGACACATAGGTTGTAGGTGACGTCAGGCGAAAATATGTGGATGCATCACAAATATGTGGACGCATCACTGGGTGGCGGCGTGTACGGGCACGACGAGGAGCCGCTCGCTGGTGTGGCCGTCGATCTCCACCGACTCGCCGTCGATGCTCACCGTGGTCGACCCGTCGGGGGAGTTCGAGGTCACGACCCCGCTGTTGCCCGGGCACATCGAAGAGTCCTCCAGGAAGTCCAGCACGCCGTCGACGAACTCCAACTCCTCGGTGATGCGCGACACCACGAAGCTCGCGCCCGTCTCCACGTCGCAGAGCGCCACGCTCTCGGGAGGGGAGTAGCCCGAACCCGGGATCGGGTTGCCGTGCGGGCAGGTGGTGGGGCGCCCCAAGAGGTTGCTCATAGCCTCCTCGACACGGGGCGACAGCACATGCTCCCACTTGCCGGCCTCGGCGTGCGCCTCGGCCCACGACAGCCCCAGCACGTCGGTCAGGAAGCGCTCGGCGAGGCGGTGCCGGCGCACTACCTGCCGCGCCAGCGCCATGCCGTCCTCGGTCAGCGCGATGTGCCTGCCCGGCTCGAGGAGGCCCTGGTCCTGCATCCGCCGGATCATCTCCGACACGGCCGGCCGGGAGATTCCCATCCGCTCGGCGATGCGGGCCTGGATGACGTCCAAGTCGTCCTCGGCCAGCTCGAAGATCGTCTCGCAGTACTCCTCGAAGGCCGGGTGGTACTCGGGTGCGGTCCAAGTCGCCACGACCGCAGTCTAGACGACGCCGGTCTGCGGTTTTCCCGCGCCCGGTGCGCCGCTCGCGCCACGTAAGGGAGGTTCCGAGTGCCGGTTGCTCTCGGCTCGCCCCCCGAACACGGCGGTTGCGCTCGGACCTGTTGCCGCTCCGTCATTCCGGCGAAGTCCGGAATCCACTCTCGCAGCGGTCCGAGTCGTCACGCGGGTGGACCTCTCGGCCCTCGGGTGCCCCAGTTCGGTAGGCTCGCCCGCTGGACGGCGCGCTGGAGGCGAGCAATGGACCTACTCGAGCACCAGGGCAAGGAGTTCTTCGCCTCCTACGGGTTGCCCACCTCGCCGGGCGAGGTCGCCTTCGATCCCGGCGAGGCGGTCGCTGCCGCCGAGCGGATCGGCTACCCGGTCGTCGTCAAGGCGCAGGTGCATGCGGGCGGGCGCGGCAAGGCCGGCGGCATCAAGCCGGCCTCCGACGTCGGCGAGGTGCGCCGGAGTGCCGAGGCGATCCTGGGGCTCGACATCGGCGGCCACATCGTGCGGCGCCTCTGGATCGAGAAGGCCGCCGACATCGCCGAGGAGTACTACGCCGGCTTCACCCTCGACCGCTCAGCCCGCCGGCACCTCGGGATGCTCTCGGCGCAGGGCGGCGTGGACATCGAGGAGGTGGCCGCCACCGCGCCCGAGGCCATTGCCCGCATCCACATCGACCCCACCGAGGGACTCGCCGCCGAGGCCTGCCGCCGGTGGGTGGCCGACGCCGGGCTGAATCCCGCCGTCAGCGACCAGGCCGTCGACCTGCTGAGCCTGCTGTACCGGGCCTACGTCGAGGGCGACGCCGACTTGGTCGAGATCAACCCGCTGATCGTCACCGGCGAGGGGCTCCTGCATGTGCTGGACGCCAAAGTCACCCTCGACGGCAACGCGAGCTTCCGCCACCCCGGCTACGCCGCCTACGACGAGACCGTCGAGAGAGACGAGCGCGAGCAGGATGCCCACGCCCGGGGGCTGCAGTACGTGGGCCTCGACGGCACCGTGGGCGTCATCGCCAACGGCGCCGGGCTGGCCATGGCCACCGTGGACATCGTGGACGAGGCCGGCGGGGTGCCCGCCAACTTCCTGGACATCGGCGGCGGCGCCAACGCCGACGTCATGTCCGCAGCCCTGGAGGTGGTGGACGGCGACCCCGCTGTGCGTTCCATCTTCATCAACATCTTCGGCGGCATCACCAAGGGCGAGGAGGTGGCCCGCGGCATCATCGAAGCGCTTAGTCGGGTGGACATCGCCTCGCCGATCGTCCTGCGCCTCGACGGCACCAACGCCGCCGAGGGCCGGGAGATGCTGCGCCCCTATCTCTCCGACAGCCTGCGCCTAGCCCCCGACATGGTGCAGGCCGCCCGTATGGCAGTGACGGCCGCCGCGTCGGCCGGCACCGACGATTCTGTGGCCGCCGCGTCGGCCGGCACCGACGATTCGGTGGCCGCCGCCGAGGCGGGGGAGGGGCGGCCGTGAGCATCTTCGTCGACGAGAACACGCGGGTCGTCTACCAGGGGCTCACGGGCACCGCCGGGCGCTACTACGGGCTGCTGAACCGCGACTACGGCACCCAGGTCGTGGCGGGCACGCACCCCCGCAAGGCCGGCAGCGACGTGGACGGCATCCCCGTCTTCGCCACCGTCGGCGACGCCGTGGCGGCCACCGGCGTCGATGCCTCGTGCATCTTCGTGCCCGCCCCCGGCGTGCCCGCCGCCGTGGCCGAGGCCGCCGAGGGCGGCGTGCGCTTCATCGTGGTGATCACCGAGGGCGTGCCCATGCACGACGAGGCGCGCACCTTCGCCCGCCTGCAGCGCCACCACCCCGAGGTGCGGCTGCTGGGCCCCAACTGTCCCGGCGTCATCAGCCCCGGGCGCTGCAACATCGGCATCACCGCCGGGCACATCGCCCGCCCCGGCGGCCCCGTCGGCATCGTCAGCCGCTCCGGCACCCTCACCTACCAGGCCCTGCACGAGCTGGCCGAGAAGGGGATCGGCTGCACCACCTGCGTCGGCATCGGCGGCGACCCGGTGCCGGGCACCAACTTCATCGACTGCCTGGCCGCCTTCGAGGAGGACCCCGAGACCGAGGCCGTGATGCTGATCGGCGAGATCGGCGGGTCGGCCGAGGAGGAGGCGGCGGAGTTCATCGCCGAGCACCTCTCCAAGCCGGTCGTGGCCTACATCGCTGGCATGACCGCCCCGGCGGGCAAGAAGATGGGCCACGCCGGCGCCATCGTCTCCGGCGGCCGAGGCACCGCGGCCGCCAAGGTGGAGGCCCTCAGCGCCGCCGGCGTCCGCGTCGGCAGCAACCCCACCGCCGCCGGCGAGATCATGGCCGAGGTCGTCGCCTCGCTGTAGCTCCGTCCGGTCGGGGCCGCCGGTGGGCGTCGGCGGGAGCGTCTGGCGAAATCGCTCCGCCGGCCGTCCCCCCGGCGTCCCCTCCCTCGCTTGTCGGTCCGTTGACGCGAGAATCCGGCGCCTCCGCTGAGGTGGCGCCGGATTCTCGGGTTCTGGAGGATTGTTCGCCTAGTTACAGGCGGGCAGACCCTCGGTCGGGCCGATGTGCTGCTCGTAGACCTCGTCGAGCGTGCCTCGCGAGATGTAGTACGCCAGCCAGCCGTTCAGGTACTCCAGCCAGATGACCTCGCCGCGGGGCAGTGCCCATGCGCCGTACTCCGCCGCCAGGAACGGGGCCATCGGGTCCAGGACGCTGGTGCTCGGGTTCTCGGCCACGAACGGCAGCGCCAAGTACTCCTCCACCACGATGGCGTCGGCGCGCCCGGAGGCCACCTCCAGGAACGCCGGGGCCTGATCCAGTTCGACCAGGTTGGCGTTCGGGAACTGCGTGGCGGTCAGGTTGGCTGCGGTGGAACCGGTGAGCGCCGTCATCGTCACGTCGCTGCTGTCCAGATCCGACCTCGTCTTGACCGCCGAGTCGTTGTTCACGACCACGACCTGCCGGTAGGGCACGTACGGGCACGTGAACCAGAGCTGCTCGAGGCGGGGCGGGCGGCCGACGAGGCCGACCGACACCATGTCGAACTGCCGGGCGATGAGGCCCGGGATCATCGCCTCGAACTCCAGGTCAGAGATCTCGAGTTCCACGCCGAGGTCCTCGGCGAGCATGTTCATCAAGTCCACGTCGTAGCCGGCCGGCTCGCCGTTCTCGTCGATGTACATCTGGGGCTCGAACTGCAGCACCATGCCGACCTTGAGGGTCCCACGGTCCTTGATCTCGTCCAGCAGGTTCCCGCTCACTGTGGCCTGGGCCGCTGAGCCGGACTCGCCCTGGGTCAGCGTGACCTCTTCTTCGTCCGGGGCGGGTGCGGGCGCCGGGGCGGCGTCCTCCGCGGGCGCGGCACCGTCGTCGGCTGGCGCCGGTGCGGGCGCAGCTTCGGGCGGGCTCGCCGGTGCGGGCGCCGCATCGTCGTCGCCGCCGCAAGCTGCGGCCACCAGCGCCAGTGCCAGCACAGGCACCAGCCACTTGATCATCTGCTTCACTCCATGCCTCCCTTGCTTGGATGTTGCCAGCCGATCGGCACTAGGACATTGCGTCCGAGCGAGCGCGGCCCGCGCCTCCACCTACCGGCCGATTGAACAGAGTCAGGCTACTCGGTGGCGAGTCGAACCGACGGCTCGGTGTCGCGAGCCGCCAACACCTCGTCCTGGAGTCGCCGCAGCCGGGCAGCCCGCCGCTTGGCGAACGGCGAGCGCACCTTCGAGGTGAGCACGTCCACGAGTTGGAACCGCCGCTCGATGTACTTGAACATGAAGTACACCGCGGTCGTGAGGATGAGGTACACGATCACCGTGCCCAGGTACACCTCGAAGTAGCGGAAGGTGCGGTTGGCCAGCAGGTTGCTGACCCGCAGCAGCTCGGGCACGCCGATGATGTAGACCAGCGACGAGTCCTTGATCATGCCGATGAACATGTTGCCCGTCGGCGGGGTGACGATGCGCGTGGCTTGGGGCATCACCACGCGGACGAACGTCTGGGGGCGGCTCATGCCCACCGACATGGCGGCCTGCCGCTGCCCGTCGGCCACGGCCTGGATGCCGCTGCGGAAGATCTCGCCCAGCCAGGCCGAGTACTGCAGCGTCAGGGCCAGCACCCCGGCTTGGATGGCGGAGATCGAGAAGCTGAAGTGGATGGCGACGCCGTAGTACACGAACAGCACGAACACCAGCAGGGGGATCGCCCGGAAGACGTTTATGTAGGCCGCCATTATGGGGCCGAGGATGCGCGACCTGGACATGCGCAGCAGCGCCACCACCAAGCCGAGCGCCGTGGCCAGGGCGAAGGCCACGACGGCGATCCGCACCGTCAGCCACACGCCGTCCAGGAAGATGTGCCGGTTGTCCCAGATGAACTCCGGCCGGAACGTGGCCTGGGCCAGGACGCCGCTCACCGGAGCACCGTCACAGGATCGACCTCAGGAATTCCCGGGTGCGCGGCTCCTGGGCGTCCTTGTAGATGCCGCGGCCCCCCTGCTCCACAACGGCCCCGTCGTCCATGAAGATGTTCTGGTCGCCGACCTCCTCGCCGAAGCCCATCTCGTGGGTCACGACCACCATGGTCATGCCCGTCTCGGCCAGCCTGCGCATCACGGCGAGCACCTCGCCCACCAGTTCGGGGTCCAGCGCCGAGGTGGGCTCGTCGAACAGCATCACCTTCGGCTCCATCACCAGCGACCGGGCGATCGCCACCCGCTGCTGCTGGCCGCCCGAGAGCTGGGCGGGGTAGGCGGCGAGCTTGTCGAGCAGGCCCACCCTGTCGAGGTAGGCAGCGGCGCGCGTCTCGGCCTCGGGCCGCGGGATCCGCTTGACGCGGCGGAGGGCCAGGGCCACGTTGTCGAGGGCGGTGATGTGGGGGAACAGGTTGAACTGCTGGAAGACCATGCCGATCTCCTGGCGCAGCAGCCGGGCCTTGCCCTTGGGGAGATGCTCACCGTCGACGCCGGGGCCGTACTCCTTGCCCTCGAACCAGACCGAGCCCGAGTCGGGGATCTCCAGCAGGTTGACGGTGCGGAGCAGGGTGGACTTGCCCGACCCCGAAGGGCCGAAGATGACGACATGCTCGCCCTTGTGGACGGTGAGGTCGATGCCCTTGAGGACGTGGTTCGACCCGAACGACTTGTGGATGTCCCGCAGCCGCACCACGGGCTGCGGCTCCGATCCGTTGGTCGGCGTCTCGCTCATCCGTCCAGCAGTGCGTGTCGGCCCATGGGCACATCCCTCCCTAGAAGCGTCACAATACGCCATCATCCGGCTGGCGGCGGATTCCGCACAAGCCCCCGGCGTCCCTCCCTCTCCTTCGGTCATTCCGGCTGTCAATCCGGCGGAGGCCGGAATCCAGTCGTCGGGTGTCGGTCATTCCGGTCGGGGCCGCCGGTGGTCGTTCGCTCCTTCGGCGCGGGCAAGGCGTCGCGAAGCGCCCCCCGGCGTCCCTTCCCTCCCCTCGAGGTGTGGAATCGGAAATATCGTGATATATATGGAATATGACTGCACTGTTAGCAAAGCCCGAAGACCGGCAGCGGTCGTCTCGGCTAGTGTTCGTGCCGTGAGCGCCGTCGGTATCGCCACCGTCGTTTCAACGGCAGTCGCATGCACGGGTCTCGTGGTGGGTGTGATGATCGTCTTCGCCAAGACCATCATGGGTCACCTGGCCGAGCACTCGCGCCAATTGGCCGAGCACGGGCGGCAATTGGCCGAGATCAATCGCGCTCTGGGGCGTCTGGAGGGGCGCCACGACGCCGAGGCGTCAGCAGGGCGGCCCTGACCCCGACTCGGTGCCGCGCGGCCGATAATGGGGGGGTGCGGGCGCTGATCTCGGTTTCGGACCGTTCGGGTGCGGCGGAGCTGGCCACCCGGCTGGTGGCGCTGGGTTGGGAGATCATCTCGAGCGGGGGGACGGCTGCTGCGCTGCGGGACGGCGGGGTGGCGGTTACCGAGGTGGCTGAGGTGACCGGTGCTCCCGAGATGCTGGACGGGCGGGTGAAGACGCTGCACCCGGTCGTACACGGCGGCATTCTGGCGGACCGCTGCCGCCCGGAGCACTTGGCCGACCTGGCCGCGGCCGGCGGGGCGCCCATCGACCTGGTGGTCTGCAACCTGTACCCGTTCGGCTCGGCGCCGTCGGTCGAGATGATCGACATCGGTGGGCCGGCCATGGTGCGTGCCGCCGCCAAGAACCACGCCCATGTGGGCGTCGTGGTGGACCCGGCCGACTACGGCACCGTGGTCGAGGAACTGGAGGCGACCGGCGCGCTCGGCGACACTCTGCGCCGCCACTTGGCGCGCAAGGCGTTCGCCCACTGCTCGGACTACGACGCCGCCATCGTGGCCTGGCTGGACGCCGACGCCCCGCCGGGTGGAGCGGTCGTCGGCGCGGCGGCCGACGGGGGCGCGGCCCACGATGCATCGGCCTGCGGGGGCGCGGCCGGCTCGGGGCTGGCCGACCAGGCGGTGCCGGCGACCACGGCGCTGCCGGAGTCGCTGGTCCTTCATCTGCGGCGCGCCGAGGTGCTGCGCTACGGGGAGAACCCCGGCCAGGCGGGTGCCCGCTACCGCCGCGCCGGGGTGGCGAGCTGGTGGGACACCGCCTCCCAGCTCGGCGGTAAGCAGATGTCGTACCTCAACGTGTTCGACGCCGACGCGGCGTGGCGGCTTGTGTACGCCCTCGGCCCCGACCCGGCGGCGGTGGTCGTCAAGCACGCCAACCCCTGCGGCGCCGCCGCCCACGACGACATCGCCGAGGCTTACCGGCGGGCGCACGCCTGCGACCCCACGTCCGCTTTCGGGGGCGTCGTGGCGCTAAACCGGCCGCTCGGCGGCGAGGCGGCCGCCTCGCTGGCCGAGGTGTTCTGTGAGGTGGTCGTGGCCCCCGGCTACGACCCCGACGCCCTCGACCGGCTCGGAGCCAAGCCCAACCTGCGCATCCTGCTGGCCGCCGCACCCGAGACGCCGGTTCTGCACATCCGGTCGTTGGGTGACACGTTCCTGCTGCAGACTCCGCCGCGCCTCGAACGCTGGGAGGGACCCGCCGCCCCGGCCGGTGCCGAGACGGGCCCCAGCGGAAGCGATCCCCGGGGAGTTGCCTCCCCTCAGACGGGTGACCGCGACGGCGGTGTCGGCGCTCTCGACGGTGCCCGCGGCTGGGAGGTGGTGACCGAGCGGTGGCCCACCGCTGGCGAGTGGCGCGACCTGGCCTTCGCCTGGCGGGTGGCGGCCGCTGTGAGCTCCAACGCCATCGTGGTGGCGAAGGACCGCTGCGCGGTGGGCATAGGCGCCGGCCAGCAGAACCGGCGCGACGCCGGACGCATCGCCGCCGCCAAGGCCGGCGAGCGCGGCCGCGGCGGCGCCTACGCCAGCGACGCCTTCTTCCCGTTCGCCGACGGCCTCGACGGGGCGCTGGAGGCGGGCTGCACCGCGGTGGTCCAGCCCGGCGGCTCGCTGCGCGACGCCGAGGTCATCGAGGCCGCCGACCGGCACGGCCTCGCCGTGGTGTTCACCGGCCGACGCGCCTTCCGCCACTGACGCTCCGCCGGACTGCGCCGGGCGTGAGAGGCCACGTCATTCCGGCGAAGAGCTTGCCCCGGAGTTGATCCGGGCCGGAATCCATTCTCGAGCGGTGCCTCCGCGTTGATCGGCCGGTGACGCTGCACGTCATTCCGGCGAAGGCCGTAATCCATTCTCGAGCGGCGCTGACGGTTCTGCTGGCGAGGACCCCTGTATCCCGCGTACATCCGGGCGACCGTATGGCAGACTGGAGGCGTGGCGGAGAGCGTGCTCGGTGAGGAACTGGCACCCTGTTCCTACGACCCGTTGACCGGGTGGTTCCGCGACGGCTGTTGCAACACCGACGCCGGCGACTTCGGCGTGCACACGGTGTGCGCGGTGCTGACCGAGGAGTTCCTGGAGTTCT
>JAPOYM010000027.1 GCA_026706565.1 bacterium
GTTCGAGATGAACCAGCTCTACGACGTGATGCGTTCCGCCGACGTGGTCATCGGGATCGGGGCGCGATTCTCGATGGGCAACCCGGCCGGCGAGTCGTCGACGCTCGTGAACATCAACATCGACGACACCGAACTGACGCGCATCCAGGCCAACACGCTCCCCCTGCACGGCGACGCCAGGGCGACCATCGAGGCTCTCCTGCCCCATCTCCTCGAGGCGGGCTCCGGCGACCGCCCGTCACCCGCCGAAGCGGTCACCGCCGCCCGCCGGCTGATTGCGTACTACGACATCAAGTTCAAGGAGCCCCAGTACCCGATCCTGGAGGCGCTGCAGCGCGGGATCCCGGAGGAGGCCTGTGTCGTGTGGGGGGTGACGCAGTTCGGCTACTACGCCCGCACCCATTTCCAGGTGAACCACCCGAAGACGTACGTGGACTCCGGGTACGCCTTCAACCTCGGCTTCTCATTCCCGACGGCGCTCGGCGCACAGATGGCCCGACCGGACGACCCGGTGGTCTGCGTCGTCGGCGATGGGGGATTCATGTTCAACGCGTCCGAACTCTCGACGGCGGTCAAGTACGGGCTCGGTGTGGTCACCGTCGTCTTCAGGAACGACTCCTACGGCAACGTCGCCCGTGATCTGACCGAGTTCTTCGACGGCACCTACGAGACCGATCTCCACAACCCCGACTTCGTGGCGTTCGCCGAATCGTTCGGCGCGGTCGGGCTACGGGCGGACGACCCTCTGGATCTGGCCCGGCTGATCCCCGAAGCACTCGAGCGCCGCGCACCGGTGGTCATCGACGTCCCCATCGGCCACGTCGATCTGCCCCGCGCCAAGTTGCTGGCGCACGTGCCCTCGTTGCCATGGACCCTGCCCCAGGACGGCCTCATCCCCTACTGAGCCCGGCCACCATCGATTACCGGCGAATGCAATTCAGTCGCTTGTCCAGGGTGTCGGAGGGGGAAACCGATTCGGGGTCTGCCACCGTCCGAAGCTGTCCGAGAGATTCTGTATTTGTCCAGGTCATATGCCATTTGACGTTTGCCACTGTCCAGATCAGTCCGATAGACTCCCGAACAATTGGTAATAACGAAAGGCATAAACGTGGACCGGCCCGCGACACTCTCGGCGAGTTTCGTACGCACTGTGAAGCGCCCTGGGCGCTATGGCGACGGCCGCGGATCCCGCGGACTCAGCCTACTGGTCAAGCCGACCACCAACGGCAGGTTCAGCAAGACGTGGAGCCAGCGCCTGCGCATCAACGGCCACCCCGTGATGATCGGCTTGGGCGCCTACCCCGTCGTCTCCCTCGCCGACGCGCGCGAGGAGGCGCTGGAGAACCGCCGGGTGCTCGCCCAGGGCAAGGACCCACGGCGCAGCAGAGCCATTCCCACCTTCGAACAGGCCGCCGAGGCGGTGATCGCGCTCCGCGCCGACACCTGGCGTGACGGCGGCCGCACCGCTGACATCTGGCGGTCGTCCCTCGAACGCTTCGTGTACCCGCAGATCGGCGCCAAGCGAGTCAACGAGGTCACCTCCGGGGACGTGATGCGGGTGCTGTTGCCGATTTGGAACGACATGCGGGCCACAGCCACCAAGCTGAAGTCGCGCATCGGCGGCGTTATGAAGTGGGCCATCGCGCAGGGCCACCGGGCCGACAATCCCGCCGGCGACGCCCTCGCCGCCGCACTGCCACGCACCGGCGGCGAGCAGACCCATCACCGGGCACTCCCTCACCACCAAGTCGGCGACGCCCTCGCAGCGGTGCGAGAATCCGACGCCTGGGCGGCGACCAAACTCGCCTTCGAGCACCTCGTCCTGACAGCCACGCGCAGCGGCGAGGTCCGCGGCGCCCGCTGGAACAAGATCGACCTTGAGTCAGCGACCTGGACCGTCCCCGAGAGATCACCTCGTCACGACACGCCAACATGAAAGAACTCCGCGTGTCCAAGGCCGGCGCACTGCGAGTGCTCTTCGCCTTCGACCCGCGGTGCCACGCCATCCTCCTGCTCGGCGGCGACAAGTCGGGCCGCTGGAACGAGTGGCACGACTGGGCGATCCCCCGAGCCGACGACCTCTACCACATCCACCTCGAGGAACTACGAACAGAAGGACTCCTCGATGACGAGACCTAGACACAAGACAACACACGAATGGACAGCAGCACAATGCCAAACACAACGTCATACCGAGATCTTCGCGACCGCGTTGCCGCGCGGCCCGGCGCCGCCGAGCGCCTCGCCGCCCTGCGGCTGGACACCCTCGCAGAGATCGGCCTGCACGAACTGCGCCGCTCCCTCGAACGCTCCCAGACCGACCTCGCCGCCGAACTGGGCATCAGCCAACCTGCCGTCTCACAACTCGAACGCGGCGAGGACGTCAAGGTCTCGACCCTGCGCAGCTACCTCGACAGCCTCGGCGCCCGACTCCAGATCCTCGCCATCTTCGACGACGGCCAAGCAGAAACCGCCATCCCGATCCGGATCGGAGCCAACGCCTAGAAGCCGCGACTCCTCGCCCGTCACAGTCGAACCAAACAGCGAACTTCGAAGGAAACTGAACTGCAGGCGCGGGATTGTGCGAGCGTCCGCACGTATAAGTCCTTGATAGCAGGATCCAAGGAAAGGCCCGGAGCCCATTTCCGGCGCACGATGATGGTCAACTCTCTTAGCCTCGATGACAAACAGGAGCAGCGGGAGGCGAGAATCGTCGACCAACGGGTCGCAACCCGCCACGTGGATCGGCTGACCTCAGAGGGCCGTGCACGGACTGCTCGATCCGCAGTTCGTTTGCACGCGGACGTTGAACTCCATCGGCGGCTCGCCGATGAGAACTTCGAGGGCCCGTCTTGGGATCGATTCGTCGAGGCACTGGTCGAGTACGCCTTCCCTATCCTGACAACCTGGATCGTCCGTGGTGAAATCCGAGGGCATGTCGCGCTCAATACGCGAGTTCTGCTCGAAGCGCCGCCTTCGCCCATCACGCAGGAGGACGCTGAGGATCTCGCTTCGGAGACCATCGCCGACGCTCTCGGCTCCTTCCGAGACCGGGTCCTTCTGTCCCGTGTCAAGAATTTTGCTCAGTTTCGGGGGGGTTGTGTTTGGGGGTCGGGTCGTCTAGGTGGGCGTCGGGGGGCCGCTTCCGGTGGGGGGCTTCGTGGGGTCGGATGTGGTTGTGTTCGTCGATGAAGTCGGCGGCGTGGTCGGCCGGTTCGACGCCGCTGGGGATGTCTTCGCGGTAGAGGTGCTCGTATTTGAGCGGCTCGGTCCAGCGTTCGACGGCGCCGTTGGTGTGCGGGGACCGGCGCCGGGTCCGCGCATGGGTGAGATGGGCCCGGGCGGCGAACCAGCGGGCCGCGGCGACGGATTTCATGGCCGGCCCGTTGTCGGTGACCGCCGCCAGGGGGACGATCTCGCCGGTGACGGGATCGCCGCAGTCGGCGGCGAGGGGCCGGCCCAGCAGCGCCTCGGCGGCGCCGATGGCGGCCTGCGGGGCGTCGAGGAGGTCTGTTGCGGTCTGGGCGGCGGCTACGGGGCACGCCAGGGCCATCTTGGCGGCGTAGCCCACGACGGCGCAGATGTGCAACAAACGATGACACGGGACACTGGCACAACACCCAGCGCCTCCACGGACACCTCGACGACATCCCCCCAGCAGAATACGAGGCCGCCTACGCTGCCCAACGAACCGACCACACACTGGTTGGAAACCAATAAACCGAGCCTCCAACAAACCCAGGGCGATTCAGAACCCCTCAGCGGTGTTGCGCAGCTTCGGGCGCTTCAGACTGATGGGGCCCGCGGTGGTCTTGACCGTCAAGTCGCTGAAACCGTTGCGCTGCCCAGCGCGCTCGCCGGCGGTGCGACAGTTCCAGCTGCGCCCCAGCCAGGCGGTGACCTCCTCCTCGAGGACCTGCTGCAGCACAAGCCGCGCCGACAGGCGCATCACCTCCTCAAGGACCTCGGCGATGTCACGACCCGAGGCGAACAACTCGTCGATCTCGGCGCGGACAGCTTCTGTGGGCGATACTCGTGCAGGCACGGGCGCGGGTCTCCTTCGTGAGTAGGCAACTTGATGAAGGAACCTACGCCCCTGCCGCTATCACACCAGCGATGAGACGCCACCTCGGCGGACACGCGGGGAGGACCGTGTCAGGAGCGCTCTCGTTGGAGCCGCTCTCGCTCCTTCAGTGTCACAGGGGGCATCTACGGTCTCGGTGTCGTCCCATACGGCAGGAGGTTTCAGATGGAAGGAGTGGATCAGCCAGCCCGTCCGGTCCTGGACGGGGGTGAGTTGTCCCTGGTGTCCCTTCCGGGGAGCGAGTCGTGGTCTACGGTGGCCGACATGGCTCAGTCGCCGCGGCCGCGCAGCAACGGGGCGATGAACACGCTGCTCGCAGGGGATGCACCCGCCCACGACTGGTATCGCTTCGTGCTGTCGTTCCCTCCCCATCTCGTCCGCGACTATGTGCGGCGGTTCGGCCTCGGACCGGACAGTACGCTGCTCGATCCGTTCTGCGGGACCGGCACGACCCTCGTGGAGGCGAAGAAACTCGGCGTGCCCAGCATCGGCCTCGAAGCCGTACCGGTGTCGCGGCTGGCAGCCTCTACCAAGGTCAACTGGACTCCCGACCCTGACGAGTTGCGGCAACACGCGGAACTCGTCGCGGAGAAGGCTCTGGCTCGACTGGCTGCCGACGGCATCTCTGACGAACCGACTAACTCGGCCCCACCGAGTGTCAGGCTTCGCTCGCTTCCTTCCCCAAGTGCCAAGCTGCTGCTCAAGGACTCCATCAGTGCCCTGCCTCTGCACAAGGTGCTCGTACTGCGCGATGCGCTCGAGGGTGAGCACGACCCCACGCTCGCAGACCACGAGCGATTGGCGCTTGCTCGGATCCTTCCGATGGAGGTGGGCAACCTCCGGTTCGGCCCGGAGGTGGGTGTGGGATCGGTCAAGCGCGATGCGGCAGTCGTGTCTACTTGGCTGACCCGGGTGCGCGCGATGTGCGCGGACCTGCACCGACTGCGACCGCTGAATTCGACCCCGGCAGTGGCCGTCGCCGGCGATGCTCGCGCAGTCGGCCGGCAACTCGAGCCCCACAGCATCGACGCGGTCATCACATCGCCGCCGTATCCGAATGAGAAGGACTACTCGCGCACCGTCCGCCTCGAGTCCGTCCTCCTTGGCTACCTGAACAACCGTGCGGACCTCCAGGAAATGAAGCGCGGCCTCGTGCGTTCCAACACGCGAGGCGTCTATCGCAACGACGAGGACGACGAGTGGATCCGCGACGACACCGAAGTCGAAAGGATCGCCGCAGCCATCGAGACGCGCCGCCTCGACCTCGGCAAGGATTCTGGTTTCGAGCGCATGTACCACCGCGTCACCAGGCTCTATTTCGGCGGCATGGCGCGGCACTTAGAATCGCTGCGCCACGCCCTCAAACCGGGTGCTCGTCTGGCGTACGTCGTGGGCGACCAAGCCTCGTATCTGAGGGTCATGATCCGGACGGGGCAGATTCTTGCCGGAATCGCCGAACGCGCCGGATACGAAGTGGAATCGATCGACCTCTTCCGCACGCGCCATGCCACGGCGACACGGGACCAGCTCCGCGAGGAAGTACTCGTTCTGCGCTGGCCCGGCACCGACCGCGAAGCCGACACGCGATGAGTCGGTAACAGGGTACGCCCATCGAGACGGCCTGAGATGTCCGGCAAGCCAGCGAGCCTCGCTCAGCAAATCATCGAGACGATCTTCCTTGAGCGGTATGGCCCCGACTCGCAAGAGGTGTCGTTCACGCGAGACGACCTCGTAGCCGCGGCGAAGGCTCTCGGAGCGCCTCGCCCGAAGAACCTCGGAGACATCGTCTACTCGCTTCGCTACCGGGTCCCGCTCCCAGAGGTAGTCCAACGCGAGGCGCCCCCGGGACGGGAATGGGCAATATTCCCCGGCGGCAACGCCGTCTACTCGCTGCGAACTGTTCCGTTCAACCTCATCGAACCGCGCCAAGGCCTGCGAGCAATACGGCTACCTGATTCCACGCCCGGCGTGATATCGAAGTACGCACTCTCGGATGAACAGGCTCTGCTCGCCCGGGTGCGCTACAACCGTCTGCTCGATGTGTTCACTGGACTGGCCTGCTACCACCTGCAGAGCCATCCCCGCACAAGTGTCACAATCGCGAACTCCTTCGACGGGACCCCAAGCAGCTCCCAGGTCGAACACGAATCCCACTGAGTGAACTCCGCGGTGAGACCTAACACGACCAACTAACCCAGCAAATGCCTGGGTGGCACAAGGCCCCCCGCCTCGTCGCCCGCGAGCTCTACCGCACCCTCCGAGCCGACCGCCGACCCTCACACCCGCACCTGCCATCTACAGGAACGTCCCGGGGAGGCTCAACTGGCCGCGACCGGGCGGTTCAGCGACCAAGGACAGATCTACGGTCCGCCGCTGGGCTGATCCCATTGGCCCTTGACAGCGCATGCCGGGACCTTGCAACTGCGACAGCGTGTAGAGAACGCACGCTTCTTCCTGGGGGACATCCACGAGCCGCTGAGTGAAGCCGCCGCCTCGGGAAGGCAGACCATGTCGCAACTCCGCAAGCTCCTCGAGCGTATCGATGAAGTGATCGAGCGGCCGGAGCTTGCGGCGGTTCATCCGGTCTATGACCGAATGAACCTCGTACTCGCAATCCGTAGCGCGGCCGATGCCTTCCATGAGAAGTGGCGACCGCGCCTCGGCCTCGAGTCCAAGCCCGGCTTCACGAAGGAACACTGGACGCGGGTCAGGGCCCTGAGCCGTCGACTCGGCACGGGAATGGCCGACGAGTACGACACCCTTCGGCCGATCGCCGATCTCCGCAAGGAAGTAGTGCAGCGCATCTACGTGTTTGTTCAGAATCCTCTGCGCTGGGAGGGGCCCGAGCCAACAGAGGCCGAGAAGCCGGACACCTTCGACGCCTTTGCGGACAACCTGGCCCGACGGCTGCTCGAAGTATGCACCCGCCGCGTGCGGGACGAACGTGCGGAGCAGTGGCAGGACGCGTACTTCAAGCACGGAACCGGCTCAACTTTCGAACGCGCCCGGATCATCGGCGACGAGATCTACCGGCCGGCGGCACCTGTTCCCGACGCCACGCCATCTCCTGATCGCAACCAATTCCTCCGTGACATTGTCGCGGAGGTCGAGCAGGCGGCCGAAGAGACCAACGCCCGGCTTGAGTAGGGTTGAGAGGTCCGTGACCTGTGTCGCTGTCGGGCTACACCCCTGCCCGTCGCTCGTGCCAGTCAGCAAGCAAACCCGCAGAATCCGCGGCTGATGCGATGATCACCATTGTCTCTACGCTGTGGGCGTAACCAGCGGACGCTCGTCGTGATGGATCAGCGGTGGACAAGCAGCAGCCGGTCCCGCCTGGCTCCGGGTGCAGCAGTGACGTCTTTTTTCGCAAAGCCGGGGGAACATCCTGCACTGCGCACGTACGAGATCCGCTACGGAGGGAAGACCCCCACCGGCCAGAGGCCATACCCGTGCAGCCGCACCAGTATCAGCGCTCCGGTCATAGGGGAGCCACCACGTCACTAGACGGACGCAACAGAACGAGATCCAACTAGATCACTATTTCGCAGCTCAGAGGCTATTTGATCGCTTGTCTGGGGTGTCGGAGGGGGGACTTGAACCCCCACGCCCTTTGCGGGCACATGGCCCTCAACCATGCGCGTCTACCAGATTCCGCCACTCCGACGAGGGTGCCGGCCTGCGCCGGCTCAGGTGTCCATCATCAGGGCGAGCGCCAGCGTGACGAAGCCGAAGATCAGAGCCGCCACGATGGTGATGCGGTCCAGGTTCTTCTCGATGACCGTTGAGCCGGCCGCCGAGGCCCCCAGGCCGCCGCCGAACATGTCCGAGAGGCCGCCGCCTCGCCCGCTGTGCAGCAGCACCAGCAGGACGACGCCGACGGTGGTCAGGACGTGCAGGACGATCGCCAGGATGAACATCGCAGGAACGATACCAGCGTCTAACGCCGTACGGTCCGGCAAGCCCAAGGCCGCGCTGTTCGCCACTGACTGGACCCCGGCCTTCGCCGGGATGACGTGGCGTCTCTCCGGGCCTCGAGGTCAGGTCGCGAGGCGGTACTGGACGATGCGGGCGAAGTCGTCGGCGTCGAGGCTGGCACCGCCGACGAGGGCGCCGTCGATGTCGGGTTCGGCCATGAGCGCCGCCGCGTTGACCGGTTTCACCGAGCCGCCGTACTGGATGCGCACGCCTTCCGCCGCCGCAGCGCCGAAGGATTCGCCGATCCGGCGGCGGATCTCGGCGCAGACCTCCTGGGCGTCGCCGGGGCTCGCCACGCGGCCCGTGCCGATGGCCCACACCGGCTCATAGGCCACCACGAGGCCCGCCGCCTGCTCACGCTTCAGTCCCTGCGTGCCGGCGGTGAGCTGGCCCAGCACCACTTCGGCGGTCGCGCCCGCCTCGCGCTGCTCGAGCGTCTCCCCCACTGCCAGAATCGGCGTCATGCCGTGGCGCAACACGGCTCGGACCTTGCTGTTGACCCCCTCGTCGGTCTCGCCGAACAGCGCCCGCCGCTCGGAGTGCCCCACGATCACGTAGCGCACCTGCAGCTTGGCCAGCATCGCCGAGGACACCTCCCCGGTGTAGGCCCCGGAGTCCTCGTCGTGGCAGTGCTGCGCCCCCAGCAGGATGGGGATGTCGTCGATGTCCAGCACCGTCTGCACCGAACGCA
>JAPOYM010000011.1 GCA_026706565.1 bacterium
CCGCTACACCGCCCACGTCGCCGAGATCGACTCGCAGTGGTGGTACAGCGCCTACAACCGCGGCGCCACCGTCGGCACCCACCTCGCCTGCACCGACAACGCAACCGTGCTCGCGGCAATGACCCACGACGACTTCCAAGCCGCCATCGAAGAAGCCCGCGGCACACAACAGCGGCCCGGCCCAGAGCGCGACAACACCCCCGCCGCGTTCTTCGCCCTTGAACGCCAATACGACGACATCCGCGGCATCGCACACCAAAACGACGCCCCCGAACTCGCCGCCCGACACACCGAAGAACACAGCGGCCTCAGCCTCTGACAATCCCCCTCTGACCCCTTTCTCGTCCGACCCCCATCCGACGCGAACTCGAAGGAAGTCCCAGGGCAAGCCGTCGCGGGGGCGGGTGTTATGGGTTGAGCCAGAGGGTGGAGATCGGCAGGGCGTAGACGTCGTGGTTGAGGCGGAAGGAGCGCTCGCCGGCGTGGAGCACCGCGCCGCACACGAAGTCGCTGCCGATCTTGTTGCGAAGCCATGTCAGCCGGCGTGCGTCTTGGGTGGACACGGTTTGCGCGGCCTTGACCTCCACGGCGACGACGCGGCCGTCGGCGGCCTCAGCGATCAGGTCGATCTCGCCTCCGTCGCGGTCTCGAAAGTGGTGCAGCCGGACGTCGTGGTCAAGCCAGCTGGCCTGTCTTAGCAGTTCGTTGGCGACGAAGGTCTCCATGAGCGGGCCTCGGGCCGGATCTGTCGGGCGGGCCAATGAGGTGGGATCCTTGCCGAGGAGGTGGGCGGCGAGGCCGGAGTCGGCGATGTAGACCTTGGGGTGCCGGGTGATCTTGGCAGTGAGGCCCCGAGACCACGCGGGCAGCGTATGGGCGAGGTAGACCATCTGGATGTGGCTGAGGTAGTCATCGGTGGTGTTCCGGCTGCCCAGCCCAGACGCATCGTGGATGTGGGCTGAGACCAACTCGTTCGCAGTCCGGGCCGCCAGCAGCGACAGAATCTTCGGCAGGTGCTGGGCTCTGCGGGCACCGGTGAGCTCGGTGATGTCGCGCTGGGTGACGGAGCGGACGTAGTTGCGGAACCAAACGCCGCGAGACCGCCCGGGCAAGGCAACCGCTTCAGGGAATCCTCCCCGACAGACGCGATGCAAATAGTCGCCGGGCGACAACGGTGACAGCTCGGCGCCCAAGAGCTCCTCTGGGTTGCTGAACGCCCTCTCGAGGAACCCGTCGGGATGCCCCCCGATCTCGCCCTGCGTGAAGGGCCACATCTCCATGAACGCAGCCCGCCCCGCCAGCGATTCGGTGAGCATCGGCGCCGTAAGGAAGTCGGCCGAGCCGTTCAACAGGAATTGCCCGGGAGTGCGATTGTCGTCGAGGACAACCTTGATGGCGCGGACCAAAGCGTCGCCGCCCCGCTGCACCTCGTCGAACGCCCGCGGCTCGGCACCTTGCGTCGCCGCCGCTGCCGGGTCGGCGAGCACCGCTTGCAGGACGGGCTGGCGGTCAAGCCGAACAAGAGTGCCCGCGTCCCCGACAACTTTGCGCACCAAGGTGGTCTTGCCCGCTTGACGAGGACCGGTGACCACCACAGCGCGAAACACCGACAGCGCCTCCCGAAGCGGTTTTTCGAGACGCCTCGGCCGCTCATCAGAGCTTGGGACTTCATCTCCGTCCAAGACCTGCCTCCTTCGAATTTCACGAAAGCACTGTTGCGCGTTCCGTCGCATACTCTACTGCGCGAAACGTCGATTGGCCATTGCGCGTTTCGTCGAACGGGACAGTCAGAACTGACAGTCCCCAGTCCCTGATGAGAGGGAGCGCGGAAAGGTGGGGAGAAGCTCAGATGTCGATCCCTATGTCTCTGGCGGCTTGTTCGGGTTGCGGGGTTGCCATTTCTGCTGGTTGGAGGGTGTGGCCGGTGAGCATTCGGGAGCGGTCGTGGAGCGCGCCGAGGGTTTCGGCGGCGGCGCAGATGCGTCGGGTCTCTGGGTCGGTGGCCAGGTAGCGGCGGGTGGTGGTGGCAATGAGGGTGATCTCCACGGTCCTAGCGCCTGTGGGTGCGGCTGAAGCTGCGGCGGTCCGGTCTTTGTTGAAGGCGTGGCGGTGCCCGTTGGGGAGAGTGCCGAGGTCTGCGTCGTCGCCTGCGGGTGTCTGCGACATGCGTTTGGGGTCGCTGAGGCGGCCTGTTGATACGGCGGCGGCCAGCAGCCGGTCGACCATCTCGCCGTCGGCGCGGTAGCGCCGTTTCGCTGCGGTCGTCAGGGTGATCTCGGCGGTTTTTCGGCCGACGCGCTTCCAGGTGGCCTTGGGCAGCAGCGCAGAGTCCTCGTCGTCGGCGACAGCCGGTGGGCCAGCGGTTGCGGGCTGTTGCCCTGGCCGGTGCTGGAAGGCCTTGTCGATGAGCCCGCGTGAGGTTAGGTGCTGGTGGACGCGTCGTGCCCGGTCGCCGAGCTGCCCGGTGGCCGCGGCCTCGGCGATTTGGGGGCGGTCACGGATGTAGAGGGGGTCGCCCGATGCGGCTTTGAGTTCCATGTACCACTGGGGTTTGTCCTCGCCGCGTGCTCCCATGGCCCGGCGCAGGTCGGCGGCGGGAATGCAACCGGTGCGCCAGGCTTCGGCGAACAGGTCGCCGCTGTCCCAGTCCCAGTCGGTGTCGGGAAGGTCGAGCTCGGGAGGCGGGCCGGCTCTTTGGGCGGCGTTTCGGACGTGGTCGACGGCGCTGACACCTACAGGCAGCCACTCTAGGTGTTCTGGGGTGGGCGCGCTCGGCTCCGTTAGTGGCTGCACCATCGCGCCGCCTGCTCAGCCTCTCGGTCCGGCCCGGCCGGCGGCTGCGGCCCGGCGGGCGATGGCGTGCCAGAGCTGGTCTGGCAGCGTTGCCGGCGTCACCAGATCGTCATCCTGTGTTCGGCGAGGTCGACGGCGGTTCGGAACCAGGACACGTCGGCGTCGAGCTCGATAACGGCCCGGTCGCCCTGGTCGCTTAGGTAGTCGGCTCTGAGCCTCCATTCCCAGATGCCCTTGCGGGGGACCTCCCAGCGGCACGCCGTGCGGCGGGCTTCCTCGGTCGGTTCTCGGTCGCCCAGCGGGCGCCACACCGGCAGGTCGTCGTCGTCGCACCACACCGGTGTCACATGGCGGGCCGGGGCGAACGCGGCGGCCCATGCTGCTTGTTCGGCTGGTGTCCAGCTGTCCCATGTTGAGATGGCGGCGGCGAGCGCCCGGGCTGCGCCGACCCGGCCTTGGGAGGCTAAAACTCGCATCTCTGCGTCGCCCCCGCCGGCGGGGATCAGCTCGCGCATCTCCACTCGAACGCCGACCGCTTCCCAGTGGCACTCGTGGCCTTGGCGCTGGTCGTTCACGTCGAGGGGGCCCCGGTTCAGCCTCGTGCCGTCTATGGCCAGCCACGTCCACGCCGCATACCGGGTGCCGCCCTGGATGTCTGTGGCTGCGTGGGCGAAGACGCTGCCGCCGGGTACCTCGGGGGTGGGCGGGCTGTCGCCAGCGCCGAGGTAGGACTCCCAGCGCAACCGCGACCCCAGCACCGCCAACTGGGCCGTACCCCAGTTCGCGTCGCACACCGGGTCGTCGGGGTCGGGGTCCACGGGAGGCGGGGGGACGGCGGTGGGCACGCAGCCCGGGACGGCCACGGTGATGTTCTGTCCCGCCTGGTTGTGGGAGGAGAACTGGCGCGACTGCGTGTCGGGCAGACCGGGCACGCAAGCCGGCACCGGCGGGTGATCCGGCTCGCACACCGAGCCATGGGCATGCTCGCCCTGTCGGGGGGTGCACCGCCTGTTCGTCGGCACGCAGCCCACCACCGAAACCGATATGTTGTCGCCCGCCGCGTTGTGTGTTGTGTATTGGGCGGTCTGGGTGTCGGGCAGTCCCGGCACGCAGGCCGGAACCGGCGGGTGGTCCGGCTCGCAGACTGTGCCGTGGGCGTGCTCTCCGGGCTGCGGTGTGCAGTCTGAGGGGTCGCAGCCCGCCACTCGCACCGTTGTGTTGTGGCCCTCGCTGTTATGGGCGATGTATTGGCGGGTCTGGTCGTCGGCCAGCCCGGGCACGCAGGACGGCACCGGCGGGTGGTCCGGCTCGCACACAGAGCCGTGCTTGTGCTCTCCGGGCTGCGGTGTGCAGTCGGTTCCGGCCCGGTCGCAGCCCGGCACTTGCACTGTGGTGTTGTCGCCGCTTGAGTCGTGAGCAGCGAAGGTTCGGGTCTGGTCGTCGGCCAGCCCCGGCACGCAGGACGGCACCGGGGGGTGGTCCGGCTCGCAGACCGCGGGACCGTGGTTGTGTTCGCCCGGCTGGGGCACGCAGTCCCGCTGCACGCGCACCCACAGCCGCTCCCATGTCTGGGAGTCGGCGTGGGTGTGCCAGATCTGGCGGCGGGTCAAGGTTCCGGGGTGGGGGGTGTGTCCGCAGTTGCTGGGCTCGCCCTGGCCGAGGCCGCAGCTGCTGATGGCCCACGACGCGATCACCCAGCGACCCTGGGCCAATTCCTCGTTACGCCACAGGTTGTGGTGCTCCAGCGCGACGGTGGGGCTGCGGGCCTCGTAGCAGACCACGTAGTCGTTGTTGTCGAACATGTCCAGCGAGCACTCAGGGCTGCGGAACGCCGGGGTCTCGACGGGGCTGTGGCGGGAGCCCGCTCCGGTTGGCGGGAACAGCGGGGGCGACGCGTCCGGACGGGGCGGGGGCCGCACCTGGGCCTGGCACGAGCCCGCAGCCCAGTGGGCCGTCCCGGTCGGCGGCTGGTGGGAATGGGTGCACCCCGACCCCGCCCGGTCGTACGGATAGTAGGTGTGGGAGTGGCTCACGAGCTCAACAGAGTGGGTGTGGGGTATCTGGCCCGGATACGCGCACGTCTCGTAGATGCCGTTCCCGTTGGAGTCGAACGGGAACGTCTGGTGCGGCTCTCCGTGGACAACGGCCGGATAAGCCGAGCAGTCCGTCACCGCGATCTCCACCGGGGGCTCCGGCGTCGGAACCGGCGTGGGCTCTGGTGTTGGTTGCGGTGTCGGGGCCGGGGTGGGCTGCGGTGTTGGTTGCGGTGTCGGGGCCGGGGTGGGCTGCGGTGTTGGTTGCGGTGTCGGGGCCGGGGTGGGCTGCGGTGTTGGTTGCGGTGTCGGGGCCGGGGTGGGCCTCTGTGGGCAGCGGCCCGGCGGGGCTGCGGTCCCGTCCCAGCAGTGGTCGTGGGCTATGGGATTGCCGTCGTTGTCCTCGCACTGGTGGGCGGTCGTGAGCACCGCGAACAATATGAGCACCGCCACGAGATGCCGCCGCGACAGCCGCAGAGCACTCCCATTCAGGCGCTGGGCCATCTAGCAGGGCCTCCAGTCGTAGCGGGCTGCCTGACCGTCTTGTCCGGTGGCGAGCCAGTACACCTCGCGCAGGTTCTTGGCCGCGTACCGCTGCGAGTTGCACGGGTCGGCCGAGTCGCGATCGGGCAAGGTGCCTCCCGGCTGCCCGTAGGGGTTGGAGGCGGGACTGGCGCACCAGTGCCGCACCAGTTCTGTGTCGTGGCCCGCTGCCGCTAGCCGGGCTACCAACTCGTCGCAGCGGGCCTCGAAGGGCCGAAGCGGGTCGGGGTCGGTGCCGTCGGGCCCCGTCGGGCAGTCCCACATGGTGTGGGAGCGGTTCACCCCCGAGATGGTGCGGACGTTTCTGGCCAGCAGCGCCTCCAGCACGCAATCCCGGTCCCTGCTGTCGAGCACAACAGGCCCCCACGCCTCCGACAGGTAGACCGAGCAGTCACGCGCACCCGCTTCGTGGGACGCAGCCGACTCCGGAACCCATCCCCGGCGCACCATCTCAGAGGCGAACTCGCGGCGCTCTCTGAGGCACTGGGTCATCCAGCCCAGCTCGGCCTGGCCCTCGCCAGCGGGGGGCCACGGGCTGCCGGTCTCGGTCTGGGTCCACACCCGCTCGGCCACCGGCCGGCCGTGGCCGTCCCAGTGCCAGCCGGTGCCGCCGCCGCCCCACGCCTCCACCGTCGGCTCCGGAGTGGGCAGCACAGGGGTCTGAGTCTGGTCCTCGGGGCAGTCCCAGCCGCCAGACTCCAACTCGGCGCACCCCTCGTCGGGCCGGTCGATCCGCACAGATACCTCTGCTGCGGACTCAATTGGACCTGGCTCAGGGGCGGTCACCGCCGGTTCGGTGTCGTGGGTGTGCCCGGCGTCGCCGAGGTAGATGCAGATGTCGTCGATGCCGTCCCCGTCGGCATCGACGGGCTCCGTATCGTGCGGCTCGCCGTGAACCTCCACCGGATCGCATACCAGCGGCTCCGGGACGACTTCCACCGGCTCCTGCGGCGGCAGCACCGGGTTCCCCGGCGGGACGGGCGCAGAGGTCGGGACCGGCTCTGCGCGGGCCGGGGGACCGGAGCCCACGCCGGCCCTGCCATCCTCGTGATCCGCCGGCCCCCCGCGTTCAGCTGGCTCGGCGGCGGGCGACAGGGCTACCACAGGCGAGCCTCCCCTGCCAGTGGCGCCTTCAATCGGCTCGGCTGGGGCCTCCCCGCCGCAGCCGGCCACAGCGACCGCAACCGCCGCAGCAATCGCGAGTGTGCCTACTCGTTGCCTCATAGCTCCTCCAAGAATAAGTTACGAGCGGGCGAAGAAAAAAATCGGAACCATTCGTGGGCTTTTGGGTGGTGCAGGGCCCTCAGCCCCGGTGTTGGCGGCTACAGCTCGAAGCCTTGAATCACACTGGAGGAGCTGCTCCAATCAGCATACCCGACGCCGCTGACAAGCCGATCGCTGATCTAGAACTAGTCAGTCAAACTGGGCTGTTGACGTTAAGCGTCTTGACAGTGCCCCACTACGCCCTGCTCTTGCCGCCCCGAGGGGCAATCGACGCTGCACGGCAGCAGCAAGAGATGAACGGGCATTTCCACCTAAACTCTCTAAAGCGCAATTACAAGCGAGCGGATAACTTGTCAACCTAGCGGCCGGAGGTCAGGCTGCCCGGAGAGTCCTGCGGGCAGGGCGCGAGGCCATCAGGCGGCGCGGGACCACTTCTGGTCAATGCAACAGGCGAACCACTGGGCGAGCGCGGCGCGGGCTTCGTCGATGTCCTCTAGTCCGCTTTCGCTGAAGAACGCGGCGATGGTACCGGGCCTGTCCATGCCGGGTTTGAGCCTCTTTCTGATACAGAACTCGACCCACAACTGGACCGTCTTGCTCTCGTTGCCGTCGGCGTCGCGGAACTCCGCTCCCCGAAGTCGCCAGCGCAAGTCCTCCAGGGACTCGCCAGCATCGTTCACCCAAATCCGCCACCCCGACCTCGGCGCCTGCGCCGCGTAGGTCGCGGCCTCAGTCGGCGACCTCTCGATATGGCCGTCGAGATCGAACGACCCGTCCTCGCGGATCGCCGCGGAATGCTCGGAACCGGCCGAGCGCATCGTCAACACCTCGCCCACACGAAGAACCCCGCCGTCGATCAACGGCAGCACCGCCGCCGCGCCCCTGTCCATCCGCTCGGCGCGCCGCCGCACCCCGGGCCGGCCCGCATCGACCGTACCGACAGGCCTCCGCGCTTCACTCTCGGAGCGTCCGACCAGCTTCGTGACAAGCTCGTCCACCTGCTTAGGGGTCAACAGCACACTTACCGAAATACCGCCACTGACGAAACCCAGCGACGTGCCATCAGGACCGCGCTCAACAACGACCCCGCTCACCACCGCCTCCAATCAAACCGACATCGACCCCCAGCATGAGGCCGACACCAGAACCCGTTCAACAAACGCCTCCAGACCACTGGCGATCTCCCTGCTTCCAGCCAAAGCCGCGTACCAAGAGCATAACCGGCAGCAGACCAGCACGGACCAGAGGAATTCCGCCCGCCCATAACGCGGCCCGCGGAGGCGGGCAAAACCAGATTGCCCTGACCCCCAAAGCGCCCAACTCAGAAGAATCCGACCTCGCTCATCCGCCCGTCTGCACGCGCCAACCGCTCAACAACCGGCCCCAGCCTTGGCCTCGACCGGACCCCCGCAATCCCCGAGAGCACCGAGTTCGTCCACCCCTCAACAACCGGCCCCAGCCTTGGCCTCGACCGGACCGTCGGGCACCCGGCGGCCGATACCGGTACGGGCGCCCGCATCGGCGGCTTGCGACTGCAGCAGGATCAACTGCTCGACAAGATCGTCAGCCTCCGACGGCGACAACTCGACGCTCATCGAGAACCCGTGGCTGGCCAACGTGATCGAAACCCCATCCGCCCTGTGCACCACATCAATACGACTCACCAGAGCCACCTCCAATCCACTCGACACGTGCATCCAAGCGCAAACCGCACAAATGATAGTAAAGTATCGCCCGCTTGTAAGGTGGGGAATCGTTCTCTTGGCGCAAAGTGCAACAATCCCTGTCCTTTCCCTATTTTTGGCCTAAAGCAGGAGCGACTCCTCCATTGCCTTGCCATTATCCGGCACCACTATCGGATAAATATATTCGCCCGCTTGTAATTTTGAACGGTCCCCAGAGGAAACGCGACTTGCTGAGTCGTCCTCGCCCTATGATGCAGACGAGACCGAAAACGCGTCACCGCCCGCGCTCGCGAAGGCCCAGTTGAGGGCCAACACGCCCGTCGACAAAGACCTTCGCAATCGAGGATCGGGCTTCAGCACCCCCCACGTCGCCCGGGCCTTGGTAGAGCGCTCCAGAGAACCTGCGCGCCCAGG
>JAPOYM010000116.1 GCA_026706565.1 bacterium
GTCCTGCAGATGACGGTGATGGCCAACAGCATGCCGTTCGTGGGCCGCGGCTGACGGTGCCGTCGGTCCTGACCCATCATTCCTCATTGGTCCCCACGTCGCCGATCGCGGACCGGCCCCCACACACGCCGCGCCCGAGTGCCTCCAAGACCCGAACGCGATAATATAGCCACGGTCGAACTCACAGTCGGCAATAAACACCGAGGCTCAACCCCGATAGTCCACAACATGACGGGGTGCCTCCTTTCAAGAATGGGATCGCACTGAATGGAGCAGAAGAAGAAGTTCACGAGTAATGAGGAGCCGCTCTCGGACTTGCTTCGGAAGGGGGCGTCCGGTCTGCTCCAGCTTCCAGATTTTCAGCGCAGTTGGATCTGGGATGATGATCACATCGTGAGCCTGTTAGCGTCGATCTCGCTTTCCTACCCGATCGGCGCGGTTATGACGCTCCGTACCGGCAACCCGGAGGTGAATTTCCGGCCGCGGCTACTCGAAGGCGTCGAGCTTGAAAAAGATCAAGAGCCTGAATTCATGTTGCTTGACGGGCAGCAGCGCATGACTTCGCTGTTGCTCGCTCTCCACTCCCCGATGCCGGTTCCGACCCGAGATGCCCGAGGCAAGGACCTGCTCCGCCACTACTACGCAAGCATCGATGCCTGTATCAATCCATTTGCGGATCGCGAGGACGAAGGCATCGTCAGTGTGCCGGCGAATCGTAAGATGACCACTGACTTTGGAAGGAAAGTGGCCCTTGATTTGTCGTCACGGGAAGCAGAAATCGCAGCAGGTCACTTCCCGCTGGACATCGTCCTCGACGGGAACGAGACTATGGATTGGCAGATGGCATATCTCAGCGACGGGCCCGGCGAATCCACCGACCGGTTGGACAAGTGGAAGCGATTCACCGAGGCAGTGATTAAGCCCTTCACCTCTTATCAGGTGCCAGCGATCGAGCTCGCTAAGTCCACACCGAAGGAGGCCGTCTGCCAGGTATTCGAAAAGGTCAACACGGGCGGTGTGTCACTGACTGTATTCGAACTACTCACGGCAACATTTGCTATCGACGACTTCAATCTGCGCGATGACTGGAAGGCGCGCAAGGAGAGCTTCGACGAATACCCGGTACTCGGCCAGTTCTCAGCAACCGACTTTTTGCAGGTTGTGACGCTACTCGCCACGCTCGAAGCGCGAGTCGACCACATCGCGAATGGGCACGAGGGCGATCGAGCCCCGGCAGTCTCATGCAAGCGAAAGGACGTCCTTCGCCTGAGCCTGGTCGACTACCGGAAATGGGCTGACCGCGCCTCACCGGCTCTGCTTCGGGCAGTAGCCTTCCTGCACTCGGAGCATGTTTTCTCGTCGCGCGACCTGCCGTACACGACGCAGCTTGTGCCGCTCTCCGCGATCCTTGCCGTACTTGGACACGACGCTGAAGGTCACGGGCCGAATCAGCAGTTGCGGCAGTGGTACTGGTGCGGCGTCTTCGGCGAGATGTACGGCGGCGCAACCGAAACGCGTTTCGCCAACGATCTCCAAGATGTCGTCGCATGGATTCGAGAAGGCGCGGCGGCGCCGCGCACAATTCAGGAGGCGCAGTTCCAGGCCACTCGGCTTCTGACCCTCCGTACGAGAAACAGCGCGGCCTACAAGGGCCTTTATGCGCTACAGATGGGGCGCGGCGGCAAAGACTTCCGCACCGGGAAGCCAATCGATGTGCATGCTTACTTCGATAACAATATAGACGTGCACCACCTCTTTCCTAAGAAGTGGTGTATCGGCCGAGTTGACTCCGGGATTGCCGAAAGCGTCGTGAACAAGTCCGCGATCGACGCGCTGACCAACAAGATTATCGGCGGAGATCCACCGAGTCGGTATCTGGCAAAGCTGGAGGATCGTTACGGTATTGATCCAGCGGAACTCGATGAGATCGTGCAGTCGCACGACGTAGACCCGCTCGCACTTCGCCAAGACGACTTCGAGTCCTTCTTCAACCAGCGATTCGAACGACTTGTGGTTCAGATCGAAAAAGCGATGGGCAAGCCAGCCAACCGTTCAGCCGATAATGCTGAGAGTCCCTTCACCGTGCATGATCATGACCCCGAGAGGGCGGCCGCCGGAGTCAAGACTCTCATCGAAGCGGGCGAGAGCAAAGTCGCCGAGTTCAAGTCGACCGCGCAAAAGAACCTCCGCACCGGCAACAAGGATCACGCGATCATCTGGAGTCTCTTGAAGACCATCGCTGGCTTCATGAACGCCCATGGCGGGACACTCTTGGTAGGTGTTGGCGATAACGGCGCGATCGTTGGGATCGAGGAGGACTACCTCTTCGTGAAGGGTAACGACCGCGACGGCTGGGAACTCTGGTTGACGTCAGTGGTAAGCACTTCGCTCTCCAAGATGGCCGCCTCAGAATTACGAGTCACGTTTGTCAATCTTCAAGGAAAGACCGTCGCACGAATCGATGTCGGCCGCGCAGCCAAGCCGGTCTTTGCAACCCCGCGAAAAGGTGAGAACAAAGAGGCCTTCATGGTTCGAGTAAACAACTCGACCGAGGAACTCCAAGGCCAAGAAATGCTCGACTACCAGACAAAACGATGGCCAGGAGCCAAGTAGCACGGCGATCGCGCGATACTCACCAACAAGGGATGTCGAACCCCGTTTAGCCCTGATTGTTCCCGAGTTCGGTGTTGGCGGCGTCCATGGAAAGGCGACAATCCCGGTGCCGGTTGCAGAGCCTGCGTACTTCCCGCAGGCCGGGTTCAGTTCGCGGCGGGTATCGGGCCGATCCAGCGCTGGTCGCGGAGCCGTTCCCATGCCGTGGTGATGTGATCGGCACTGAACAGGCGCCGCTTGCGTGCGCTCCAGGCCATCACGCGTTGCGCGACCGTGGCGGGTGCATCATCGGGCCCCCAGTCGATCCGGGTCGCAGCCCAGTGGACGCTGGCCAGAAGTTCGAGGCCGAACGGTGATTCGAATCCCTCGACGACTTCGAGCACGCGGTGCATCCGACTCTCGACCTCCGGATGGTTGGCGAGCACACCGGCGGCCTCGTCGGCCGCTCCGGTAAGGACCACGACGGGTTCGGAATGTTCCACCGGATTGGACCCGTCGCCGAAGCCGCGCAGGTAGTGGCCCTCCAGTGCCTTGAGGACGTGCCGCAGGTTGTCGGCGTAGGGGCCGAAGTAGTGGTCTATGAAGCCGAGCCGCAGGTCCTCGCCAGCCTCCTGCAGGAAGTACATGAGTTTCTGGATCTCGATGAGCGAGGTGGAAAACGCCACCGCGGAATACCGCTCGACCATCGCTACCATCGCCGCCTTTCCCGGCGTGAGCACCGGTCGTTCGGTGTTGACAGCCATCTCGCTGGCGGCGGGCGCTCCAGCGGGCGGGTAGAGGCACACATGGGCGTCGAGTTCGCGCAGCCGCTCGCGGATGAGCGGGCCGACGTCGCCCCAGTCGAGGCCGCCGTTGCCGCATCCTAGGGCAGGCACGGCGATGGACTCGATGCCCTGCTCCTGGATCGTGCGGCGGAGATCGTCGAGACCCGAGGCGATGTGGCCGAGACTCGTGCGGCTGCGCCAGTGTGCCTTGGTGGGGAAGTTGATGATCCAGCGCGGTCCGCTGGGCGGTTCGAGTTCGAAATCGAACATCGTCGAACGAGAATCGTCGGGAAGGTCGGACTCTCCGGCCCCGAGTTCGAACACGAACATCTCTCCGAGTTGGACAGCCTCGTCCTTGCAGGCGCGCCGGTAGGCCTCGAAGTTCGCGGGGAAAGCGTTCTTGAACTGCAGCGCGATGCCCTTGCCCATCACGCCGACCGTGTTCACCGTGTTGACCAGCGCGTCGACGTCTGCCTCGAGCAGATTGCCCGTGTTTTCGCTGAACGTCGCCATCAGAAGTACCACCCGGGGCGCACCACGATCCGTGCCTCGCTGGCGAGACTACCGAGTCTCGCGGTTGCTTTCTCGGCATCTTCGTCGGTCCGAGCCGCCAGTCCGACGAAGGCATCCCAGGGGACGCGACCGTGGACGAGGAACTCCGCCATCCTCCGGCTCATCCGATCTGGATCCTCGTGCGTGTCGTTCCACATCCTCGCTCGCATGAGCGGCCAGTCGACGAACCCTTCCAGGTCATCGATTCGGTTGCTGAACCGTGCCAGCGCGCTCGCCGCGTTGCGGTCCGTGAGGACGAACCCGAGATGCCGGTCGATCACCTCGTCCTTATCGATTACCAGGTAGATCAAGTCCTCCTGCCCGCCCTCGTAGGTGGGCACTTCGCCCTTGTGGATCACATAGAGCATCGGCGAGCGGGGCGCGAAGTAGAACGGCACGTAGTCCGCGACCACGCCACCGGGACCGACCGGCACCTCGATGTGACGACGACGAGCCTTGACGTCCTGGTTGCCGACATCGACCTCGGGCAGGTCACTGTCCTCGACATCGCTGTCAGAGCGAAGGCCGTCGTTGGCGATCGACGGAAGGTTGTCGACGTGCGTGAAGTGGTACAGCAGTACCCGACGTTGCTTCGTCACGTCGTCGTCGGGCTGTCAGGTGGTGTCACGGGTGTGAGTATGGCGGCTCGAGTGGTGCGCCCCGAGCCCCTCATGGACGTCGCCGACGTGGCCCGGGCCGTGCGCTACATGGCCGAGTCGCCCTCCGACGCCGACGTGATGCAGATGACGGTGATGCCCACAGCATGCCCTTCGTGGGTCGCGGCTGACGAAGCGTCGATCGGCCGCCCTGGCTCCCTGCTCGCGGGTCGGCGATCCCTGGGGGCCGCTGGGCTACTGGTAGATGATTAGGTCCGGCGGCGGGTCGAGCGCTTGGACCTGCTCGGGGGTCATGGGCGGCGTGTCGTAGTCGAAGAACAGCTTGAACGCTGGCCGCTCTGAGGGCTCGGGAACGGAGAACGCGTCGTATCCCGCCACCTTGACGGGAATGCGGCCGAAGCCGTCCATGTCGATCGACAGATCCACGCCGTCCACGTCGGCCACTGCGGCGCGGTCGCGCAGCATGTACGGGGTGAACTGGTGTACCACGAGGATCTTGGGAGGAATCCCCTCCTCGGCCACCAGCGCCGCGAGGTAGCGCTGGACACCGTTCACCTCGGCGGCGGTGACCGAACCGATCACCAGGCCCGGCCTCTCGCCTCGGCGCTTCGTGGCGAACTCCGGGTCCAGGGCCATGTGTACGAACGGCTCGCGCAGGAACGGTTCCAGCAGTCTCACTTCGGTGAGCGGGTCGCTCCAGCCGATCTGGTTGTCCAGGAACACCAGCATCCCGCGCTCTCGGGCCACCTCCACGTACTCGGCGATGCGCTCGGCGGGGAGCCGGCCCAGCCAGGTTCCGTCCGGCGTGGGGTGGGCGTGCGCGACCCCGGTGATCAGATGGAAGGCGGGAATGACGTCACGCGGGCCGTTGAGCCGGTCGTAGTGCGCCGCCCAGGCGGCGATGTCGGCGGCGACCGTCGCGGGATCGTCGCGGCCGAGCACCCCCATGGCCGGCGCGCCGGGATGGCCGTAGAAGGACACGACCTGAGCCCATTCGAGGACCGAGCCCTCCGGCGCTAGGGCGTCGACGGGCGAGGACGAGAGCCAACGGCCGGCTGCGCTGACAGCGGGCAGGAAGCGGTGCTGCGGCCGCAGGCGCGGCCCCCACGGACCGTCCTCGGCGGAACGTCGCTGCACCGCGATCTCGACGCGCCCGTCGGTGAGGCGCCGCGCCGCCACGCGGAGCCCGTAGCCCTCGATGGTCACCGGCGAGGTCACGAGCCATCGCCCGGCTTCGGCGCCGGCGGGAAGGTTCCGCAGCCGCGGCAGCAGCCGCTCGCCGCACGAGCGCCCCTCGGGGCGTGGCTGCACCGCGATCTCGACGCGCCCGTCGGTGAGGCGCCGCGCCGCCACGCAGACCTCGAGCACCAGTTCCGGCGCCTCCTGCGGGGTCTCTTCGGGGATTTCTTCGGCGGTGTCTTCCGGGGTGTGCTCGGGGATCCCCGCGGCGTCGTCCGGAAGCTCCCCCGGGGTCCCGGTCTGCGCCGCTGCATGGCCCCAACCCGCGGCTGTGGCAACCATCAGCACTGCCGCCCCGACGGCCGCGTACCGTCTCCGGAGGCTCCTCCGCGGATCCCGACGGTGCGACGGGTCCCGTCGGGGAGGCAGGTTCACGGGACGGCAGCCTATGCAACCGCGAAGCGGCGCCGCTGGCAAGGCTCAGCAACGCTGCGGACGGCAATGGCGCCTAATGGGGGGAGACCGCAGCAGCGCATGGCCCGGCAGGATCAGCGGGGCGATGGCTGCGGGACCGCCGGACGGCGGCTCCGGCGCGGTAGACAGGACACCGATGGTGGATCGGGCTTGGCGATGGCTGCTGCACATTCTGCGCTGGGGGCTCGTGGCGATGCTGGTCGGCGGGCTGATCGCCGATCTGGAGCGTCTGGACGGCAAGGGCTGGCTGGTGCGGACGCTCACGTTCCCGCTGTGCATCGCCGTGGCGCCGTTGCTGAGCCGCTGGTCGAAGCGTCGGATCGCCTACTACACGGCCGCCGACACCTGCATCGTGGCACCGTTCTTCCTGGACATCGGCGGCAACATGCTGGGGCTGTACGAGAGCGTGGAGGTGTTCGACGACATCCTGCACCTGGCCAACTGGGCACTGCTGGCCGTGGCCTTCACGATGATCCTGCGCGGTAGCAGGCCCATGACCCGGCTGGGTCTGGTGTCGGCAGGTGGTGGGTTCGGCGCCTTCCTGATCGTCCTGTGGGAGTTCCTGGAGTACGTGGTCGCCAAGACCGGCACCAGCCGCCTCTTCTTGACCTACGAGGACACCGTCGTGGACTTGGCGCTCTCGACCGGCGGCGCCATCGTCGGGGCGCTGATCGTGGCGTTCCTGGTGCGCCCCCGCCTCAGCGAGCTCTCCGGTGGGATGCGCGGCCCTGGGGCGGCCGCCCCAGCCTGAGCAGCCGGCGCCCTGGAGCGGCGCCGATCGTCGTTCCGGCGTCGTCCGCCCGCATGTCATTCCGGCGGAGGCCGGAATCCGTGACTCGGGAAAACCGGCGGGGTCTCCTCCAGGCTTGGGGAAGCACACCGCCAGCACCCGTCGCGAAACCGTTACGGTGCCTCCGGCAACCCCGCCATCTGCCCGAGAGTCGCTGCGGCTGCCCTGACCAGCGGGAAGGCCAGGCAGGCGCCGGTGCCCTCACCGAGGCGGAGGTCTAGGTCCAGCAGCGGTCGCAGGCCCAGATGGTCCAAGGCGACAGCGGCGGCAGGTTCAGCCGAGCAGTGCCCGGCGATGGCGTGGCCAGCAGTGCCGGGGCTCAGCAGGTCGGCGACGCAGAGGGCGGCGCAGGCGATGGCACCATCGACGATGAAGAGTGTGCGGTGCCCGGCGGCGGCGACGTAGAAGCCGGCGAGCGCGGCGATCTCCAGGCCGCCGATCTGCGCCAGCAGTTCCACCGGTCCGGCCGCGTCGGCGGCCCGGTCGATGGCGATCGCCACGAGTTGCTGCTTGTGGGCACTGCCGGCGGCAGGCACGCCGGCGCCGGGACCGGTAACGACCTCCGCCGGCGCATCGCAGGCAGCACCGATGATGGCCGCAGCAGCAGTGGTGTTGCCGATCCCCATATCGCCGCCGATGAGGCAGTCGGCGCCGGTCTCGACGAGTTCGCCGGCGATGCGACCTCCCGCCTCCACAGCGTCGGCGGCCTCGGCGATGGTCATGGCCGGTCCGCGGGCGATGCTCGCCGTGCCCGGCCGCACTCGCTCGTGGCGCACGTTCGCTAGGTGCTCCAAGGGCAACGCCACACCTACGTCCACCACTGTGACCGAGGCGCCGATGCTGTCGGCGAGGGTGCAGATGGCGGCGCCGCCAGCGCTCATGGTCTCGACCATCGCCGCGGTCACTGCCTGTGGCCATGCGCTGGCGCCGTCGGCGACCACGCCGTGGTCTCCGGCGAAGACAGCTACCGCCGGGGAGGCGGGCACCGGCGGCGGGCAGCGCCCCGTCACCCCCGCTAGGTGAACCGCCAGATCCTCCAGCCGTCCGAGAGCGCCGGGCGGCTCTGCCCGGCTGGCCCAGCGGCGCCGCGCCGCGGCCATGGCGGCGGCGTCCAGCGGCGGCGCGGGTGGGAAACCGACGCCGCTCACGGCACCGGACTCACCGGATGCGGCGGGCCGACGACGGGGCGGGTCGACGGGAGTGCGGCCTCCGCCGGACTGACGAATACGGGCTCGAGGCCCACATGCGTCGGTTGACCGGACGCGCGGACCGATGGCGACAGCACGCTCAACGCAGCCTCCGAGAAGCCCCCGACAGCCAAGCGATGCCCAGCCCCGCTACGAGGACCCGCTCGACTCTCTCGGAAATCCCGACGGCCTCGACTACGTCGGCCGGTGCGGGGCGCGGACCGGTGCCAAGGAGGGGGCGGTTCTCGGTGGTCGGGCCGTAGCGGAGCGGGCCGCCGAGTTGCCGGTCCAGGGCGGCGGCCATTGCAGCCTCGGCCACGCCGGCGTTCGGCGACGGGTGGGCCGGCGCGTCGCGCCTAACCGCTTCCAGGACCTCCCGCGCTCGCTCGGGGACGACGGCTGCCACAAGCGCGGCGAAGATCC
>JAPOYM010000090.1 GCA_026706565.1 bacterium
GAGCCTCCATGTCCCTGCGGTCTTGCCGCGCCCGGTCGAGCCGTTCCCCGATCCGAGCCTCCATGGCCTTCACGTCCTCCTGCATCCGGACGTCCACGCGCTCGATCCGCTCTTCGACATGGCGGAAGTCGTTGGTCCGGAGCTTCTCGTACAGGGAGTCGGTGGCCTCCTTGGCCGCCTCTCGGGCGGCAGCCGCAGCCTGTTCGGCCACCGTGCGCGTGAGCGCCCGCATGCCGCCGACCAGGACGGCGAAGAGCGTCACCGCTCCCACGACCAGGGGGAGCACCTCGCCCCATCCGGGCCAGGTCATCGGAGGTCGTCCCGGACGGATATCGCCTTCTCACGGCGCGCACGGACCCGCGCCACCTCGGCGCGCAGCGCCTCGCGCGTGAACCGGCTGGCGCTCTGGCGCGTTTCGCGAGCGGCGCGGAACACCTCCGCCTTCAACTCGGGCTCGATCTCCAAGATGAGTTTCGGCTTGGCCAATGGGCTCTCCGGGTTCTGCTGAGTGAAAACGCTTATTAGGAAATTATATAACGCAGGGCGGCCCCGCCGTCACCTGCTGGGGCCGAAGTCGCGGTCCGGGCTGCGGTCGGGACCTCGGCGGGGAGTGCGATCGAGTTCCCGCCCCTCCCGCTCCCTCGCCTCCGTCCACCTCGCTTGGAGCACGCCGCCCACCGCACGCCGCGCGTCGCGGGCGTAGGTCCGCCGCACGCCCCGCTCGTACTCCCCGGCGCTCTCCCGGTGCGCCTTGCCGAGCGCCGCCCGCTCCTCCTTCTGGTGGCGGGCGAGTTCCTTGCGCCAGCCGTCGAGCACGGCCGCCCGTCCCAGGACCGCCCCGGCCAGTTCACGCCACGATCCGCCGGCCGCCCGCCAGATCCGGAACCGGCCCCCGACGGTGCGGCTCTCCCTCTCGACGGTGGCCCGCAATTCGGCCTGCTCGGCCAGCTGCGCGGCCCATTCCCTCCCCGCCCGCGCCGACACGCCGGATCCGGACCGCAGGTGCTCGGCGTAGTCCCATGCGCCGGATTCGGCCTCGCTCCAGACGCCGGCGTCCACGCCGGTGGGCGGCGGCTCCCGCTCCGGACGGCCCAGGGGCATCTGTTCCCGCCGGTACCGGCCCGGGGGAAGGGACTTGCCCTTGACGAACGCGCGCTGGCGCTTCTCGCGGTTGACGGCCCGGGCGGGACACTGGAGCTTGCCCCGCTCCCGCTCCCAGCGCTCGGCCCAGTTCGCCAGCTTCAGCCGGTCGTGGCCGATGCCCGCGGTCCGCCCCGTCTCCGGATCGACCCGGTTCACGATCACGTGGACGTGCCGGTGCGGCGTGTCGTTGTGCGCCACCACCAGCGCCTGCCGGTCCTCCATCCCGAGCTTCTTCAGGCTCTCGTCGACGGCCCGGTTCATCTCGGCCCGGTCCGGAGACTCCCCCGGCTTCCACGACAGCGCGTAGTGGTACACCGGCTTGGCGGCCTTCCGCCCCGCGCCGGGCACCCCCGCCAGGCGCTTGAGCCCCGGCGCCGCCTTCGCCGTCGCGGCCATGACCCGCCAGGCGTCGGCCGGGCGGTCCGAGGCCAGGTTCCGGGTCTCGGTCCACTCGACCCGGTCGTCGGTCATCGGCTTCGCCTCTTGCCCCGGCGCCGGAGCGTCGTGCGTCACGTACGCCGTGACGCCCTTGAAGGACCGGCCGAGCGCCGCCACCTGGGCGATCACGGGGCCTCCGCCTCGCCCACGAGAAGGTCCAGGACCGCCTCGTGGCACCGCTCGAGGGCCGCCCGCGTCCCGGAGGGCGCGGCCGCGCCGGCGTTCAGGGCGCGGGCGATCTGGTTGAGGTTCACGCCGATCCGGTTCAGCTCCCGGAGTTCGGCAGCCCCCAGACGCCGCACGACGACCTGCCGTGAGGGCCGTCCCAGCCCTCGGCGGCGCATGTAGACGGCCGGGGCGAGGCGGGCGGCTGCCGCCCGATCCGCGACTTCCGCGGCCTCGGCGGGGGTCAGACTGACCACCAGCCGCTGTGACCGGCGGGCTTCGGCGGGCAGGGGAGGACGGCCCCTAGGCCGGGGCTCCTCGGCGGACGGTGGGTTCGGGTGGGACATCGGGCGGGGGATCGCCTCCGGTGATGTGCTGGGGGATTCCAAGGGGGCGGCATCCCTTGGCGAGGATTATCATGTCAATGAGAATATACCTCGCTCCTCGTTGTTAACGTGCGAAGACTGGAGCGCTCGGGCAAGGGGATGGAGCCTGCGGCCCCCTCGCTTCCCCTCGGTTAGCGGGCAGTGGCCGCAGGCTGTCGGCTCACCGGGCACTCGGCACGGCTGTCAGGCCGGGCCTAGTCTTCTCGGTGGCCGGTGAGGCGGTGACGGCAGCCTACCCGGCGGTCGCCGGTGGCGTTGCCGAGGGCCGGGCCGCCGCGCCAGCGGCGAATAGCCCGGCCCCGTGTGGGATGTGGAAAACTCCGTCCGACAGGGCCGATTTCCCTGTCCGGTTACTCGGAGAACTACGGGTTAATTAGCTAGGGGGAGAAGTCTACCACTTTGTTCGTTGCCAGTTACCACGGCCGTCCTTCGGGGGCCTCCACTCCCAGCAACTTCCGGTCGTGCCGGATGGTCCGGTCCGACACCTTGCGCCCGGTCCGGACCTCGACGACGGCCGCAATCTCGCGGGTGGACAGCCCCGCGTTGACCAGGTCCGCCACCAGCGCCCGCCTCTCGGCCGCGATCACCTGCCGGGCCGCTCCGGAGGCGACACCTCCTGCAGCCTGCCCCACGGTCGCCACGGTGGGGGCTGCGGGCGTCACGATGCCGCTCCCCCGGCTCCGGCTGTCGAGGTGCCTGAGCCGGTAGCGCTCGCCCGTCCAGCGCACGTGCTGCCAGGGCGACGGCGAGGCGGCCGGGTTGGTGTGCAGCGCGCGCGGGATCGGCGCATCGATGTTCCGGCCCACCGTCCGCCGCGCTCCCAGCGCCAGCGCCAACTCGTGATCGATCGTCCGGGCCTTCCGCCGCCGCCACGCCCAGGACTCCCGGTTCCAGTGGACGCCCCGCAGCAGCGACCAGGCGACGGACAGGCGGCCGCGTCCGTCGACGACCGTCCACGTGGCCGGAGGCAGCCAGGCGGCCAGCAGCGCTTCGTAGTGGGACCGGGCGACGTCCATGTAGGCGAACGCCGCCAGGCTGTTCTCCGCGTTGATCTGGAGCCAGGGGACGCGCCGCGCCGCCTTCCAGTGGCGGTGATGCAGCCCCCGGTCCTCGAAGTACCGCACGGCGGGCCAGTCCGGCCGGGCCTCCTCGTCGAGCGCGAGCGACAGCTGCACCGCGTCGGGGGCCTCCGCCTTCGGAGGAAGGGAGGCGGCGGGATCCGGAGCCGGAAGCGCTGCGGAGTGCGGGGCGGGGCCATGGGCTTCCCAGTCCTGGATCGGATCCGCGCGGCCCTGACGCTCGACGGCCGCGGCGGACGGAAGGCCGCCCATCAGCCGCTCGACGAGCTCGCGCACCGGGACGAAGCCCCGGCTCAGGGCTTCCGGTGATTCCCGGTTCGGTGTAAGGTTGGGGACCGTCATTGGGAGGGCCAAGACTCCCGGTTGCGGTAGGGCTTGCCCGGCGACTGGAGACCGCCGGGAAGGTCCGCCAAGTCTAACAGCTTCGCAGCGCGAAGGTGGAAGGTGTGAGTGAGAGGGCGTCCGCCGCGGTCCGCGTCAGCGGGTCGCGGCGGCGTTCTTTTGCCCCCTTTGGCCCACAGGGGGGGGAGAGGGGCCTCCAGGGCGTCCGGAGAGGCCCAGGGAGCCGCTGGAGGGGCCGTGAGGGCCTCCAGGGCGTCCGGAGAGGCCCAGGGAGCCGCTGGAGGGGCCGTGAGGGCCTCCAGGGCGTCCGGAGAGGCCCAGGGAGCCGCTGGAGGGGCCGTGAGGGCCTCCAGGGCGTCCGGAGAGGCCCAGGGAGCCGCTGGCCGAGGTCGGAAATCTCCTACTCCGACGTGTCAGGAGGTCCCAGGACTGTCCGGATCGGCCGATCCGGAGCGTATTCGGGAGATCTACGGGCGCTGAGAGCGCCCAGGATCGGCGATCGCCGACCTCCGAGGGGTACGGGTAGGGTGGAAATCGGGCTCCAGCGTCGCCTCGACGAGGAACCGGGGAATCCCGAAGCGGACCGCGATGGCCGCCGGGCTCTCGCCGCGAGCCGCCCGCCCCCGGATGTCGCAGGTAAGGCACACGAGTTCCTGCCGGGGACGGCCCACGTAGAGCTTGTTGCAGGAGGCGCAGCGGCGCTTCCTCTGCTGCTGGGTCCACGACAGCGGCCGCAGCCGCGTCGCCGTCTCGGGGACGTTCAGGCTTCGGAGTCGTCCGTGTCCGACCGCTGACGCTGAACGGCCGCCAAGATCCGAGCCTCCATGTCCCTGCGGTCTTGCCGCGCCCGGTCGAGCCGTTCCCCGATCCGGGCTTCCATCGCGACGGCATCCCCCCGCAGCCGGTCCTCCATGGCCTTCACGTCCTCCTGCATCCGGGCGTCCACGCGCTCGATCCGCTCTTCGACGTGGCGGAAGTCGTTGTTCTTCAGGCGCTCGTACAGCGCGTCGTTGCCTGCGCGGACCTCGTTGCGCATCCACGGGCGGAAGATGCGCCCCAGCGACCACGCCAGCCCCGCGATCGACGCTGCGATGCCCACGGCCAGCGCCAGCCACCGGAGCACTTCGGTCCAGTCGTTCATCCCGCGACCTCCCTTGCTTCGGGGCTGTCTGCGGCCGGCCGCCGTTCGACGGCCGCCAAGATCCGAGCCTCCATGTCCCTGCGGTCTTGCCGCGCCCGGTCGAGCCGTTCCCCGATCCGAGCCTCCATGGCCTTCACGTCCTCCTGCATCCGGACGTCCACGCGCTCGATCCGCTCTTCGACATGGCGGAAGTCGTTGGTCCGGAGCTTCTCGTACAGGGAGTCGGTGGCCTCCTTGGCCGCCTCTCGGGCGGCAGCCGCAGCCTGTTCGGCCACCGTGCGCGTGAGCGCCCGCATGCCGCCGACCAGGACGGCGAAGAGCGTCACCGCTCCCACGACCAGGGGGAGCACCTCGCCCCATCCGGGCCAGGTCATCGGAGGTCGTCCCGGACGGATATCGCCTTCTCACGGCGCGCACGGACCCGCGCCACCTCGGCGCGCAGCGCCTCGCGCGTGAACCGGCTGGCGCTCTGGCGCGTTTCGCGAGCGGCGCGGAACACCTCCGCCTTCAACTCGGGCTCGATCTCCAAGATGAGTTTCGGCTTGGCCAATGGGCTCTCCGGGTTCTGCTGAGTGAAAACGCTTATTAGGAAATTATATAACGCAGGGCGGCCCCGCCGTCACCTGCTGGGGCCGAAGTCGCGGTCCGGGCTGCGGTCGGGACCTCGGCGGGGAGTGCGATCGAGTTCCCGCCCCTCCCGCTCCCTCGCCTCCGTCCACCTCGCTTGGAGCACGCCGCCCACCGCACGCCGCGCGTCGCGGGCGTAGGTCCGCCGCACGCCCCGCTCGTACTCCCCGGCGCTCTCCCGGTGCGCCTTGCCGAGCGCCGCCCGCTCCTCCTTCTGGTGGCGGGCGAGTTCCTTGCGCCAGCCGTCGAGCACGGCCGCCCGTCCCAGGACCGCCCCGGCCAGTTCACGCCACGATCCGCCGGCCGCCCGCCAGATCCGGAACCGGCCCCCGACGGTGCGGCTCTCCCTCTCGACGGTGGCCCGCAATTCGGCCTGCTCGGCCAGCTGCGCGGCCCATTCCCTCCCCGCCCGCGCCGACACGCCGGATCCGGACCGCAGGTGCTCGGCGTAGTCCCATGCGCCGGATTCGGCCTCGCTCCAGACGCCGGCGTCCACGCCGGTGGGCGGCGGCTCCCGCTCCGGACGGCCCAGGGGCATCTGTTCCCGCCGGTACCGGCCCGGGGGAAGGGACTTGCCCTTGACGAACGCGCGCTGGCGCTTCTCGCGGTTGACGGCCCGGGCGGGACACTGGAGCTTGCCCCGCTCCCGCTCCCAGCGCTCGGCCCAGTTCGCCAGCTTCAGCCGGTCGTGGCCGATGCCCGCGGTCCGCCCCGTCTCCGGATCGACCCGGTTCACGATCACGTGGACGTGCCGGTGCGGCGTGTCGTTGTGCGCCACCACCAGCGCCTGCCGGTCCTCCATCCCGAGCTTCTTCAGGCTCTCGTCGACGGCCCGGTTCATCTCGGCCCGGTCCGGAGACTCCCCCGGCTTCCACGACAGCGCGTAGTGGTACACCGGCTTGGCGGCCTTCCGCCCCGCGCCGGGCACCCCCGCCAGGCGCTTGAGCCCCGGCGCCGCCTTCGCCGTCGCGGCCATGACCCGCCAGGCGTCGGCCGGGCGGTCCGAGGCCAGGTTCCGGGTCTCGGTCCACTCGACCCGGTCGTCGGTCATCGGCTTCGCCTCTTGCCCCGGCGCCGGAGCGTCGTGCGTCACGTACGCCGTGACGCCCTTGAAGGACCGGCCGAGCGCCGCCACCTGGGCGATCACGGGGCCTCCGCCTCGCCCACGAGAAGGTCCAGGACCGCCTCGTGGCACCGCTCGAGGGCCGCCCGCGTCCCGGAGGGCGCGGCCGCGCCGGCGTTCAGGGCGCGGGCGATCTGGTTGAGGTTCACGCCGATCCGGTTCAGCTCCCGGAGTTCGGCAGCCCCCAGACGCCGCACGACGACCTGCCGTGAGGGCCGTCCCAGCCCTCGGCGGCGCATGTAGACGGCCGGGGCGAGGCGGGCGGCTGCCGCCCGATCCGCGACTTCCGCGGCCTCGGCGGGGGTCAGACTGACCACCAGCCGCTGTGACCGGCGGGCTTCGGCGGGCAGGGGAGGACGGCCCCTAGGCCGGGGCTCCTCGGCGGACGGTGGGTTCGGGTGGGACATCGGGCGGGGGATCGCCTCCGGTGATGTGCTGGGGGATTCCAAGGGGGCGGCATCCCTTGGCGAGGATTATCATGTCAATGAGAATATACCTCGCTCCTCGTTGTTAACGTGCGAAGACTGGAGCGCTCGGGCAAGGGGATGGAGCCTGCGGCCCCCTCGCTTCCCCTCGGTTAGCGGGCAGTGGCCGCAGGCTGTCGGCTCACCGGGCACTCGGCACGGCTGTCAGGCCGGGCCTAGTCTTCTCGGTGGCCGGTGAGGCGGTGACGGCAGCCTACCCGGCGGTCGCCGGTGGCGTTGCCGAGGGCCGGGCCGCCGCGCCAGCGGCGAATAGCCCGGCCCCGTGTGGGATGTGGAAAACTCCGTCCGACAGGGCCGATTTCCCTGTCCGGTTACTCGGAGAACTACGGGTTAATTAGCTAGGGGGAGAAGTCTACCACTTTGTTCGTTGCCAGTTACCACGGCCGTCCTTCGGGGGCCTCCACTCCCAGCAACTTCCGGTCGTGCCGGATGGTCCGGTCCGACACCTTGCGCCCGGTCCGGACCTCGACGACGGCCGCAATCTCGCGGGTGGACAGCCCCGCGTTGACCAGGTCCGCCACCAGCGCCCGCCTCTCGGCCGCGATCACCTGCCGGGCCGCTCCGGAGGCGACACCTCCTGCAGCCTGCCCCACGGTCGCCACGGTGGGGGCTGCGGGCGTCACGATGCCGCTCCCCCGGCTCCGGCTGTCGAGGTGCCTGAGCCGGTAGCGCTCGCCCGTCCAGCGCACGTGCTGCCAGGGCGACGGCGAGGCGGCCGGGTTGGTGTGCAGCGCGCGCGGGATCGGCGCATCGATGTTCCGGCCCACCGTCCGCCGCGCTCCCAGCGCCAGCGCCAACTCGTGATCGATCGTCCGGGCCTTCCGCCGCCGCCACGCCCAGGACTCCCGGTTCCAGTGGACGCCCCGCAGCAGCGACCAGGCGACGGACAGGCGGCCGCGTCCGTCGACGACCGTCCACGTGGCCGGAGGCAGCCAGGCGGCCAGCAGCGCTTCGTAGTGGGACCGGGCGACGTCCATGTAGGCGAACGCCGCCAGGCTGTTCTCCGCGTTGATCTGGAGCCAGGGGACGCGCCGCGCCGCCTTCCAGTGGCGGTGATGCAGCCCCCGGTCCTCGAAGTACCGCACGGCGGGCCAGTCCGGCCGGGCCTCCTCGTCGAGCGCGAGCGACAGCTGCACCGCGTCGGGGGCCTCCGCCTTCGGAGGAAGGGAGGCGGCGGGATCCGGAGCCGGAAGCGCTGCGGAGTGCGGGGCGGGGCCATGGGCTTCCCAGTCCTGGATCGGATCCGCGCGGCCCTGACGCTCGACGGCCGCGGCGGACGGAAGGCCGCCCATCAGCCGCTCGACGAGCTCGCGCACCGGGACGAAGCCCCGGCTCAGGGCTTCCGGTGATTCCCGGTTCGGTGTAAGGTTGGGGACCGTCATTGGGAGGGCCAAGACTCCCGGTTGCGGTAGGGCTTGCCCGGCGACTGGAGACCGCCGGGAAGGTCCGCCAAGTCTAACAGCTTCGCAGCGCGAAGGTGGAAGGTGTGAGTGAGAGGGCGTCCGCCGCGGTCCGCGTCAGCGGGTCGCGGCGGCGTTCTTTTGCCCCCTTTGGCCCACAGGGGGGGGAGAGGGGCCTCCAGGGCGTCCGGAGAGGCCCAGGGAGCCGCTGGAGGGGCCGTGAGGGC
>JAPOYM010000096.1 GCA_026706565.1 bacterium
TCGGCCCCGAGGGCGGCGACGGCGGCGGCCGCATCGTGGCCGAAGGCCCCCCCGAGCTGGTCGCCAAGCACGAGGAGAGCCACACCGGCCGCTTCCTCCGCCGCGTCCTGGCCTGAACGGAGAAGCTCGCATGCAGAGGCTTGGACACAGCGACATGCGCGACCTGCTCGACGCGGCGGACTTCGCCGGACTGTTCCGGCGGCTGGGTTGGGACAACCCTCCGCCGATTCTCACCGAGGTGCCCGTTGACGAGACCGAACTCGTGGCGCGGGCCGTCGCCGCCAAGCGCGGCGTGATTCTGTGGGTGGTCGGCTGTGGCGAACTGCCTGCCCGAGCAGACCAGCACCGAGTCATCAGGACGGTGAGGCGACACTCGCGTGGTGACCTGGCGGTGTTCGACGGCCCCACCGAGCAACTCTGGCTGTGGCCGGAGCAGCGACCCTCGGGGGTCGGCTTCAGGCTGGTGGATCACGTGTACCGACCCGGGCCCGGAAACGAGGCGCTGCTGCAACGCATAGGTGACGCCTCGTTCACGGTGGCCGAGGAGGGGTCGCTCAACACGCCCAAGGTGCTGGCGCGCGTACGCCGCTCGTTCAACGTGGAGCGGGTCACCAAGAGGTTCTACGGGGAGTTCAAGAAGCAGCACACCAAGTTGGTGGACGCGATCTCGGGGATCGACCGGATCGAGGACCGTCGCTGGTACGCCTCGGTGCTGCTGAACCGGCTGATGTTCGTTTACTTCGTGCAGCGCAAGGGGTTCCTCGCCGGCGACACCGATTACCTCCGGAACCGTCTGCGCCGAGTGCAGAAGAATCGCGGGGGGGGGGGGGACACCTGTTCGCAATTCTTCGTTGAGTTCCTCCTGCCGCTGTTCCACGAGGGGCTCGGCAGTCCTGCCCCCCGATATGCCGAGGAAGCCGTCCGGGATCTCGTCGGATCGGTGCCCTACGTCAACGGCGGCATTTTCGAGCGGCATTCGTTGGAGCAGGAGCACCAGATCGATATCGCCGATGACGTGTTCGAGGGGCTGTTCGACTTCTTCGGCCGGTGGCGCTGGCACCTTGACGAGCGCCCGAGCGGTGACCCCACGGACATAAACCCCGACATCCTGGGTTACATATTCGAGCAATACGTCAACCAGCGCGCACAGGGCGCGTACTACACCAAGCCCGACGTCACCGAATTCATGACGACCGCAGTGGTGATCCCGGCGGTAGTGAATCGCTTGGGCGCAGCCGGACTGGACGATCCTTCGGTCCTGCTGGCGCGTTCTGGCGACGACTATCTGTGGGACAGCCTGGGATTCGGCCGCGACATCGACCTGCCCGACGACACTCCTCCCAGCGAGTATCCGGAGGCTGAGCGGAACCTGGCGTTCTCCCGACCCACGGACTGAACGACGTGCTCGAAGGTGCCGAGCAGGCAGCCGCCGCGTACGAGGAGTTCACAGCGGCACAGACCGATGGAGTCGGCCGAGCCCGGGGCGGTTCGGTAGACCCGGTGGCCAAGAAGCTACTGCTGCGACGCTTCGAGCAGACTCGAGGCGTGGCCGACAGGGCGCTGTTCGGCCTGCGCGCCGAGGCCGGTGACTTCCAAGCGTGGCGGGAGTCCCACCAGCCGTTCCACTGGTTCGCGGAGTTTCCCAACGTCTGGCGCAGGGGCGGCTTCGACGTGATCGTCGGCAACCCGCCGTACATCAAAGCGAGCGATGTCCGCCGGAAGTACCGGTGGCAGGGCTTCGCCACCGACGAGTGCCCGGACATCTACGCCGTATGCACCGAACGCGCCGCCGGCCTGCTGAACGACGCTGGACGCATGGCCTTCATCGTGAAGCACTCAGCGTCGTTCGCCAAGGCATTCGCGCCGTTGCGGAGCGTTCTCGAGGAACGGAACGGGGCGCAATGGATCTCTTCGTACGCGAAGCGTCCTGACTACCTGTTCGCGGGCTCGGCGCAGGTTCGGAACTCGATTATCTGCATCGCTCGCGATTCGGATAGGGGGTTGCGCGTCTCGCGTTGCAGACGTTGGCCGTCCGAGAGTCGTCCTCACCTATTTGAGACTCAGCAGTACCTCGGGCCGCAGGCTTCTCTGTTGCGGGGCGGGCCATGGCCCCAGTGGCCCTTCATCGACGATCCCGATCTGCAGGCAGTGTTGGACAGCCTTCTCGCCACTCAAGCGCGACTGTCGGATTCGTTGTGCTCACAGTCTGGGACGTCTCTAAGATTCAAGAAAGATGCTCAGTATGCATTGGGAATCTACATTGATGAGCCACCCGCATACGACGCAGCCGGGCGGCTCATCCCGTTGCCGAAGACGGGGGCGTTGCAGTTTGCCGACCAGACGGTTCGGGACGTCGCGTTCGCGGCGCTGGCGTCGGCCTGGGGGTACCTCTGGTGGGCCGTCTACGGAGACGAATTCGATGTGACCCGCGGCGTGCTCTGTTCGTTTCCGGTCAACGCTGCGGCGTTGGCGACAGGCCGAGCAGGTCCGGACCTGCTCGGACTCGCGGAGCGGCTCCGTGACGAGTTGCCCCGGCACCTCAAGTGGCAGACGAACGCGGGTGTCCGTGTCGGGCGTTACGACCTGCGGGACTGCACGCACATCACTGACAAGATCGACCGCCTCCTGGCCGACGCCTGGGAGTTGACGACGGAGCAACTCGAGGCCGCCTGGAACCTGAGGGACCGCCTGAACTTCGGCCAGAGGGACTGAGCGGTGCCGCTCATCCTCGACAACATCGACCAGCCGCTCGAGGCGGCCATGCTCGAGACGCTGGCGACGTCGCGTCGGCTCGACTGCGCCGTCGGCTACTTCAACCTGCGCGGCTGGCAACTGATCGCTGGGGCTGTGGACGCCCTGCCAGGCGGCAACGGGCTTCCCAAAGTGCGGCTGCTGGTCGGGATGACGGAGAACCCCGCCGACGAGATGCGCCGACTGGTGCGCGCCCGGCTCGAGCTTCCAGTCACCAACAGAGTCGCCGACGAGTTTCGCCGCAGCACCCTCGGCGAGATGCGCGCCCAGCTGCAGGTCGGTGTGCCGACGCTCGCCGACGAGAGGGGGCTGCGCACGCTGCGCCGACAACTGGCCGGCGGCCATGTGGAGGTGCGGCTCTTCTTGGCGCACCGGCTGCACGCCAAGCTGTACCTCTGCCACCGGGACGACACAGCCGCGCCGCGGGTGGCCTACCTCGGCTCGTCGAACCTCACCCGCGCGGGACTGCGCGAGCAGGGCGAGTTGAACACCGACGTGCTTGACGGTGACGCCACCGCCAAACTCCAGACCTGGTTCGACGCCCGCTGGGACGATCAGTTCAGCGTGCCCGCCAACCCAGAGCTGGTCGAACTGCTAGACGAGTCCTGGGTCTCGCCGAAGCCTCTGGAGCCGTACCTGGTCTACCTCAAGATGGCTTACCACCTGTCGGCCGAGGCCCGCGAGGGGCTAATCCAGTACGACCTGCCCGCCTTGATGAGGGATCGGCTCTTGGACTTCCAGGCTGCGGCGGTGAAGATCGGGGCGCGCATCGTCAGCCGTCGGGGCGGGGTGATCGTCGGCGACGTTGTAGGGCTCGGCAAGACGATGATCGCCACCGCCATCGCCCGCCTGCTTCAGGAGAACGAAGGCAGCGAAGCGTTGATCGTGTGTCCGAAGAACCTCGTGCGGCACTGGGAGGCATATCACGACGAGTACCGGCTCCACGGCAGGGTCATTTCGCTGTCGATGGTCACGAAGGAGTTGGCCGACCTGCGCCGGCACCGGCTCGTGATCGTCGACGAATCCCACAACCTGCGTTCGCCCAAGCGCCAGGATCACCGGGCGCTGAGGTCCTACATCGCCGCCAACGAGTCCAAGGTTGTGCTGCTCTCGGCCACCCCGTACAACAAGCACCTCGGCGACCTCGATGCCCAGCTCTCGCTGTTCCTGCGCGACGACGAAGATCTGGGCATCCGGCCCGAGCGAGCGATAGCCGAGGCCGGCGAGGCCGAGTTCGCCCGGCTCTGCGAGGGACGGACAGCCACCTTGGCGGCGTTCCGCCGCTCCTCTCACATGGGTGACTGGCAATCTCTGCTGTCGCAGTTCCTGCTGCGTCGCACCCGTCGCTTCATCCAGGACAACTACGCTCGGCGCGACAGCACTGGTCGCGACTACCTCATGTTCGGGGATGGGCGCCGCTTCCACTTTCCCGGGCGTGAGGCGCGACCGGTTGAGAGACGTATCGAGCCGGACGATCCGGCCGCGGCCATGATCTCGGAGGAAACCGTGACGGCGGTGGCCTCGTTGCGGTTGCCGCGATATGACATGGCCCGCTACCTGGCGGACGCCGCTACCCCGACTGCCGAGGAGCGGGTGGTGCTGGACGACCTGCGTCACGCCGCCAACGGCAACCTACGCGGCTTCAACCGCATCATGATGTTCAAGCGACTCTCCAGCTCTGGTCCGGCGTTCCTAGCGACGCTGCGCCGCCACGCCTTGCGCAACCTCGTGGCGTTGCACGCGGTCGAGAACGACCTGCCCGTGCCTGTCGGATCGGTTGATGACGCCCTCTGGGTTGCCGAGGCAGACGCGCAGGTCGGTGACTTGTTCGAGGCGGGACTGCTGGAGGACGGCGAGGCGACTGTGGTCGGTGCCAGTCCTGTGGCCGGCCGGGCCTACGAGCGGCTGATCGCTGCGCGAAGAGCGCAGGTCCGTTGGCTCAGGGCGGAATTGTTCAATGCCGAATTCGCCGAGGCCCTGAGGGGCGACGCGGAGACACTGCGGGTCTTGCTGGGGCGGTTCGGCTCGTGGAACCCCGACTTGGACGGCAAGATCGCCGAGTTGACCTCGCTGGTAGCCGACCGTCACGCCGGTGAGAAGGTGCTGGTGTTCACCGAGGCTGCCGACACCGCAGACTACGTGGCAGCCGAGCTGCAGCGGCGCGGGGTGGTGGGAGTCGCGGCGGTGACCGGCGAGTCGGAGAATCCCACGGCCTTGGCACACCGCTTCTCGCCGCGGTCCAATCGGCAGCTCGGGGGTGTCGAGACTGCAGACGAGTTGCGGGTGCTGGTGTCCACGGACGTCCTGTCGGAGGGTCAGAACCTGCAGGATTCGCGCATCGTCGTGTGCTACGACCTGCCGTGGGCGATCGTCAAGCTGGTGCAGCGCGCCGGACGGGTCGACCGCATCGGCCAGAGTGCTGAGCAGGTGATCGTCTATTCGATGTTCCCGGCCGACTCGGTGGACAACGAGATTGACCTGCGGCGCCGCATCCGTCGCCGCTTGGCGGAGAACGCCACCCTGCTGGGTTCCGATGAAGAGTTCTTCGGCAACCCCGACGAGACGGCCACCATCCGGGGGCTCTACGACGAGCACGCCTCGCAGCGGCTCATGGCGTCGGGGCTGAGCGAGGACGTCGACCCGGTGTCGATGGCATATGAGATATGGCGTCATGCAACGGAGAATGACGTCGAACTGGCCAAGCGAGTCGACGCCTTGCCGGACGTCGTGTACTCAACCCGCCGCTCGGGCGGCGAGGCAGGCGTGGTGGTCCACTCGGTCGGTGTCGGCGGCACCGACGTATTCGCCTTCGTGCCCTGTGACGGCGACCCGCGGCGCATCCTTCCTCAGGAGGCATTGCGGATGGCGCGCTGCGATCCCGAGACGGTCGCGGAACGGCGCTTCGATGACCACCACGACATGGTGGCGTCTGCCTTTGAGGGGCCACTGGCAGTGCCTCCCGACGGCGGCACTGCGGCGCTGGTAGGGATCCGCGGGCGGTGCTGGCAACGTCTTCAGAACCACCGAGCCGAGATCGCCCCCAATCTGCTGTTCGACGCCGACCTGCTTGATGAGGCGCTGGGGGAACTCTGTGAGCTGCCGCTGCAGGAGGGTGCGAAGCAGCGCCTGGCCATGGCAATGCGGGAGCGAACACCTGAGGATCTGGCCGCGCTGGTTGCCGGACTACACAGTGACGGCTTGCTGTGCGTACCACTCACCGACGGCGCTCGGCAAGGTCGGCAAGAGCCCCGCGTCATCTGTTCGATGGGTCTGCGCCCGGCCTGAGGGAGAGTCATCCTGGACCCCGGATGCGACGCTAGCCGAAGTGGTCGCCCACGAGCATGAGCAGATAGGCTCTGACCAGGCGCTTTGCAGTCGCTGCAACGGCGCGGATCGTGTCGCCGGAGCCGCGGAGGCGGCTGGGCGATGCTCCCGACGCCCGACTGTCGCAGGGGGCCGCTAGGGTAGGGGCACCGGTCACTGGCCTCTGCTTCGGCGGGGGTCGGGCTTCCCCGACCGGCTTGTCGGCTCGGCCGGCCCGAAGCCGATCACGCTGCGCGACCACGGGGGACGACCGATGACCGATCCGAGACTCCGCAGCGCCGAGTCCGGCGCCGAGTCCGGCGCCGACGCGGCGGCGAGGGTCCTGGCCTCGTTCGATGCGTCGCTGGCGGGCCTGCGGGCGATGGGCGGGGAGCGCTTGGAGGAACGGCTGCGGCTCGTGGGGCGTTGCGAGTCCCGGCTGGCCGCGGTGAAGGCCGAGACGATCGGGGCCCTGGCCCGCCGCGACGGCGAGGCTCGAGCGGCCGACGTGCTGCGCAACGATGTGAAGCAGTCCAGGGGCTCGGCGAAGCGGCAGGTGAAGGAGGCGGGGCGGCTGGCTCGCGTGCCGAAGGCGGCTGAGGCTCTGGCCGAGGGCGCGATCACGCCGCAGCACGCCCGGTTGATCGCCGAGGCCGCCGAGGCGGCACCGCCGGGGGCGCCGATCGATGAGCAGGAGTTGCTCACGGCAGCCGAGAACGAGCCGGCTGATCTGTTCGGCCGCACCGTCCGGGAGCACCTCAACGAGCGCGACCGCGGCGACCTCGAGGAGCGACGCAGGCGTCAGCGCGCGCAGCGCCGGCTCACGTGGAAGCGCCATCCCGACGGCATGTTCGAGCTGTTCGGCCGGTTCGATCCCGTCGCCGGCGGCCGCATCGAGACGGCCATCGCCGCCGCCGCGAACGGGCTCTGGCATGCCGAGGACCCCAAGAACCGCTCCACCGCGCCCCAGCGATTCGCGGACGCCCTCGAATCGCTCGTCGCCCGCGGCGGCGGGAACAACGGAACCGCCGGAGCCGCCCAGGGCGCCGACCTGCTCGTCATCGTCGACTACGACATCCTCGCCGGGCGACTCGCCCACCCCCGCCTCGTCGACGGCACCCCGCTGTCGGCGGAGGAACTGCTCCGCCTGGCCTGCGACGCCAACATCCTCCCGGCCGTCTTCAAGCAGAAGGGCCGGGCGCTGTGGCTGGGCCGCGGCCGCCGGCACGCCACCAAGCACCAGCGCTCAGTGCTCGCCGCCCGGGACAAGGGCTGCGTGGGCTGCGCCGCCTCGCCCAACTGGTGCCAGGCCCACCACGTCCGGCACTGGGAACACGGCGGGGGAACCGACATCGACAACATGTGCCTGCTCTGCAGCCACTGCCACCAACAGGTCCACACCGACCGCGCCGACATCATCCAAGACCCCCACGGCCGGTTCAACCTCCACCACCGCACCCGCGGCCGAGTTGCATCTGCGGCCCCCGACCGCGCCCGCGCCGCACCCCAGCACAACACGCCCTCCGGCAACAGGCGGTCCGGCAACGGCACGGGCGTCTCGCTCCCGCTCCGCTGCTGACGGGTGCCGGCAGCCCTGCCCAGGCAACGGTGCTGGCTTGGGGCGCCACCTCGCCGCAGCCGGCGTCCGTGTGGTGGAGGTGAACCGCCCGAACCGCCAAGAGCGCCGCCGGCGCGGTAAGTCCGACGCCGTCGACGCCGAGACCGCGGCCCGCGCCGCGCTCTGCGGCCACGCCACCGCCGTGCCCAAGGCCCACGACGGGCCGGTGGAGGCGATCCGCACGCTCACCGCGGCGCCCCGGGGCGCCGTCAAAGGGTGGCCGCCTATCCGCTAACGCCCTAAAGATGGGTGCGGGGTCGAATAGCATCGGGGTTTGTGGGGAGGGCTCGGGGTGCCTGGGGCAGAGCGTCGGCTTCGCTGCTGGCGGGGGTGCTGCTGGCGGCGGCTTGCGGCGGAGGGGGCGAGGGGGCCGGGGTTTCGTCGGCGGAGCCGAGCGGATCGAGTGAGAGCGCCGGTCGTTCTGCCGCGGGCGGCGGTGAGGGCGGCGGTGAGGGCGGCGGTGAGGGCGGCGGCGGGGCGGCCGACGAGGGCGCCGAGACGGCCGGGCGCTCGACGGCGCCGGGTCCTGGTCCCTCGGCGGCGCCCGCGACCGGCGACGGCGGCGCGGGCGAGCCGGTGGCCACTACGGCGCCCGGGACGGGGCCTGCCGCGGCTACTGCCCCGCCCGGCGACGATCCGTCCGCCGACGGCTCAAGCGGCGGCGGTGCGGGGAACCTCTACGACGATCCCCGGGGC
>JAPOYM010000080.1 GCA_026706565.1 bacterium
GACGTGAAGGCGCTCGGCGGCCGCATGCACACGCTCGAGGTCCAGATGGCCAAGCTGGAAGGCCTCCTCGAGGGACTGCGCGAGGCCATCACCGGCAAGCGTGCCGCCTAAAGGTCGGGGTCGGGATGACACCGAGGGCTCTTGCCGGGCCGAAGGTCCGGCCTCACCCGGCACCGTCAGGTGTCGGCGAATTCGCCAGAATTCGGTAGTGAGTTCCTCTTTTACTCCGCAAAATTGATGTAGACTCAGGGTGCTGTGAGTACCCAGGTCGTTCGGATGGCGCGTGTCGGGGGTGCTGGTGGTGGGCTTGGCAAGCACATCGACGGCGAGACCCGACCCGAATCCGCCGCCCCTCGAGAGCTCGACGTCGAGGGCGGCGAGAAGGTGGCGCTCGAGCCGGTGGTCCTCCTCGATGGGGAGGGCGAGCAGATCGACCAGGAGACGGCGAAGGAGCGCGTCGGGGCGGCTCAGGGCTACATGCGGGAGTGCCGGCGGAAAAAGACTCGGGGCCGGCAACCGATGGGAGCGACAACCTGGGTCTTCGCCGGACCGCCCCGCTACGACGGCGAGAAGGAGGCGCCCTGGTCGGCCGAGAAGGTGCGGGCCTGGTCGAAGGACTGCGTGGAGTGGCTGGTCGATCGGGCGGGTCCGGGGTCGCGTCTGGCCCATTGCGCGCTGCATCAGGACGAGGGCGCCCCCCATCTGCACGCGACGCTGATCGTGGCCGACGAGCAGGGGCGCTTGGGATGGAACCGGGTCCGCAACCGGTTCACGGTGAAGGGGAAGACCGGCCAGCTGCTGATGTCGGGGTTGCAGGACAACTTCCACGCGGCGGTCGGCCGGAAGTACGACCTCGAGCGCGGCGAGGTGGGTTCCGCCCGCGAGCACGCACCTGTTGACCGCGAGCTCGGGATCCGGATCCGGGTCGAGGAAGAGCGGAATCGGACGCGTGCCGCCAAGGTTCAGGCCGGCCAGCGGATCGCCCAGGTTCTGGAGCGGGCGGACGGGGAGGCGGCGCAGAGGTACCGGGGCCGCCTCGACGATGCAACCCGTGCGACCGCGGATGCCGAAGGGCGGGCGACCCTGGCAACGGAGGAACGGGACGAGGCCCGTCGGGAGCGGGACAGGGCCGCGGAGCAACGGGACAGGGCGAGGGCGACGGGGGAGTTCACGAGCGAGCTGCTGGCCCATCTCCAGCGGGACAACGAGCGCCTGAAGCGCGCCGAACAGGTGTGGGAGAAGCGAGCCGCGGCGCAAGTTGCGGCGGCGAAGCAGGCGTCGGCCGACGAGTTGACCAGAGTTCAGCAGGACGTGATGGCGGTGCGCAGGGAACGCACCGAAGCCATCGAGCAGGTCGGTACGTTGACGGCCGAGCGGGACCAGGCCCGGCGCGAGCGCGGCCAGGCCGCGCAGGAGGTCAAGACGGTGTCGGCCGAGCGGGACCAGGCCCGTGAGGACTTGGCCAAGCGAACGGCCGAGGTCGAGGATGTGAAGACCGATCGGAACGAGTGGATCGATTGTTTCGTGCGGGTGGTGCGGGCCCTCGACCCTGGGCGCCCGGAACTGGAGAAGGCTGCGGCTCGCGGCGGCATCAAGCCGGAGTGGTTGGTGCAGGAAGTCCAGCGCGGCCGTGGCGGAATCGACCGCTGATGGGCTCCCCCCCTCCCCCCCCGCGGGCAGGACCTCCCCCCCTGTGCCGTGAACGCCATCGAAGGCCCCAGGGGTACCGGCGAAGACCGCGCGGGTGCGGATCCACGGCCGGTGGGAGGGGGCTAAACTTTGGAGACGGACGACATGGCCACTCTCGACACCCTCGCCATCGCTCGCACCCTGACCGACGCCGGCGCCGACCCGAAGCTCGCCGACGCCATCACGGCCGCGGTCCGCGAGGCGGCCGACCACGGCGACCACGTGACGCCCGACCAGTTCAAGGTCGGGCTCGCCGAGCTCGACGCCCGGATCGCCAACGCCGAGACCCGGCTGACGTGGCGCATGCTCGGCATCGCCGGGCTCGTGGTGGCCGTGCTGCGACTGCTCGGCTGAATGGGGTGCTACAGGTCGACCCGCCCCGAGAAATCGCCGTACAGGCCATCCTCGCGGGTCGATCCGGCCCGATCCGAGTCCCGAATCCTGGATCGGCCCCTCAGAGGCCCTGAGAGGCCCTGTACGGCGATTCCGGGTCGCCGGGTGCTGAGGTCCGCGTGAAGCCGAGATCGTCCAACCTGCGCGACGTCCTCACGCAATTGCGTGTCTCTGCCGATACGGGGGGGCGTGAAGCACTTCCACGTGTGGGTCCGGAGCGGCCGCGTGTTCACGATGCGCCCGCGGCTCTACGAGTCGCGCCACACCGCCACGTCCGTCGCCCGCCGGCTCCGGCCGAACGCCGCCGACCGTCTCGTCCTGGGGTGCGAGGACTGCCCCGCGACCAAGCCCTCGAAGCGGAAGGCCCCGCGGTGGGGCGCCGTCGCCCGCCGCCTCGCGGCGCGGTTCGACCTGCCCGCCGGCGAGGTCCGCGCGGCCCTGGCCACCGAGCTCGCGGCCGAGCGCGGCCGCGACGTTCCGGCTGGACGCACAGGAGGGACGCAGAGAGGGGCACCACCGCCCGGCGTCGCCCGCCCCGCGGCCCCTCGGGCCGCCCAGGGCTGACCCATAATTTCCGTTATGGGAGAGCACGTAACGTAACGCTACAATAGGGCTCGATGGCCCTCACCAACGCCGAGCGCCAACGCCGGTACCGCGAGCGCCGCGCCGACGGCGAGCCCGTCCAGGAGCGTCCGCGGCCGCGGCCGCCCCGGCCGAAGCCCCGGCCGGCCCGGTGGGCCGCCGCCCTGGCCGAGCTCCGGACCCTGCAGGCCGAGTACGAGGCCTGGCGCGACCAGCTGCCCGAGTCCCTGGCCGAGTCGAAGACCGCCGAGCTCCTCGAGGGCGTGTGCGACGTCGACCTCGACGCCGTCGACGTCGAGCTGCCGCGGGGGTTCGGGCGGGACTGATACGCCCCGGTTTCTCTACGGGACAAGTCCCCCCCCACGCCGGGATCATGGAGAATCCTGCTGCGGCCGCGCCGCGAATCGGGAAGCCGCCGTCGGGGGATGGGGGGCTCATGCCCACACGGATCGCTGCCGTCGTGCGGTTGTTATCAGAGTGGGACGCAGCACAGGAGCGAACAGCTCACCCCTGGTGGACACTCAGGGGATTGCTCTTCTGGTTGGTGTGGCGCCCAACCGCGATCGCGGTTGTGTTGGGCCTAATCGGCTTGGTGTTCTGGATCCCAGCCGAAGTCGCCGAATCGCTCTTCGGAGCCGACCGTGAAACAGCCGCAGGGCTAGGCGGCCTAGTAGTCACGATCTGGTTTCTCTGGATGATGCGCCGGTCTCGGCTCTGAACGGGGAGGGGGGTATGGCCAGTACGCACGTGGAAATCCAGCGACGAGCCGTCTGGAGCGTCGAGGCGAAGTGCCTCGACGAGTCGGCGGTTTGGCGATTCGACGACCGCGACGACGCCGAGTGGTTCGGCGCGGTCGTCGAGAAGAATTGGTGCGCCCGTTGTCCGCGGTGCGGATACAAGAACGCTCTCGACCTTCAATTGGAGAGATCGGCAGGTGTCGGGTGGGTGGCTTTGGCCGTGTGCGGCTACGACACGTGCAGTTTCGCGGCGCGGTTCGTGTCTTGGGGTGAACCGATCGACCACGACCAGTCGGACGGGTCGCTGCCGCCCCGCGAGCGGCCGGTAGTGGCGGGCGTGAACGGCGAGGGTCGCCGCGTCCCATAGGTGATTTCGCCCTGGGCCGGGGCTGCTTGCCGTCCCGCCCGCCGGCGAGGTTCCGCGAGGCCCTGGCCGCCGAGCTCGCGGCCGAGCGCTGCCGCGGGACGCACAAGGGGGGGCAGGGCCGAGCGGGCGGAACAACGTGAACCGCTACGCGGCGAGGAACGGACACCCCTAGGACCCGTGGTGACGATCTCGATGCTCACGAGCCCGAACCATACCACGGGCGCCGGCGGCGAACGCCGGTAGGCGGTATCCGGGCTCTCGCCCGCGCTCCAGGGTCCGATAACGGGCGCTCCGTTAACTTCCAGAGGGCCGAAAACCCCCCGGTTTCCGGGGGCCTTTCCGCGAAATCGACTCGTCATCGCCGGAGGCCTTCGCCCCCGAACTCGGCTCGAACCGACTCGGCGCGTCACCCCCCCCACCCGGAGCGGCCCCCGAGGGGCCGTGATACCATCGCGGCATCGGTTTTGCGCCAGCCGCCCGGCAGGTGCTACCGTAGCGGCTGACATGGTCGCGCCTCTGACAGCGTTCGCGCCGCCGTCCCCGGTTTGGCCACCGGAGCGGCGGCGCACCCGTGTACGGGCGCTGGGCGCGGCTCCCACCACGACTCGGTCTTCTGTCAGAGGACAACATCATGTCGGCAACATCCGCCCACCGGGCGGACGGGGGGACCCGTCCGGCTGATTCCCAACTGACTCTCCGGTTCTTCGCCCTCGTCGACGGCATGCGGCGCAAGCCCCCTGAGCGGGGGCTGTGGCGCGAACTCCTGAACTTGGCGATCGGCGACGTGCGGGCCTTCGTGCATGGCTCGCGGCCCGTCGCGGCGGCGGCCGTCTGGTCGGTGGGGTGGACTCTCTACGGCCGGGCTGATGAGGCGGGCATCGTCGAGGGTTTTTCCGTCCCTATCATTGCGGCGGATTCTCGGCTGGGCGAGCGGACCGTGAGGGGAGCCGTCGCGCTGCTCCGGCAATGGCGAGTCCTGAAGATGGAGCGACCCTCGCGGCGGGCTCCGGCGCGGTGGAGGATGAACCTCGGCGGGCTCGATTGGCCGGCCGTCAGGGCGCGGGCGGAGCGCGAGAGAATGGGCCCGAGTCCGGTCATGGTGACCGGACTGAGTCCGGTCATGGTGACCGGACTTAAGGGCTACAACGTAGGGCTACCGATCTCAGAGTCGATCGCTGCTGCTGGTACGTCGCGCGCGAGCTCGGCCGACCAAGAACAGCAGCCTTCCTCACCCACTCGCGCCGAAAACCTGATCCGGGCCATCGCCGGTCGATCCCGCGAGCACGACGTGCCGTTCGCTGAGGCCGCTGTGCGAAGACGAGTCGCGACTGGCGAGCTCAGCACCGACGACCTGCTCAGCTATCTCAACGACGTCTTGCCGCCGCGGATGAACACTCAGGATCCCGAGGCGCATGCGCGGTTCGACGCCGACGAGGCCGCCGGGCGGGTCGACCGCCGCCGGAAGGGCGGATATCCGGTGCCGCCCAACGACCCCCGCTTCACCACGGGAAGTTGAGGGGAGGGGGCATCCCCGCCGTCGAGGAGCTGTTCCGAGACCGGGCGGCCCGATCGAGGCTCCGTCGGTCGAGGGCGGCTCGAAGCCGGTGGGCCGCGTGAGGGGCGCCGGCACAAGGGGGGGAGAGGATTGAGACAATGACCGAGGTTCCGCCGTTGCTCGCCTTCGTCGTCATCTTAGGACCGCCGTTCCTCTTCGGGCTTGGCGTCGGCTGGTGGCTGCGCGGGCGCCGGACGACCGTTGCGCACCCGGGCACCGCCGTAGAGAACCCATCCGGCGCGGCCAGCCGGACAAGCACCGGCCCGACTCCGTTGGAGAAACATCTACGTCGGGAAAACAGGCGGGCCGTCAGGCTCGGGAAGTTCGCCGATTCCACTGGTGATCATCAGGCGCTGCAGCTGACTCTAGACGGTCACGTGGTCCCGATTGACTGCCTGTGGGACCGGGGTGAGGGGCGATCCCGAAGCAGGGACACGCAGCCGGACTGGGGCGAGTGGTGCGCGATGAACCGACGCGAGCCAGAGCCGGCCGACCGGCGGTGCAAGATGCAATTGTGCGGACAGGCGGACGCTTACCTGCAAGCGGCGGGCGCGGCGATCCGTGTTGCGGACTCTCATCCAGAGAAAGACGGTGTGGGAGTGGCCAAGCGGTGTATCGAGGCCGCATTGCGACGCGTTGCGGCGCTGGAGGCACTAGCGACATGACGCCTGAGATCTGGACCATCCTCGGCACCGGGTTCACCCTCGCCGCTCTCGGCGCCACCGGGTTCACGTTGCTCTGGCGCTACATCACCCGCGCCGAACAGCGCACCAGGGCGGACCTGGCCGCGGCCGAGAAGCGCAGCGAAACCCGGTTCGCCGAGTTGAAGAGCGACCTGAAGGCCGACCTGGCCGGTGCCGAGCAACGCAGCATCGCGCGCTTCGCCGATTTCACCGCCCAGCACCAGGACCTGGCCGCCGACGTGAAGGCGCTCGGCGGCCGCATGCACACGCTCGAGGTCCAGATGGCCAAGCTGGAAGGCCTCCTCGAGGGACTGCGCGAGGCCATCACCGGCAAGCGTGCCGCCTAAAGGTCGGGGTCGGGATGACACCGAGGGCTCTTGCCGGGCCGAAGGTCCGGCCTCACCCGGCACCGTCAGGTGTCGGCGAATTCGCCAGAATTCGGTAGTGAGTTCCTCTTTTACTCCGCAAAATTGATGTAGACTCAGGGTGCTGTGAGTACCCAGGTCGTTCGGATGGCGCGTGTCGGGGGTGCTGGTGGTGGGCTTGGCAAGCACATCGACGGCGAGACCCGACCCGAATCCGCCGCCCCTCGAGAGCTCGACGTCGAGGGCGGCGAGAAGGTGGCGCTCGAGCCGGTGGTCCTCCTCGATGGGGAGGGCGAGCAGATCGACCAGGAGACGGCGAAGGAGCGCGTCGGGGCGGCTCAGGGCTACATGCGGGAGTGCCGGCGGAAAAAGACTCGGGGCCGGCAACCGATGGGAGCGACAACCTGGGTCTTCGCCGGACCGCCCCGCTACGACGGCGAGAAGGAGGCGCCCTGGTCGGCCGAGAAGGTGCGGGCCTGGTCGAAGGACTGCGTGGAGTGGCTGGTCGATCGGGCGGGTCCGGGGTCGCGTCTGGCCCATTGCGCGCTGCATCAGGACGAGGGCGCCCCCCATCTGCACGCGACGCTGATCGTGGCCGACGAGCAGGGGCGCTTGGGATGGAACCGGGTCCGCAACCGGTTCACGGTGAAGGGGAAGACCGGCCAGCTGCTGATGTCGGGGTTGCAGGACAACTTCCACGCGGCGGTCGGCCGGAAGTACGACCTCGAGCGCGGCGAGGTGGGTTCCGCCCGCGAGCACGCACCTGTTGACCGCGAGCTCGGGATCCGGATCCGGGTCGAGGAAGAGCGGAATCGGACGCGTGCCGCCAAGGTTCAGGCCGGCCAGCGGATCGCCCAGGTTCTGGAGCGGGCGGACGGGGAGGCGGCGCAGAGGTACCGGGGCCGCCTCGACGATGCAACCCGTGCGACCGCGGATGCCGAAGGGCGGGCGACCCTGGCAACGGAGGAACGGGACGAGGCCCGTCGGGAGCGGGACAGGGCCGCGGAGCAACGGGACAGGGCGAGGGCGACGGGGGAGTTCACGAGCGAGCTGCTGGCCCATCTCCAGCGGGACAACGAGCGCCTGAAGCGCGCCGAACAGGTGTGGGAGAAGCGAGCCGCGGCGCAAGTTGCGGCGGCGAAGCAGGCGTCGGCCGACGAGTTGACCAGAGTTCAGCAGGACGTGATGGCGGTGCGCAGGGAACGCACCGAAGCCATCGAGCAGGTCGGTACGTTGACGGCCGAGCGGGACCAGGCCCGGCGCGAGCGCGGCCAGGCCGCGCAGGAGGTCAAGACGGTGTCGGCCGAGCGGGACCAGGCCCGTGAGGACTTGGCCAAGCGAACGGCCGAGGTCGAGGATGTGAAGACCGATCGGAACGAGTGGATCGATTGTTTCGTGCGGGTGGTGCGGGCCCTCGACCCTGGGCGCCCGGAACTGGAGAAGGCTGCGGCTCGCGGCGGCATCAAGCCGGAGTGGTTGGTGCAGGAAGTCCAGCGCGGCCGTGGCGGAATCGACCGCTGATGGGCTCCCCCCCTCCCCCCCCGCGGGCAGGACCTCCCCCCCTGTGCCGTGAACGCCATCGAAGGCCCCAGGGGTACCGGCGAAGACCGCGCGGGTGCGGATCCACGGCCGGTGGGAGGGGGCTAAACTTTGGAGACGGACGACATGGCCACTCTCGACACCCTCGCCATCGCTCGCACCCTGACCGACGCCGGCGCCGACCCGAAGCTCGCCGACGCCATCACGGCCGCGGTCCGCGAGGCGGCCGACCACGGCGACCACGTGACGCCCGACCAGTTCAAGGTCGGGCTCGCCGAGCTCGACGCCCGGATCGCCAACGCCGAGACCCGGCTGACGTGGCGCATGCTCGGCATCGCCGGGCTCGTGGTGGCCGTGCTGCGACTGCTCGGCTGAATGGGGTGCTACAGGTCGACCCGCCCCGAGAAA
>JAPOYM010000186.1 GCA_026706565.1 bacterium
CCCGCCTCGAGGCCGGCGGCACGAGCGCAACGCTCGCCACGCTTCAAAAAGTCGCGGCAGCGCTCGACATGAAGATCACGGTCAATCTGTCTCCGGCGCGCTGACAGCAACGTCTCGACGCCCAGACTGGTCGCCCGACCATCTGACGGCCCAAGCCCGGGCTGAACTCAGCGCAGGAGGGTGTCACAACCCCGTAGCATCATGTGTGAGAGCATTGCAGCAAGCGGGGACCGACCGAGCAGTGAGGTCGGGCTGGACGGAATGAGAACACCATGACCGGACAACAGGGCCGCTATCTCGACATCGAGGTCGACGTGTTGGACGACGCAGGCGTACGCGCTGTCATCGACAACGCCCTCGCCCGGGCAGGCTGCACCTGGGAGGAACTCCAGCAACAGGCCAAGGCTGGGAGCTTCTCCAGCGAGATCGCCCGGCGGGCCTGGTTCGTCGTGTCGTCCTTTGAGCCGTCGCCAGCCTGACCTGAAGTCTCAGGCCAGGGAGTTTGCGGGCGACCTGACGGAGCTTCTCAACCGAACCGTCACGGACGGCATCCGTCTGCGTTCCTACATGGACCGACGCGGGCGCGCCGTGATCGGCTACGAGGTGAGCGAGAAAAACCCCGTTGGCGATTGTGTCCCGCTGACGATCTCCAAGGCTCCGGCTCGCCTGTACCTGAGTGTCCTCCACACGCTTGAGCTGGATGATTCGGAGACCTTCCTCACTACCGACAAGAGCACCTACACGCTCCAAGCGGACAGCGACACGGCTCCGATTGCGTTGACGAGGACCATACCGGCCGGTGAATTCAAGGCGAAGTGCCTCAAGCTGATGGACGAGGTGAACGAGACGGGTGCGACCATTGTCATCACCAAGCGGGGCCGACCGGTATCCCGACTCGTACCCGTCGAGCGCGCAAGGAGGGGGATCAGCGGGATCTTCCCGGAGTTCGCTGGCTTCGTGGACGATCCCTCCGAGACCGTCATCGGTCCAGAGGACGTGCAAGCGCTGGAAGCGGGCTGGGATGTCAGCCAGTCGCCCTCCGCGCCTCGGGGCGCATGATCCGCTGACCGCGCCCGCGTGGGGGGCGCTCAGAGGAGCCGGCGGCGTTCCTGCTCGTTGAGGCCGCCCCAGATGCCGTGGGGCTCGCGGATCCGCAGGGCGTACTCGAGGCATTCGGTGATCACCGAACACTGGGCGCAGATGGCCTTGGCGCGGCGCTCGCGCTCGGACCGCTCCTCCTTGCCCTCCGCCACCGTCGGCGGGAAGAACACGACCGACTGCGGGCCCCGGCAGGCCGCCCGCATCTGCCATTCGACGCCATCAGTGACCGCGCTCACCGGCTCACCCCTGTCACGGGGGCGACCATAGGACGGCATTCGAACCGGCACAAGACGAGATTCGAGGATCGTCACCGGCGAGCCCGGCGACGCTGCTAGCCAGCCTCCCCGCCGGCCCCCGACGGCGCCGGCGCAGCGCCCTCGCCGTCGCCAGCCTGCTCGTCACCGGTGCTCTCGGGCCCGCCGCGGACCTCCGGCGGGGCTCGATCTGCCGCGCCTGCGGCCTAGACTCGGAGCAGACCACCGCTGGGCGGCGCTGAGTCCCCGCAGCCCCATCGATCGACCGCAACCGCTGCGACGACCACTCGCACGCCGGGGACAGTCATGGATGCGAGAATCATCCGAAGGGCCGAAGATATCAGGAATACACGATGAGCAATACGATTCCATTGCTTGACCGTGAAATCTACCGTTTCAGTCAGGTCGACCGGATTCTGGAACTCTCCCGCGGCACCGCGAAACGCTGGATCAACGGCCACGAACGGCTGGGAACGCATTATGAACCCGTGGTCAGACAGGATCACACAGGATCACAGGTCGTGACGTGGGGCGAGTTCGTGGAGACTCGCCTGATCTCGGAGTACCGCAGCGCCGGCGTCAACATCTTCCGGATGCGCCCGGCCATCGAAGCCCTCCGCCGAAGGTTCGGCATGCAGCATCCGCTGGCAACGGCGCGACCGTTCATCGACGTCGAAGGGTGCGAACTGGTGCGACGTGTCCAAGACGAGACGAACCTCGACCGGTCGTTGTGGTTCGTCATCCGTTCAGGGCAAATGATCCTGCCGTCCATGGCCCTCCAGCGATTCCAAAAGGTCGCCGAATACGATGCCGAAGGCACTGTGATCCGACTCAATCTGGCTGAGAACGTCGTGCTCGATCCCGAATACGCATCGGGCGAGCCCACGATCAGAGGACGCCGACTCAGAGTGTTCGACATCGTAGAGGCCGCGGCCGCCGGCGAGTCGGACGCTTCTATCAAGCAAATGTGGAACTTGACCGACGAACAGTACAGCGACGCTGTCCTGTATTCCAAGATTGCATAGCCTGAGCCTCTTCCTCGATGAGAACATCGCGCCCTTAGGGCAGCGGCTCGCAGCACATCCCGGGGCCGGGCTGATCCTCTGGGTAGGTCATCCCAACCTGCCAAGCCTGCCGCTGGGCACCAATGACAGCAACCTGCTGAAAGCGGTTGGAGAGACGGGTCGACTGTTCGTCACACGCGACCGACACATCTTGACACGTCCTTGGGAACGAAAGCAGATCTACGACGCTGCCGTCCGCCTCATCCTCATCACCGCCACCGGCAATCACGCATCATGGTACGAACTGATTCTCAGATACTGGCAGAGGCTATCCGAGATTGATGCTGATACATCGGGCCTCTGTATATTTCAACTCAACAGGTCAGGAGTTCACGAATCCCGGCTGCGCCGCTACCCCATCGCCCATTAGGCGGGGTCGCCGTCCGCCTCCGAGTCCGCCGACGACGCCTCGGCACCGTCGGAGACATCGCGGACCTCCGGCGGGGACACTTCCAGCAGCAGACCGTCGATGCCTGTGACCTCCACCTCTTCGCCGGGCGCGATGGGCGAAGCGCGGAATGTGCGGGCCCGCCACAGGCTCTCCGCGATGCGCACCACGCCGAACGGGTGCAGGGCCTCCACCGCCTCGCCGCGCATCCCGATCATCCACTCACGCCCGATGGTCGGCGTCGAGAACCTGCTGCGCACCAGCGGGGGCATGCCGCCGAGCACGCCGAGCATCAACCCCGCCAGACCGCCCAGCATGGGCACCCACGACATCGACACCCCGTCGTAGAGGGTCAGCGTCCCCGCTACGACGCAGCCGGCGCCGATCGCCGTCCACATCCGCGGGACCCCGGTCTGCACGTCGATCCCGAACGCGAAGAAGGCGAAGACGATGAGGGCGATGGCGTACCCGTTGGTCGGCAGCACGGCCAGGCCGTAGAGCGAGAGGACCCCACAGCCGGCGCCCACCACCCCGGCGATCCCCACGCCGGCGGTGTAGAACTCCAGCAGCAGCAGCGACAGGGCGATGAGCAACAGCAAGTACGCCATCGGCGGGCTGGCCGCCGTGTGCATGATGCCGCCGACGAAGGGCAGGCTCACGAACTGCACCGACGTCTTCGGCTCGAGTCGCATCTCGCCCGTCTCGCCGTCGATGACCTCCGTGGTCTCGAACCCCAGATCCCCGAGGGTGAACAGGAACTCGCCGAGCGTCGGCGCCGGCGCCGACGCCACGCCCGATGAGACCGCCTCGCTGTGGTTCACCGTGCGGCCGTCCAGCAGGGGCGCGTTGGCCCCCCAGAGGGTGCCGACCTCCAGGCAGTCCAAGACCTGCTCGCCGGTGTCTCCGAGGCGCGCTCCCGGCGCCACCCCCACCCGGTCGACCAGCGCCAACAGTTGGGCCACCTCGCCGGTGGCTCGGGCGCCCGACGGCCCCACCCAGGCGGTGATCGGCACGCGCGAGTCCAGAATGTCCCGGGCGACGACCGTCAACTCGTCGGGATCGATGACGGCACGCCGGCTGTCGACCCGCAGGACCACGGCCACGACGCCGCTGCCGGGACGGGAAGCCGTGCGGATCCGCTCGACCACGAAGTCGGCCAGGACCGGGTCCAACAGGCCCACCATCTCCACGACCTGCACCATGTCCGCTCCTGGCTCGGGCACCCGAGCCGCCGCTCTGTGGACGGCGGCTGCGCTCTCGCGGCAATCCTCGTGCCCCGCGGTCACCGCTTCCGCTTCCGCCTCGGCCTCCGCGGCCGCCGTCGACCAAACGGTCGCCGCCACTGCCACGCCTACGAGTATCCGGCACGCCCACCGCGCCCCGACGGGCCGGCGAACGGGGCCGCATCGGCGCGCGCCGCGAGTACGAGAGGTGGTCCGCCGCATCGGACGGGTCAGGATTCGTCGATGGGACCGAGCGCCTCGAGGGCCGCCGCCATGGTCTCGACCATCGGAACGATCCGGTCGAAGCCGGTGGTGTGCAGCAGCCGGGTGATCGCAGGCCGATCGCAGAGGACCGCGATGGTCCCGCCTCCGTCGCGCACCCGCCGGATGCCGCCGATGAGGGCGCCGAGGCCGGCCGAGTCCATGAACGGGACGCCGTTCAGGTCCACCACCAGCCGAGCCGTCTCGTCGACGCCGTTGAGGGCCTCGCGGAACTCGCCGACCGTGTAGGCGTCCAACTCGCCGACGGGTCGGCAGACGGTGTGGTCCTCCGCGACCTCTACCTGAACCTCGAACACTCGGCGACCTCCCGTCTCGCCGGGGATGCTACCGCCCCGGTAGCCTCACGGTATGGCCGACGTGCTGCTGGCCGCCGACGCCGACTGGACCTTCGACGAAGTAGCCGCCGCCCTCGCAGACGACGACACCCGCGTCAGCCGGGTGCGTTCGGGGCGGGATCTGCTGGCCGTCACCGAGGAGCTGCAGCCCGAGTTGGTAATCGTGGACCTGCAGATCGGCAGCATGGGCGGCATGGCGGCGTGCCTGGACCTGCGGGCCGAGAGCGACGCCGGCCGGCTGGCGCCCCAGAAGGTGCTGATGCTGCTGGACCGCTCCGCCGACGTGTTCCTAGCCCGCCGGGCGCGCGCCGACGGGTGGCTGATCAAACCGCTCAACGCCTTCCGCCTCCGCCGGGGACGCGCCGCGCTGGCCGAGGGGGAGACCTTCTACGAGAGCGCCAGCTGAGAGCGTGCGCCAGCTGAGCGTGCGCCGGCTGAGCGTGCGCCAGTTGAGAGAGAGCCGGCTGAGCCGCCCGGCGCGGCGGTCCGGGCTTGGTATCCTCAGGCACCGACGGGCAGTGGCGCAGCTTGGTAGCGCGCTTCGTTCGGGACGAAGAGGTCGTGGGTTCAAATCCCGCCTGCCCGACCATCCCCTCGTGCCTCAAGTCGATCGTCAACGAATCTGAAACGCGAGCAGATTGGCGAACCGTGCTGCGATCACCGTGCCGCGCCGTTCCGGCGGAGGTCGGAGTCCGCTGCCCGGCACCGCCGCTTGAGCGGGCCATCGACAACGCACCAGACTGCTGGACATGAACCTCGCACCGGCGCTGCGGGACCGGCTGGCGTGGGCTATTCGGACGGTGCTGTCTGGCAGCGGGACCCGGAAGTTCGCTCCGACGCCGGGGGCGGCCACGCTGTTACCGTCCGGCGGTGCGGCGTGGCTGGTGCATGCGGAGGCTTCCATGATGGTGGGCGGCATCCGGGCGCTGCTGCTGCAGTCGCTGCATCCCGTCGCCATGCAGGGGGTCGGCGAGCACTCAGACTTCCGCAGCGACCCGCTCGGGCGGCTGCGGCGCACCGTGTTCTTCCTGGGCACCACCACCTACTGCCCGCTGGCGGAGGCCGAGGCGGCTCTGGAGGCGGTGCGGCGGGTACACCTGGGCGTGTCGGGGATTACACCTGACGGGCGGCGCTACCGGGCCGGCGACGCGGACCTGCTGGCGTGGGTACACGCCACCGAGGTGGACAGCTTCCTGGAGGCCTACCTGCGCTACGGCCGCCGCCCGCGCCGCGGCACCGCGCCGGCGGCAAGCCACGGCGGCGATGCGGCCACCGGCAGCGACGGCGACCGCCGCGGGGGCGGTGGCCAAGACTCCGAAGGCGGCGGCATGCCCGCTGCCGACCGGACCGATTCGCGCCCCCCCGGAGCGCCGCCCATGAACGCGACGGAAGGCGCCGCCGTGTCACCCGCCGATCTGCCCGATCGCTACGTCGCCGAGATGGCCACGGTGGCCGAGCGTCTGGGGATCGACGAGCCGCCGCGCAGTCAGGCCGAACTTCTGGCTGTCATCAACGGTTTCCGTCCCGCCGTCGCCGCCACCGACTTGAGCCGGGAAGCGACCCATTTCCTGCGCGCGTTCCCGCTGTCGCCCGTGGCGCGTCTGGCCTACAGGGTGTTGTTCTGGGCGGCGTTCGACAGTCTGCCGCCGTGGGCGCAGGCTCTCCACGACCTGCGGTGCGGGCCGCTTCGCCGCCTCGGCGTGCGCCCGACGGCGCGGACGATGCTGCGCCTCATGGGTTGGGCGCTGCGCGACGCCCCCGACCCCGAGCCCGACGAATCATCGGGGGACACCGCCGCAACAGCCACTCCACGGACGAGCGGAGCCTCCTGAGCGGACCGGCGCCGAGCGTGCGAAACGGTCGGCCGCGCCGGTCTCGGTAGCCTGACGGCATGGAAGTAGCGGTCGTCGGCGCCACCGGGCAGGTGGGCGGGGTAATGCGCGGCCTGCTCGTCGAGCGCGCCTTCCCGGCGGACCGCGTGCGCTTCATGGCCTCGGCCCGCTCTGCCGGGCGCCGGTTGCCTCACAACGGCACCGAGATCACCGTCGAGGACGCACGGACCGCCGACTACTCCACGGCCGACATTGCCCTGTTCTCCGCGGGCAAGACCGCATCCCGGGCTCTGGCCCCGCTGGTGGCGCAGGCCGGGGCGACGGTGATCGACAACTCATCGGCTTGGCGGATGGACCCCGACGTGCCCCTCGTGGTGCCCGAAGTGAACGCCGCCGCGCTGGCGCACCGCCCAAAGGGCATCGTCGCCAACCCGAACTGCACGACGATGGTGGCCATGCCGGTGCTACAGCCCCTGCACCAAGCCGCCGGGCTGCGGCGGCTCGTGATCAGCAGCTACCAAGCCGCCTCTGGGGCAGGGCGGGCGGGCGTCAGCGCCCTGGCAGACCAGATCGCCGCGCCCGGCGAGGCCGCGGCGGAACTGGCGTTCGACCCGCGGGCCGCCGAGGTTCCCGCCGACGGGCCCTTCGGTGCCCCTCTGGCCTACAACGTGCTGCCGATCTGCGGCGGGATGAGCGACGACGGCAGCGGCGATACCGACGAGGAGCAGAAACTCCGCAACGAGAGCCGCAAGATCCTCGGCATTCCCGACCTGGCGCTCTCAGCCACCTGTGTGCGGGTCCCGGCGTTCACCGGGCACTCCCTGTCCATCAACGCCGAGTTCGAGAGGCCACTCAGCCCCGAGAACGCCACCGAACTCCTAGTCGGCGCGCCCGGCGTGGTGCTGGACGACCTGCCGACGCCGCTGGGCGCCACCGGCATCGACGACACGCTGGTGGGGCGCATCCGCCGTGATCCCACGGTGCCGCACGGGCTGGCGCTGTTCGTCGTGGGCGACAACCTCCGCAAGGGCGCAGCCCTCAACGCCGTGCAGGTCGCCGAGCGACTCATGGCCGAGTTCAGCTGACAGCCCCGCCCACACCCGCCGCACCCGAGGAGGCTGCTGAGCGATGACGGCGTGCCGCACGTCGGGATCCTCGGCGTCCGCCCACACCCGCCGCACCCGAGGAGGCTGCTGAGCAGCCCCCGAATCAACCCCATGTCGGCTTCAAAGCCGCAGTTCAGAGGCCTGCGCTCCCGGCTGAACAGCCATTGCTCAGCACACCCGAGGCTCTCGACCGCGCCTCGGCCTGGACTGCCGCCAGCGACCTGCGGATTCGCCGGGATCGCCGACAGGTGGAGCGTCGAGACGGGCGACTTGCCTGGACTGCCGCCAGCGACCTGCGGATTCGCCGGAGCCGAGAATCTGTACACTAATTGACCGGTGAATCTGGACATCAACTGCCTCGTGAATCTCGACATAAATGAGCCGTGAATCTGTACATACAAGAGTGGGAACGGCTATGATCTGCCCATTGACGGCCACAACGACTACGACTACATCGCGCGCATCGCCGACAGCACCCTGGCCCGCCACATGGAGGCATGGCCGGCGGAGTTCGTCACGGGGCCGCGCGCGGTCGGCAAGACGACCACAGCGCTGCGACACGCTCGGTCGGTGCTACGCCTAGACGTCGAGGCGGAGCGGGGAATCGT
>JAPOYM010000062.1 GCA_026706565.1 bacterium
AAGTTGCAAATTGTTTCGGGTTTCTTCGAGAAAGATCGCAAACCCGCAGGTAAAACCCCAAAAAACTTTTCGGGGGGAATCTAGGAAAGAACCCGCCGAACGGGGTTTTCAGAGGTCGAGCCGTCCGTCGAGGCCTGGGAGCGGGATCGCCGCGGCGGCTTTGTACCCCGCCGCGGCGGCGGCGGTCTCGGTGGGGTACTCGGGCGGCGCGGAAGCGATCTCGACCCCGTCGAGTGTGATCCGGTACCCCCACCAGCCGCGCTCGCACAGCGGCAGGATCACCAGCGTGCGCCCGTCGCGCCGAGTTGTGTGCCGCATCAGCGAGCGGGCTCGCCGCGCCGCTCGTCGCACCAGTCGCACAGCGCATCGCCGATGTCCGTCGGCTCTCCGCAGATGTCGCAGCGGTCGTCGCCGGTCACAGGCCCGCCACCGCGGGCGGTGTCACGGGTACACCGTCACCGGGTCGTGCGCGCCGGCTGCCTTTCGGACGGTTTCGTCCGATATGGGTCCGGTGGGTGTGGGCCGGATCGGGTGCGATGCGAGCACTGCCTCGGCCAGCGCGGTGGTTTTGATCTGCCAGTCGGCGCGCGAGTAGAACTCGCGGCCGGGCTGGGAGACGGTGAGCGCCTCCACTATCGGGATCGCCACCCATGAGGCGTGCTGTGTGTCGCCGTTGGGGTCGCGGACAGGGACGGTGCGGTTGTGGTGGTGCTCATGGCTGCTCATGTGGCAGAGGATGTAGCCGGAGTGATCGAGGTGGCCCTGTGCGTGCACGTCGATGGTGACGGTGCCGCGGCGCAGGGTCAGCGCCGCCACCCATGCCTCGCCCGCCGGGACGGTGCCGCGGATGCGGTCGCTGTCGCCCACGTCGACTGTTTTGCTCGTCGAGCCGCCCTGCCCCCACGACTCGGTGCGGGTCAGCGATTCCTTGCTGTCGGCGGGGCCGGCGGACACCCCGCACTCCACGCTCTCGCCCCAGTCCACCGAATGAGACCACGATGTCTCGGTGGTGATCTCCACCGACTGCGACACCTCCGACTCGTCCTCTTGGGGCGCTTCGCCGCCGCGGTTATCCCACAGCACATTGTCTACGAGGACGGTCTCCTCGGTGATCTGGGTGGTGGCTGCGTCGGGCAGCGTCAGCGTCCAGGTCGGCTGCGGCCATGCGGCGAGCCGCCCCTCGCCGTTGCCGCTGAGGACGTAGACGAGGTCGGGGCCGCCGGCGTGACCGGCGAACCAGGTGGACAGCGGCGCGGGCACGTCGCCGTAGCCGTTCTGGTGCATCCACTGGTGGCACCCGTTGCCGGCCCAGAAATCGGTGAGCCCGATGTGGTCGATGAGTGTCTGGCGGGTGGCCGGCACCTGCACGCTGCCGGAGAGGTCGATGCCGACGTCGGCTGGGTCTAGGGCCGGGGTGATGTGGGCGTTCAGCCCGTCGGGGGCCGCCAGCGGCGGGGCCGGCGGGTCGAAGCGGAACAGGGGGGCGCCCCGCGGGCGGAGCCACCGCTTGCCGGTGAGTCGGCGCAGCGCCACCGCCGCCAGGCCGATGGCGTCGTTCTCGCGGCCGGCACCCAGCCACAGCCGGTCGAGGGCGGCGGCCAAGAAGGCCCCGCCGGACGATGTCTGCTCGATGATCTCTTCGGCGGCGCTCCGGATCTGGGCGACGGCGACGCTGATGTCATCCCATTCGATGAGCGCCCCGCCCTCGCCGCCGGCGGTCTGCTGGATCTCGCGTGCAGCGTGGTAGATGGTCTCTGCGTCTGCCCAGTCGCCGGCGCCGGCGACGAGTCTCTGCCCGCGGTAGTCGGCGGTGTCGCCCGCGGCGTACTCCGTGCCGCCGGCCCAGTCGCCGCGGTATGACGGCGGCGCGTCTGAAAGCCAGATGAGCGTCTCTGCGGAAGCGAGAACGCGCGCCACGCCGGCTCTGATGCGATCCCACTCGACCATGAACCCGCTGAGCTCGTCTGAGCAGGTCTGTCGGATCTCGCTGGCTGCGCGGTGAATAGCCCGCGCTCCGCTCAGCGCTGCGGCATTGAGGGGCTCTGGTGCAATCATGGCCGCAAATGCTACCATGCCACGCGCCGCGTGCGCAACGCGTGTGCTACGCTGCTCGGGCATGAAGAACATCATCGCATCACTCATACCCGACGTCAAGGCCGTGGCCGCCGCCGCGATAGCGGGGGCGCTGGCCTACTTGGGGGCGCACTCGACCGGCGCTGCTGCTGACCTCGTGTCAGGCGAATGGGGGCGGCTCGAGGCTGTGGCCGTGGCCGCAGCCGCCGCGGGGTACCGCGCCGGCGGGCAGGCCGCCCGGGCGATCCTCGACAAGCTCTTCCCCGCGCCGTCGTGAGCGCCGCCGTCCTGACCAAGCCCGACATCGGGCAGGCATGGGGCTGGGTCGACGTGCCCGCCGCGATCTCGGACTGGCTGGCGATGCAGGGCTACCACGGCGGGCATCTGCCGCTGGCGTGGTGGGCCGCCGGAAACACCGGCCAGCAGCGCTACGACTGCGAGGGCGCGCAACGCGCACTGTATGTCGCGTCGCCGCGGGAACTGCCGTCGTGTCTGATCTCCGGCGGGAAGATCGAGTCTGTCCACGGGATCATCCTCTGCCGGATGTACTCGGGGAGCTATCACTCATGGTTCAGCGGCCATCGCCACGGGCACCCGACCACGGTCGTCACCGAGTCGGGGCCGGTGCAGGCCTCGTGGATCGGGATAGCCGCCGCCGAGATCCTCCCGGTCGGCGGGTCGTCGCACGGGTTAGCGCCGTGAGCAGCGCCCCGTGGCTGATCACCTATGAAATGCACTCCGACCCGAACACCGGCGCGCCCGACACCGCCGCGACGGTCGTCGTCACCGACCTCGCCACCAGCGTCGAGGTCGCCCTGCCGCTGACCGCGGCCCGGTGGCTGTGGGGCAACCTCGGGGCGGTGCTCGCCGAGATCGACGAGCGGCTGCAACCCGACCCCGAACACCCCTCAACCACAAGCTGAGGTCGAGGGGTGAGGGGGGGTCTGGCGAGGCGGAGCGAGGCGGGGAACGGCTGCTGGTCGGTCTGCCGCGGGTGCGGCGAGACGGTGCCGGCGCGATGGCTTGACCGCCGCGGGCGGTGCGGCGACTGCAAGCCTCCGCGCGATGCTGAAACCCCCCGAACCCCTAGTTTTGGTTGAAAACAGGGGCCAAACGGGGGTTTGAGGGCCTCAGTTTCGACCCCCCACGCCTCGCCACGCGTTGCAAGCCGTTGCAAGCCGTTGCAAGCCGTTGCAACGCCTCCGCGCGATGCCGAAACCCCCCGAACCCCTAGTTTTGGTTGAAAACAGGGGCCAAACGGGGGTTTGAGGGCCTCAGTTTCGACCCCCCACGCCTCGCCACGCGTCACGCAGGATTACCGAAAGTCACGCAGGGTTACACAGGGTTGCGCAGGATTACTGAAAGTCACGCAGGATTACACAGGGTTACTGGTCATGCCATCGCCTGCCAATAGGAGGCCGCCGCCGCGGTGCCCGGCGTCAGCGGTGCGGCGACGGTCGCCGTGTGCGGCTCGACGCAGACGTAGTTCACCCCCGAGTGCGAGACGACGTTCTGGTAGCGCCACTCGGGCGAGTGCCCCGCGGTCGGCGCGACCCATGCGCCCATCCAGAACATGCCGCCCACGCCGGGGTGCCACGTCGGGTCCGACGGGGGGTAGTGGGTGCGCGCGAAGACCTCTAGCAGCCCCGACGAGTCGATCCCGACCGTCAGGTAGACGATGAGCTCCCAGTGGTCCATCGTCGCGGCCCGCGGCGCGTTGGCTGCTGTAGCGGTGTGCGCGGTGTGGCACCTGGCGAGGATATTCTTGTAGCGGGCGAGGTCGCCGACGGCGTAGTCGGTGCCGTCGGCCCAGTCGCCGCGGTACTCCCACCGCGACACCCCGTCGGGCACCGCGTCCAGCTTGCTCGCTTGGGCCGGGAGCATCAACCCGGCGTTCGTCGCGTCGACCGCGCCGAGGGTGCCGCCCAGCGACGCCCCGCCGGCGTACCCGACCCGTGCTTCGGTGGGGGTGACGACGACGTTCGGGTCGGGGAGCTTCGCGGGGGGTATGAGCGTGGTGTCGCCGGTCAGCGCCCACGACTGCACGGCCTGGTTGTCGAGCCGCAGCCAGTTGCTGTTGTTGGGCGGCTCTGCGCCGTTTCGGTCCTGGGTGGTGCACTGCCAGATCTGGCCGTCGTGGATCACCATGTCGCCGGGCTCGAACCAGCCGTCGTTCCACTCGCCGCGGAACAGCGGTATCGGGTCCCAGTCGTCGGTGTTGCCGTCGGGATTGCTGCTGGTGACGGCGGCGCGGCACATCCACATGTGCGCGTCGTGCCACACGTAGTCGCCGCGGTGATACGCGCCGCCGGACGCCCACGTGCCGCGGTAGCCGACCGCGTCGGACAGATCGACCCAGTTGAGCGGCGCGTCGGCCGGCGCGGTCGAGGTCGGCGCGGTGACGGCGACGCGGCACATGTACACCCGGTGGTTGTGCAGCACCCTGTCACCGAGGCCGTAGGTCGCCGTCGCGGACCAGTTCGGGGGCGTGAGATTCGGGTCTTGCTCGGGGAACCGGTACGGCGCGCCGTCGATGGTCAGCCCGTGCGCCACCGCCGCGTTGGCGGGCACCCCGGCGGTGGCGGCGATCACCAGCGTGGTCAGATTGTCCCACTCGGGGCCGCCCTCGTCGGGGGCGGTCGCCTGTGTGCTGCGGTGCGAGACGGCGCACACGTAGAGCGCGCCGACGAACAGCACCTGATCACCCGCCGAATACGGGGTGTCGTTGCGCCACGGCGCTACGGGGCGCGACCGCATCCAGTCGAGCCAGCCGTGAATGCTGGGGTCGCGGGTGCCCGGGACTGATCCCATCACCGCGTCGATCCCCGACGCGTCGCGATCATCCGACGGCCGCCACCACGCACCCACAGTGCCCAGCGTGCTGACCGGGGTGTGGTTGAGGTTGCCGTCTTGGGCGCTGATCCACAGCCGGTTCTCGTGCTCGACGACCGCGCCGTCGGGGTACGTGACCGCGGCGTCCCACGCAGCGACGCCGGCCCCGTCGTAGCCGGACGCCTCGCCGTGTGTGCCGGTGTCCGCCTCGACGTTCCAGGTCAGGGTGCCGCCAGCGATACGCGCCCACCCGAGAGGGCTGAACCCTGCGCCGTCCCAGACGTACTGGAAGACTGTGACGCGGCGCTGTGAGTCGATGTTGCCCGTGCGCGGTCGGCCGTAGAGCCAGATGATGTCGCCGGCGACGAGGGTCGGAAAATGGCGGATGCCGCCCCCGGTGCCCGCTATCAGCGCTGCTAGGACATCGCGGTACTGGTCCGCCCGGAACGCCACTCCCGCTGGCAGTTGCCCGTCGGCTGGCCCGGCTGCGTCGGTGGGTCTGATCCAGTGAACCGACCGCGACCCCGCGCCGCCCGCGGCGGCCCAGGTGCCGTCGCCGCGGTAGAAATACGCGTCGTTCGCAGCAGCAGTGCCGAGCGCCCCGTCCACGCCGCGTTTTGTGAGGTCGCCGTCCCAGCGGTACCGGTCGCCGGTCTTGATTTGCATGCGGATGGCGTATGCGGCGGGGTTGTCGTCGGTGGTGCCGGACACGGGGATGTACCAGTACTGCCATGTCCCGGCGGTGCCGACCAGTTCGAGGTCCGAGTAGTCGTGATAGCTCAGCCCGTCGAAGCGGTAGCCCGACAGGGTGCCGGTGGTGGGGATGCGGAATATGAATTCGGTGCCGTCCTCTGCGTCGGACGCCGAGAGCGAGAGTGTGTTCGACCCGTCCGCCGCGCCGTAGACCTGGGCGGCGGCGGACGCTGACGCCGGCTTGCCCGTGACCTCCTCCATGCCCCCCTGACTGGCTGGCGCGGTGAGGGTGTAGGTCGGTGCCTGTGCTTGCTCTTCGATGTCGCCGGTGCGCTCGTGCAGCCCGTCTATCGACTCGCGGTTCTCCCGGGCGATCTGGCGGGCGAGCGCGTCGGTGGTCCCGCCGCCGTTGCCGCCGGTCTGGTCGGCTGCCCACCCGACCGCGTAATCCGCCCCCGACGTCTTCTTCAGCACCTGACCCGTCGATCCGCCGGCCGGGACGAGCCGGTTCGCTGCCGGTGTCGCGTCGGTCTCCCAGCCGAGCACGTCGCCGTCGTACTTCGGGACCTTGTTGTCGCGCTGCCCGAGCGCGGGCAGCGCCGGCAGGAGCCGGTTGGCCTGATCCGGCGTCAGCCCCCCGCCTCCGGTCACGCTCCCGCCCAGCGAGAAGAACCGGACAGTGGCGGTGGATCCGATCAGGTTGGAGCGCCACACGAGGTCGTTGGCGGTGATCCCGCTGCCGTCCGTCGACAGCCCGCGCCGCAGCGTCAGCCGTGCCCCCGCGACTCCGCTGAACTGGGCAGCGAGCCCGTCGCCATCTAGCTCAACTCGGCGGATCAGCATCGTCTCGTAGCGCTCCGCGTTGGCGGTCCCGACCCCGCCGTCGATCTCGACGACGAACATGTCCGGCAGCAGGGCGTACAGCCCGTCTATGTGCCCGTTTGCGCTCCCCTGGGATGCCGGGCCGATGGTGAGCGTGTCGCCGATCTGGGTCAGGGCGAGCGGGCCGTCTCCCAGGTCGAGCAGCGCGAGGCTGTTCTCGTCGCCGCTGCTGGTGCCGAGCGCTTTGCCGCGATCCGCTGACGTGCGGGTCGATTTCGCGAGGTCGAGGACGGCATCGTCGGACAACGCTGTGCCGCTGCCGGGCCCAGACGGGGGAGCGGCCCAGGCGTTGTCTCCGCGCAGGAACGTCGCCTCCGACGGGGTGCCGCTGGCTGAGAGCTCGGCGATGCCGATTGCGTCGTCGGCCATCTTCTGATTCGTGATCGCGTTGCCGGCGATCTTCGCTCCCGTGACCGCCCCGGCCCCGATCTTCGCGGCGGTGACCGACCCCGCGGCCAGCTCATCGGAGCCGACAGCCCCCGGGCGGATGGTGCCGCGCAGGTCGGATGACGCCCCTGAGCCGTCGCGGGTCAGGTCGATGTCGCCGCCCGCGTCGCCGGTCATCATGTCCACGGTGTCCTGGCGGGTCGGGTTGACCTGCGCGCCTATCTGGATGCCGTCGAGCTTCGTTTCGTCCGCCGCGGTGAACGCCCCCGCACGCGGCGGGTTGACCTGCGCGCCTGTCTCGATCCCGTCGAGCTTGGCTTCGTCGGCGGCGGTGAACGCCCCCGCCCGCGCCGGGACGGTGGGTATGTCGAGCAGCACCAGGTCGTCCTCGTCGTCGGCGCTGGTGCCGAGCGCTTTGCCGCGGTCGCTGCTGGTGCGGCTGCTGTCGGCTAGATCGAGCACAGCGTCATCGGTGAGCGTGACACCTCCGCCGCCCGACGGCGGGTCGACCAGCACCAGGTCGTTCTCGTCGCCCGCGGCGACAGCGAGGTGCTTCCCGCGGTCCGACCCCGCCCGGTTGGCCTTCGCGGCGTCCAGCACGTCGTCGGCAGACAGCCCCGCCGCGGCGACGGTATATGCGCCCGCGCCGGTGTCGACCGA
>JAPOYM010000157.1 GCA_026706565.1 bacterium
GGCGGCTCGCTCGCCGACCGGCTCGACGGGCCGTGGCCCGAAGCCGACTGCGCGCGCCTTCTACGAGGACTCGTCGATGCTGCGGAGGCCCTTGCCAGGCACAACACGGTTCATCGCGACATCAAGCCGAGCAATATTGTCTTCAACGCCTCCGACCGGCCGGTGCTCCTCGACCTGGGAATCGCGTACTTCCAAGATCTCACTCCGCTGACCGACAGCTGGGGCAGTTCGCCTAGGACGCCGATGTACGCTGCGCCGGAGCAATTTGAGATGCGACTGCACAGCTCGATCGACTTTCGTACGGATCTGTTTCTCATCGGCCTCGTTGTCTTCGAGTCGCTGACCGGCGTCCACCCTTTCAACCCCGGGGATCCCCACGGCTATCACGACAGGCTGACAGGCTGTCAGTGGAATGACGCCGCGCTCGACGCGGTTCATGTGTCGGGTCAGATGAGGCGCGTGTTGCGCAGGCTGTTGGATCCGTCAATGAGCCGCCGATATCGCCGTTTCGGACACCTACGATCAGAAATCGAGACACTGAGATGACGTTCTGGATCCAACACGGCTACGGGAAGGCCGACAAGATCGACACGGTGGCTGACTCCGGCCTTCTCGCCGGCGTGATCCTCAGCCCCGCTGACGAGGAGCCACCTACGCTCACGTCGACAGTGTCTTCGGCGCAGCGCCGAGGCATCGAGGTCCTGCTGGACCCCCAGTTCTACATCCACACAATCTCTGGGGCAGTAGCGCGTTGTCATGGCCACCACGGCTTGGAATTCGGGGAGATTTCATGGCTCCTCTCACTAGACGAGATCGCCCGGCACTGCCAAGCCGTCATCACGCTCAATCGAGACCTCGGCATTCGCCATGTTGTATCACCTGCCCCCTATCTTGCCTCCTTCGGGGACCCATGGGTGCCAGTCAGCCTGCAGTACGCGCGCGCGACTATCGAGCTGGCGGAAACGCCCGTTTACCTATCGCTCGTAACTGAGGACACCGCATTCGCTGACTGGGATAGCGCACTACGCTACCTCGATGCACTTACTACTCTCGACGCCGAGGGGATCTATCTCATAGTCGGCACATCGGCTCAGGGATATCCGGTGAATTGGCAATCCGAGCGGCTGGCGAACGTGCTGCGAGTGATCTACACGCTCGCTGAACTGAATCGCTACAAGGTGATCTGGGGCTATTCCGACTTGGCCGGTGTCCTGGGAGTCTCCGCGGGTGCCTCTGGCGCAGCTACGGGGTGGTATCACTCGCTGCGCAGGTGGGCGACGGACAAGTGGATGCCCAAGAGCGGAGGCCGTCAAGCGAATACTCGCATCTTCGTCGAGCAGTTGCTGAGCACGATCGAGTGGAATAGCGAAGCGATAAGCGCTGCGCGCTGGCGCGATGCGTCACGGGTCTTCCCAGACAGCGGGCTCCGTCGGCGGCTGAAGGCCGAGGAGCAATGGGGAATCGTTGAATCGTGGAATCAGCACTTGTTGGCGATGGCTCGCCTTCACCGAGCAGTCGACCGAGGATCTGATGTATCGGCGCGAGTCGCATCGATACGTCGAAGGGTGCAGGATGCCCTTGACCTCCACGAGGAGATCGCAGCGTCAGGTGCGGCTGTGTCGACGACTCATTCGAGCGGTCTAAAGGCCCTGCTTGAGGCTATCGATGCCTTCGCTGTCGCGGAGGAACTCTAGCTGCGGTCAGCCTCCAACGACCGAATCGCCAGTTCAGTCAGCCACAGGTCTGCCGTCCGCCGGAGTTCGACGCGCTTGGACCTGACTCTCCAGTCGACGATATCGGGGCGCGCGACGAGCAGCCCCAGCCGGTTATGCCGCAGCGCGGCCCTCGAGACTCGGTGCTGATTCTCCATGGGCATGAGCAATGCGCCGTCATGGGACGCCCACCGGGCCTTCGCGAGTTGACCGATGCCTCTGTGCCAATCCGAGACCTTGGCTTCAACGACGAGAGAGCTCGCGACAAGGCTGGTCGACGCGCGGACCCGGCCGCGTCGTGTCAGCCAGCCGAGTTCGTGCAGCGACTTCATCAGTTGGCTGGAGTAACGACGGGAGTAGCCGGACGGAGCCCCGGTCCGGCTCGATTCGAGGACCCGCGCGTGGGCCAACGAGGGAAGCCGCAGACCCTTCTTGAGGCGAGCCTCTAGACCTGCCCGCGAAACGGCCACTAGGACCGCGTCCGGTCTGCCCGTGCCGAGCTCGACCTCCCGCATGTGGATCAGCGAACGGCCGGGGCCCGGCGACAGAATCACGGGGGCGAACTCACCGAACGCCTCAGTGAGGGCGCGCTCCGCTACCGGGACGCCCACCCCGGCGGTCACCGCCGGCGGCGCATCCAGGGGACCGGCCCGGCCGCGCTCGCGGCGCGGGATCGTTGACGGCACTTGCAGAGCGCGGCGGATCTCGGCCCGGCTCGAGGACGTCGCGTCAACGGCGGTGCGCGATCCGTGGACGTCGCGAACCGCCACAAACGACCGCTCTGGCAACGCCGCTACCTGATCGGCGACCCGTGCAGCGATCCAACCGCCCATGTCAGCAAACTGTAACGACATCGTGACATGAGTTGGTGCCGTTCAGACTCGGGTCGCCGTGAAAGCCGGTGGTCTCGAGCATCGACGCCCGCACGGCGGTCTCGGGCGTGACTGGGATGACCCGTAAGCCGTCGCTCACACGTTCACGCAGCCACCGCTCCGGGGACATGCCGAGGTCCACCCGTCCTCTCAGGTGCAGCCGCGCCACCTCGGTGAACACGATCGCCGACGCCGCCAGATCGGCTCGGGCCAGCGCGTCGCTCAACAGGTCCACCGTCTGTCGGCCGAGGCTGTCGTCGCCCGCCAACAGCCGGATCGGGATGTGCGTGTCAGTGTGGATCAGGCGTCGGCGTCGATCACGATGAGTGGTGCTGGTCGTAGCCCTCAGGGTCGAGGACCCGGTCGGGCCGGGCCTCCATGTCGAACTCGTCGGGATCGAACGCCGGCGCCTCGATGCCGCCGAGGACCCTCAACTCCCCGGCGCAGCGCCCGAAGATGGCGACCGCCCGCTCGGGCTCGGGCGCGCTGATCCGAGCGATGGGCACTCTGTGCCGGGTGACCACCACCGCCTCGCCGCTCTCGTTCACATCTCTCAGGATCCGGAGGCAGTTGTCCCTGAACTCCTTCGCCCCGATGGTCCGCGCAGGCAGCGGCGCAGGTCCGGCATCCATCAGGCCAGTATACGTAGCCACAAACGAGCGGGCGCCCTGATCCCTGGTCGGCTAGCCTGGGGCACCGATGCGGGGGAGCGTGCCGCAGGCCGACTCCCCGCCCTCAGGCGGCGGCGGCGGCGACGGTGCCCGCCCGCCGCGATCCCGGTCCCAGGAGCCCGCTGCCCGCCAGACACCGATGAGAGAGTCGGCTCCCGCCACCTCGGGCGCCTCCGCCCACCCTAGCGCGGCCTCGACCCGCGCGGCGACGTTCACGCGCCTGCCGAGAGGGGGTTGTGGGCTGTCGGTGGGTCCGGGGGCCTGCCCGGTCCGCCCCGGCGCTCGGTCAAGCCCCCCCCCCCCCAGGATCGGTCGTGTCGGCTCGGGGCTCGTGTCGTCGGGCGGGGCCTGCGGCGTGTCGAGGTCGCTGAGGAAGCCTGCGAGCTCGCTGAGGGGCACGGTGGCGGCGGTGGCGCGCGCTCGGCGTTCCGCGCCGCCGTGGACGACGGCCTAGGCGGTCACCTGCGGAAGCATCCCGGCCAGACGGCGAGGTGTGTCGAACCAGTCCGAGGCGATGGTCCTCCCCGACTTGATCTCGATGGAAGCGAGGCCGGCGGGCGTCTCGTACAGCAGGTCGCACTCGAAGCAGTCCTTCACGGCCGCGTCGACGGCGGCGGCCGGCCGCGGCGCTCATAGAACGTCGAGGGGGCCACCCCCAGCGCGCGGCAGGCCACCGCGTGAGGCGCGCCGTGTTCGGTCCTTTGGGCCGCGATGTGCTCGACCAGGCTCACCGCGTCGCCTCCAAGACCTGAAGGACCACTGATCGTTTGAGCACACCGCGCTCCATCTCCAGCTCGGCGCAGCGGCGGCGCAGCCGCACCAGCTCGGCGCGCTCGTCGCCGTCGAGCGCCGCGCCCGACGCCCTGGCGCGGTCCTTGCGGACCCAGTTACCCAAAGTGCCCTCGCAGATCCCCAGCTCGCGGGCCACCTCAGCGACCGGCCCGCGAGTCTCAGCGACGATCCGCACAGCACCCGCCCTGAACTCCGGGTCGTACTGCCTATGTGTCTCAGACATGGCATTGAGGTTCCCCCTGCTGGCTTGACATCTCGATTGGGAGGTGGTCATGTCTGTGATGCGGGGGCACGCCCCGCCGTCGGGGGGAATCGGCGGCGGTTCGCGAAGGAGTTCTAGGCCGACGCGGTGGCGTTGGTCCTCGACGGTGACCGGTCGGTCGCGTCGGTGGCGCGGGATCTCGGGATCGGGGAGACGAATCTGGGGAACTGGGTTCGCCGGGCCCGCGTCGATCGGGGCGAGAAACCGGGGCTCACGACTTCTGAGCGCGCCGAGTTGGCGCGGCTGCGCCGGGAGAACGCGCGGCTGGGTATGGAGCGTGAGTTGCTCAAACGAGCGACGGCCTTTGGGGTCAGGGAGTCGGGACAGTGACCCGTTGTCGGCGGGTCGCTGCCCGGAAGGCCGAAGGGTTCCCGACAACGATGGTGTGCCGTGTCGCGCGGGTGACCCGCCAGGGGTTCTACGCCTGGTGTGGCCGCTCGGCGCCGGCCCCAGTGCCGCCGAGTCCGCCGAGGCGGAGCTGGTCGCCGAGATCCGGGGGATCCGCGCCGATTCCGGCGGCGCCTACGGGCCGCCGAGGGTCACCGCCGAGTTGCGCCGCCGCGGCCGCCGGGTGAACCACGAGCGCGTCGAGCGGCTCATGGCCAACTGGGGCATCGTCGGCGTGCATGTGCGGCGCCGGCGCCGCTCGCGTCCTCGCGGTGAGTGCACTGAGGCGCCGGCGGATCTGGTGCGCCGCGACTTCACGCCAGGCGCGCCCGATGCCGTCTGGGCCGGCGACATCACCTTCGTTCCCACCGCCGAGGGCTGGCTGCACCTAGCGGTGGTGCTGGATGTCGGGTCGCGGCGCCTCATCGGCTACTCCATGGCCGCCGACATGCGCGCCCGCCTCGTCGTCGACGCCTTGGAGATGGCCGCAGCGGCCCGCGGCGGACACAGCGCCGGGATCATCTTTCACTCCGACAGGGGCCCGCAATACCTCAGCCGGCAGCACACCGCTGCCCTCACCCGACACGGCCTGCGCCCCTCGGCGGGCCGGGTCGGGAACTGCCGGGGCAACAGCGTCGTCGAGTCGTTCTTCTCGAGCCTGAAGCGCGAACTCGTCTCCCGGCGCCGCTTCGCCACCCGCGACCAGGCCCGCCGAGAGATCTTCGCCTGGATCGGCCGCTACAACACCCAGCGGCTCCACTCCAGCCTCGCCTACCAGACCCCGACAGAATGGGAGGACCACCACCGGCCGACACACGAACTAGACCAAGCCGCATAAACCACATGTCAACCCAACGGGGGGAAGCTCACTGCCTACGTGTCTCAGACATGGCATCTCCTCATAGACGATGCCTCCAAGAAACGGGGGGATGCTCACCTGGTTCGGTGTCGTCGGTCGGTGGGTGCGTGCCGGTTCGCTGGTGGACGGGGGTTGGGGGCGTTCGCGTCGGCGGGGGCTGTCGGTCGCTCCGCCTTGTTCGGGCCGGCGCTCAGGGGGAGTCAGGGGGGCGCGGCGGCGGGGGTGGCGGTCGGTGCCGGGGGGTGTCGGGTTCGGCGCGTGCTTTGGGGCGGGGGCGGGGCTTGGCGTTAGTGTTCGGGCGTGGAGCGGCTGTTGGTCGTCCTCGAGGGCGAAGTGGCGGGCGAGGTCGTCCCTGAGGGGGGTGGTCTGCGGTTCTCGTACGCCGGTGCCCGCTCGTCGGCGACGCCGCTGTCGTTCTCGATGCCGCCGCGGGGGGAGCCGTGGCCCGACGGGCGTATCCGGCCGTGGCTGCGGGGTTTGCTGCCCGACGACGCCTCCATGCTGCAGCGCTGGGCGGCGAGGGTCGGCTTGGCGGGGGCCGCGGCTCCTGAGCGCCTCCTGGGCACTCGCATGGGGTGGGACTGCGCCGGCGCGGTGCAGTTCTGCGCGCCGGGGGCTCTCGGGGCGATGCTCGAGCGGCCCGGGCGCCTCGCGCCGGCCGGCGACGCCGAGATCGCAGGGGCGCTGCGCGCCGCCGTCGTCGACGCGGCCGGGGGCCGCCGCGCCGGAGACGGTCCGGCGCCGTGCTACAGCCTCGCGGGCGGCCAGCCGAAGATCGCCTTGGCGCGGGGCGCGGCCGGCTGGCAGTGGCCGACCGGCGCGGCGCCGAGCACCCATATCCTCAAGCCGCCGCCGTCCTCGGCGGCCGGCGAGCAGCCCGTCAACGAGCACCTCTGCCTGACGGCGGCGCGGCTCTTGGGCCTGGACGCCGCTGAGAGCGAGATCGCGGTCTTCGACGGCGTCCCCGTCGTCGTCGTGGGGCGGTACGACCGGGCGGCGGGGACGGCCGGGCCGGTCCGCGTCCACCAGGAGGACGCCGCGCAAGCGCTCGGCCGGCCGCCGGACACCCGCGCCGAGGCGCTCGGCGGCGTCTCGACGGTGGACATCGCCGGCCTGCTGCGCGGCGCCGGCGCGCCGGCCCGCGACGTGTGGGCCGTGGTGGACCGGCTCGCGCTGGCGTGGGCGCTGGGCCTCGTCGACGGCCACGGCAAGAACACGTCCCTGCTGCTCACCGGGGACCGGGTCCGCCTCGCGCCCCTCTACGACATCGCCTCCATGCTGCCCTACACGGACGCGGGCGAGGACATCTACCTGGCCATGCACGTCGGCGACGAGCCGACCCTCGCCCTGATCGGACGCGACCACTGGACGGCGCACGCCGCCCGCATGCAGCTGCCCGCCAGCGGGGTGCTCGACCGGGCGGCCCGGATCGCCGACAGCGCCGCCTCCGCGGCCGCGGCGGCCGCGGAGGCATGCGCCGGCCACCCCGCCGCCGGCACGCTCCCGGACCGCTTCGCCGCCGCAGCCGCCGCCTGGCGGTCGCGCTGCCTCGACGCGCTCGCCGCGACGCCGCTGCCCCGGCCGCCGGATCCCACCGGCGGTATCGGCCTCGCCTGCCTCGCCTGAGCGCCCGCGTCCGCCCCGCGGCGCCCGCTCCGCGCGATCTGACTGATTCTCGCCGCTTAACCGGAAGCTGCCTAACTTTAGTGCAATGGGGTTGTGTTTGTGTGCGGTGGCGGGTAGTGTGGGCGGCGTGTTAGGGTGTGCGCACTTATGAGTTCATTGGTGGCGGAGCCCCTCGGAGTCGAGATCGAGTACCCGGAGGGGCCCAGAGTGCCCGAAGGCGACCTGCAGACGCGCCGGCGAATGGAGTTGGTCGTAGCGCTGCGCCGCTGGCTGGCCGGGCGGCCCGACGCGTGGGTGTGCAGCGACATCAACATCTACTACCGCCAGGGCGA
>JAPOYM010000121.1 GCA_026706565.1 bacterium
AGCGAACGCTCAATCGCTGAAATCACCATCCATCACCTGAGAACGGAAGCATTACGGTCGGGGGAGGTGACGCCATAGACGGCGACCGTCCCGCCGCCCCATTCGGTGAGGTCGATCTCCACATAGGTGCCCCAGAAGCTCACTCTGGACGTCATGTTCGCGCTGACGTCCTCCCAGGTGAGGTCCCGCTGGAGGCCGGAGAGGTCGATGGTGTCGGTCCCGGCCTCGAAGTCGCCGATCCAGGTGTAGCCGGCAGCGTCCCCGACCACGAACCTGTCCGCGCCTTCGCCGCCGTACAGGATGTCGACCCCGCCGTTGGAGACGAGGGTGTCGTCGCCGTCGCCGCCCAGCAGCATGTCGGTGCCGGCCCCGCCGGTCAGGGTGTCGTCGCCGTCCGTGCCCTTGATGACCGCCATTCCTCTGTCCTCCCTGGCTCCGGGATCAGCCGTGTGGTCCCCGTTCGATGCGATGAACCCTGCCACCGGCAAATCATAAACTCCAAGACCGTTTTCTTATCGCGCCCATAAGAAACTTTCCATGACCTGGATTGCGCCCGCCGCCCCGGGTCCTGCGGATATCCCGGGCGGTCCGGCGCGCTCTTGCGGGGCCGCGCCGGGAACCGGGGACGGCGCTCCGCTCCCGGGGCGGCGGTGACAGGGGCCCGGCGCAGGGATTGTTTCTCCCCATAAGAAATTCGGATGGGCCGGACAAGAAAACGGTCTTGGACGCTATGATGGAGATGCGTCAGGCTGCGTCCCGTCGACATCCGGGGCGCGCGCCCCGGCATCGCGGCAAGGCGGACGCCGGGCGCAACGTCCGGCTCCAGTGACAGGAGGCAAGGAAGATGGTGAACCGCAGGAGCGAACAACCTGACTGGTCGACGGACGATACGGTCCGGGGAACGCCCGGCAACGACCTGCTGTCCGGCTTCGGCGGCAACGACACCCTCCATGGCGGCGGCGGCGACGACTGGATGAGGGGCGGCGACGGCGATGACATCCTGGTCGGCGGCGCCGGCAACGACGGCCTCGTCGGCGGCGCCGGCGCGGATGTCTTCCGGTTCGAGGAGGGCCACGGCGACGACGTCATCTTCGACTTCGAGCCCGGAACCGACCTCATCGACCTCTCGGCGTTCGGAGGCTTTCACTGGGCGGAGCTGAAGGACAGCATGACGGTTGTCGAGCACGGCCTGCAGATCGACCTCTCGGCCTGGGGCGGCGGGACGATCCTGCTCTGGGGCCTCGACTCCGCCGACCAGCTCACCAGGGACATGTTCCGGCTGCCCGGCGACGATACCCTTCATGGCGGCGACGGCGACGACGTGATCGATGGCGGGGCCGGCCTCGATACCCTTCATGGCGGCGGCGGCGACGACTACCTGCGCGGCGGCGAAGGAGAGGACACCCTGTACGGCGATGCCGGAGACGACCAGCTCTACGGCCAGGGAGGCAACGATGCGCTCCATGGCGGCGAAGGCAGCGACTATCTGAGCGGTTCGAGCGGTGACGACACTCTCGATGGCGGCGGCGGCGCCGACAGGCTCCATGGCGACGCCGGAGACGACCGGATCGACGGCGGCACCGGCAATGACAATATCTGGGGCGGCGCGGGCGCCGACACGCTCGATGGCGGGGCCGGCAATGACCAGCTCTGGGCCGGCGCAGGCGATGACACCCTGACCGGCGGGGCGGGCAACGACAGGCTTTTCGGCGGGACCGGCGCCGACACCTTCGTGTTCGCCCCCGGCCACGGCGACGACACGATCCTGGACTTCACCGACGGCGCGGACCTGATCGACCTGTCCGCCTTCACCGGGATCGCGCAGTTCTCCGACCTGACGGTCTCGCAGGTCGGGGACAATGTCGAAATCCACCTCTCGGACCAGGACGGCGGCGGCTCGATCACGCTGGAGAACTTCGCTCTCGCCGACCTGGACGAGAACGACTTCATCTTCCACGGCTCTTCGGCGGGCGCGGACGCGCCGGTGGACGCCATGTAGGAGGGGAACGGCAGGGAGGACAGGGGAATGGCCAACATTTACGGCACGAGCGGAAACGACAGCGTAATCGGCACGAGCGGAGACGACAGGATCTACGGCGAAGCCGGCCACGACACGCTCCGTGGCAGAGGCGGTGCGGACACCTTTATGTTCCGTCCCGGGCACGGCCACGACAAGATCGTCGATTTCGAGCCCGGCACCGACATCATCGACCTTTCCGGCTTCCTCCTCGACCGTGCCGTGACCTGGGAGGCGCTGCTGGAGAAAATGAGCACGGGCCTCAACTTCTGGGTCGGCAGCTATGTGCAGATAGACCTGACCGAGTGGGGCGGCGGGACGATCACGCTGATAGGAATCGATTCGCTGGACCGGCTCGACGAGTCGATGTTCAGGATGCCGTCGTCGATGCAGACCGGCGGGGACGGCGCCGACACGCTGACCGGCGCGAACGGGAAGGACCTCCTGATCGGCGGCGCCGGGAACGACACCCTCCACGGCCAGGGCGGCGACGATATGCTGCATGGCGGCCGGGGCGACGACATCCTCCACGGCGGCGCGGGCAGCGATACCATTCGCGGCAGCCAGGGCGATGACCGGATCGTGGGCGGCGCCGGGGACGACTTCCTGTATGGCAACGACTCCGACGACGGTGAGGGAAGCGACAGGGACATCTTCGTCTTCGCTTCCGGCGACGGGCACGACACGATCCGGGACTTCACCGCCGGGGAGGACAGGATCGACCTCACCGCCTTCGACGGCATCGGAGGGTTCGGGAACGTCGAGGCCCGGCAGGACGGCGGCGACGTGGTGATCGACCTCTCCCGTCACGGCGGCGGCTCGATCACGCTGTCCGGCGTCGACCTTGCCGACCTGAAGGCCGAGGACTTCGTGTTCCGGGCGACCGGGACCGTCGAAGGCGCGGATGCCAACGACATCCTGTTCGGCACCGCCGGACGGGACGAGATCAAGGGGCATGGCGGCATCGACTTCATCATGGGCGGGCAGGGCGACGACCGGATCGAGGGCGGCGCCGGAGACGACTCGTTGTTCGGAGACGGGATCGACGACGGGTCCGGTTCGGACAGGGACACGTTCGTCTTCACTCCCGGCGGCGGGAACGACCGGATCGGGGACTTCACCGACGGGGAGGACGCGATCGACCTCACGGCGTTCACCGGCATCTCGGGGTTCCGGGACCTCAAGGTGAGCCAGGACGGCGACAATGTGGTCATCGACCTCTCCGGCGACGGCGGCGGCTCGATCACGCTGTGGAACTTCGACCTCGACGATCTCGACGGAAGCGACTTCATCTTCCACGACGCCTCGGAGCCGGTCGATGGCGTGTAGACGTTGGCGGGCGCGGCATTCGCAGGAGCGCGCCCAAGTCGGTGCCCCTGATGGCCCCGATGGCGATGGCGGGCGGCGGCGACGCCCGGCCGGATCGGGAGGAACGCCGCCGAGGCCCGCTTGCGCGATCCCGCGACCGGGACGACGGCCCGGGCCGGGAACCGGAAGACGGTCGCGGCCTGCTTCCGCCATGACAGGATTGACGACACGGCGGCCGGTTACTCAAATGCCGTGTTTGACGGGTGGAGCCGTCCCGGGCGAAGCACGTCCCGCAGACCTGCCCTTCAAGGCCGCACCGGCATCGACAGAACCTAGGAGATACGGACATGCCGAACGTAATCGACGGTAATGCTTCGGGCGACCAGTACCTGTACGGGACAGGCGACCCCGACGTCTTCACCTTCACCGAGGGTCACGGCTATCAGGAGAGCATAGTCGGCTTCAACGCCAGACAGGGCGACATCATCGATCTCTCGGGCTTCCAGGCGACGATCACCTGGGAAGATCTCCAGGACTGCATGACGGCGGTCCAGCAGGATCCGATTGCCGGGCAGCCCGCTGTCGTGATCGATCTCACGCAGTGGGGCGGCGGGTACATCACGGTATATGGCCACAACAACAGCGGGTACTCCCTGGGCGACCTGGGCTTTACCCGGATGACCGAGAGCATGTTCAAACTGCCCGAAGGGGTGTTCGGCACTGACGGCCACGACAAGCTGTATGGCGGTGACGGAGACGACGAGCTGCACGGCGGCGGCGGCGTCGACGACCTCCAGGGCTACGCCGGCAACGACATCCTGTATGGCGGCACCGGCAACGACGTGATCGGCGGCGGCGCCGGCGACGACCGGATCATCGGCGGCGCCGGCGACGACCAGTTGCACGGGGGCACCGGCGACGACGTGTTCGTCTATGCCTCCGGGGACGGGGACGACACGATCTGGGACTTCCGCCCCAGCAGAGGGGACAACAAGATCGACCTCACCGGCGTCACCGGCGTCAGCCAGTACTCCGACCTCATCGTGACGCAGCGGCCGGCGCAGGTAGTGATCGAGTTTTCCGGCCAGGAGGGCTCGATCACGCTGCAGAACTTCAACATCGCCGACCTTGACGAGTCGAGTTTCATCTTCGCCGACGCCGGGGATGTCGACGCCATGTGAGAGCGCGCCGGCAGACCCGCAGCGACCGCCCGCGGCGGGCGGGCCGCGGCCTGACGGGATCGAACGGGGACCGCACGGCCGGTTCCGGAGCAAGGAGGGGACAATGTCATCAGGGACCAGCGGAGCGGATGTCTTCAAGTTCGACGAAGGTACGGGTCAGGGCATCCACGGGAGCAACTCGAGGACGATCGTCAACCGTTTCGATGCCTCGCAGGACACCATCGATCTGACGGGTTTCGAGCAGAACATCCACTGGAATGACCTCAAGAATTGCATCGCGGTGTCGCACGAGAGGTTTGATGACGGCACACCGTGGACGCACATGACGGTCGACCTCCGCCAGTGGGGTGGCGGGACGCTCGACGTAAGGATGTATGGCACTGTCGACTCGGCAGAGGAGAACCTCGCGCGCCTTTTCGTGCTGGACCTCCAAGGCACCGATGGCCACGACAACCTGTGGGGCGGTGACCCCGATGAAGTGATGTACGGCGGCGCCGGCATCGACGACGTCAAGGGCTATGCCGGCAACGACACCCTGTATGGCGGCGCCGGCAACGACGTGGTCGGCGGCGGCGCCGGCGACGACCGGATCATCGGCGGCGCCGGCGACGACCAGCTGTACGGGGGCGCCGGCGACGACGTGTTCGTCTATGCCTCCGGGGACGGGGACGACACGATCTGGGACTTCCGCCCCAGCAGAGGGGACAACAAGATCGACCTCACCGGCGTCACCGGCGTCAGCCAGTACTCCGACCTCATCGTGACGCAGCGGCCGGCGCAGGTAGTGATCGAGTTTTCCGGCCAGGAGGGCTCGATCACGCTGCAGAACTTCAACATCGCCGACCTTGACGAGTCGAGTTTCATCTTCGCCGACGCCGGGGATGTCGACGCCATGTGAGAGCGCGCCGGCAGACCCGCAGCGACCGCCCGCGGCGGGCGGGCCGGGCTTCAGCAGCCGGTGGGCTCTTCCGCCTCTGCGTCCCCGCCGGTTTCCGGCGCCGTGTTCTTGGTGAGCACGGTGACGTTGCAGCCGGCGCGGCGCTGGTATTCGACCCCGTCCATCATGCGGTTGACGAGCAGCAGGCCGAGCCCGCCGAGTTCATCGTCCTCCGGGGACGCGGCGGCAGCGGTTTCCGGCGCCTGCGTCGGATCGAAGGCCCTGCCGTCATCGACGATGGCGACGACGAGCGCGGCGCCCTCGAGCCGCAGGATGACCTCGATCCTGTGCGGGCGCTCGTCGTCATAGCCGTAGGCGATGGTGTTGCTCAGCAGCTCCTCGAGCGCGAGATTGACCGCATAGGCGGTCTCGGGGGCGATGCCGCGCTCCGCGCAGAAGGCGTCGATCCGCGCCGCGGCGCCCGCGATCTCCCTCAGGTCGTTGACGAGTGCGATCCCGATCGCGGCGCTGGCCTCGGCGTTCACGGCCGTCCTCACTCCTCGCGCAGCGAGCGGTGGAAGAAGTCCGCCACCGGCTTCACCAGATAGCCGATCACGGTGCGCTCGCGGGTGCGGATATGCGCTTCCACCGGCATGCCCGGCGTGACGGCGAAGCCGCCGAACGGCGGCTCCTCCCCGCCGGCGCCCTGCGCGGCCCTGTCGACGGCGAGCTCGACCTCGTACCAGGAGAGGCCGGACGCCTCGTCGCGCACCGCGTCGGCCGAGACCCGCACGACATGGCCGTCGAACTCGGGCGTGTCGCGGGCCGGAAAGGCCGGGAACCGCAGCATGGCCGGCTGGCCGGGATGCACCTGGTCGATGTCGATCGGCTGGACGCGCGCCATCGCCACCAGGCGGGCGTCGAGCGGCACGATCTGCAGGATCGGCTCGCCGGGCCGCACCACCTCGCGCGGGGCGAACACGGTCATGGCGAACACCTCGCCCGCGACCGGCGCGCGCACTTCCATCCGGCCGAGGCGCTCGCGCACCGAGGCCAGCCGCTCCTTCACCTGGTTCTCTTCCGTGCCGATGTCGCGGGCGCGGTCCTCCGCCTCCTCGATCCGGCGCGAGCCGATCTGGAGGATCATGATCTCCAGTTCGGCGATGCGCCCCTTCGCGCGGGCGGTCTGGGCGGAGACCGTCGCCGCCTGCCCTTCCAGGTTCTCCGCCGCCCGCTCCAGGGACAGGAGCCGCGGCAGCTGGGTCAGGCCCTTGTCGAACAGCGCGCGCTGGGCCGCGAGTTCGCGCCCGATCAGGCCGCCCTGCCGCTTGAGCGACGCCGCCTGGGCTTCGAGGCCGGCGATCTCGTCGCGCGTCTGCCCGATCCGCTCGCGCAGTTGCGCCGTCTCGCCGCTGCGCGCCGCCAGGCGCGCCCGGAACAGGCGTTCCTCGCCCTCCATGATCTCCCGGACGACCGGGTCCCCGGCTGCGAGCGCGGCGAGCCAGGCGTCCCAGACGATGGCGCCGGCGCTCCGGAACTCGGCCTCCAGCCGGTTGCGCCCGGCCGCGAGCTCGGCATGCCGGACCGCAAGCAGCGCTTCCTCGGAGCGCAGCAGCGCGTCGTCGAACCGCAGCAGCAGGTCGTCCTTCGCCACCCGGTCGCCGTCGCGGACCAGGATCCCGGCGACGGTGCCGCCGTCTATATGCTCGACGGTCTGGTTGCGGGTCTCGACCGCAACCGTGCCCGTCGCGATCACGGCGCCGGAGAGCGAGGCGAGCACGCTCCAGCCGAGCAGCCCGCCGACCAGCACCGCCGCGCCGCCATAGCCGAGCGCGAGCGCCCGCCGGGCCGGGAAGCCCTCTGCGCCCGCGCCCTCCCTCACGGCGCGTCGCTCCGGGGGACGGGTCCGATCGGCACGACGACGCCGTCCGGCCCGGCATCGTCCCCCGCCTCGCGGAACCGCGCGCCGGTCACGCGCGCGATCGCGGCGGCGATCTGCCGCTCGCGCCCGGGGATCGCCGCGGGCGCCGGTTCGGGCTCCCCGGCGGGGAACGGGGCGATCCGCGCGCTTGCAGGCGCGG
>JAPOYM010000112.1 GCA_026706565.1 bacterium
GTCCGGTCGGGGCCGCCGGTGGGCGTCGGCGGATCGTCTGGCGAAATCGATCCGGCGCCGTCCCCCCGGCGTCCCCTCCCTCGGTCGTCGGTCTGTCCGGTCGGGTCGGGTGCCCGGTGGTCTGCGGGTTCGGTTCTATCCTCGGGGCGTGGCGCCGCGGGGCTTGCAGATCTACGAGGCTGCCGAATGCGACGGCGAGACCGTCGCCGCCGTTCAGCGGTTGGTGCCGCAGCTCTCGACCTCGGCTGCTCTGCCGTCGCCCGAGCAGGTAGGGGAGTTGTGCGACGCAGAGGCGACGGTGCTGCTGCTGGCCCGGCTCGACGGCGCCGTCGTGGGGATGCTGGTGCTGGTGCTGTTCCGGCTGCCGACGGGGATGCGCGCCTGGCTCGAGGACGTGGTGGTGGAGGAACCGGTCCGGGGCCGCGGGGTGGGTGAGGCGCTTGCCCGCGAGGCCCTGCGCCTTGCGGCCAAGGCAGGTGCCCGGTCAGTGGACCTGACCTCCCGGCCGAGCCGCGTCGACGCCGTCCGCCTCTACGAGCGACTCGGCTTCGAACGCCGCGAGACCGGCGTGTACCGCTGGCGAGACGACGACGGAGGAGGCGACGGCGGATGAGCGCCCCGGGGTCCGGTCGCAACGCGGGTGGCGCGGGCGAGAGCGATCTCCCGCCGGACCCTGCCATGTCCGGATCCGCCGCGACGCCGGTGACGCGCGCCCTGGCGGCGCCCGCCGAGCACCGGCCGGAGTGGCACCGATTGGTGCGGTTCGGCGCGGTGAGCGCCGTCGTCACGCCGACCACGCTGCTGATCCTGTGGATGCTCCATGGGGGGGTGGGCCGGCCCGCCTGGCAGGCGAACCTTCTGGCGGTGAGCGCTGGCGCCGTTCCCGCCTACCTGCTGAACCGCTACTGGGTCTGGGGCCGCAGCGGGCGGAACCGCCTCTGGGGCGAGGTCGTCCCGTTCTGGGCGATCACCCTTGTCGGGGCGGCCGCTTCCACGGTGGCGGTGGACGCGGCCGGCGCCCGCTGGGACAGCACCGGCCTCTTGGTGCTCGTCAACCTGGGGACCTACGGGGTGCTGTGGCTCGTGAAGTTCGCTTTCCTGGACCGAGTCCTCTGGCCTGCCCGGCGGGCATCGTCGGGGGCGCGGACTCGGCGGGCGGCCGGCGCTGTCGGCGGCTGAGCCTCGGGAGGGGCGGCCCTTGGACCCCCGGCTTCGGGCGCTGGCTGAGGCCGCCCGCGGCTTCATGCCCGTCGACGAGGGGCTGGCTCTCTACGAGGCGGCCTTGGCGGCGCCCGACGGCCCGCTCCTGGAGGTCGGCAGCTACTGCGGGCGCTCGGCGCTGTTCATCGGGGCCGCCGCCGCCGAGCGGGGCGGGGTGCTGTTCGCCGTCGACCACCACCGGGGCTCGGAGGAGAACCAGCCGGGCTGGCGCTGGCACGAGCCCGACCTGGTGGACCCGCACAGCGGGCTGATCGACACCCTGCCGCACTTCCGGCGCACCGTCTTCGAAGCGGGCCTGGAGGACCACGTCGTGGCCGTCGTCGGCGACTCGCCGCGGCTGGCGGCACTCTGGGGCACGTCGCTGGCGTTCCTGTTCATCGACGGCGGCCACGGCGCCGCCCCGGCCCACGCCGACTACGAGGGCTGGACCCCGCACTTGGCGCCGGGGGGGATCCTGGCTATCCACGACGTATTCGACGACCCTGCCGACGGCGGCCGCCCCCCATATGAGATCTACCTGCGGGCGCTGGACTCGGGGGACTTCACCGAGACCGGTCGCACCGGCTCGCTGCGGGTGCTGGGACGCCGGTGATCTGCGGATGGCGGTCGTCGTGGTACATAACGAATGATGATTCCGTAGAAGCGACAGAGTTCAGGCATCGGCGATGGCCGACGAGGCAAGCTCTGGTGGCGGTTGCGAGGTCTGGTTCGGTATACTGATTGTATGACACACGCGGTGCCCGTCCGGTTCAACGACAGTCAGTTGCAGGCCCTCGACCGGCTCGTTGCTGAGGGGGTCGGCGAGACCCGCTCGGCGGTGATCCGCAACGCCGTGGACCGTCTCGCGGAGTCCACCGAACGCGACCGCCTCGGGCAGATGATCGCCGACTCCTACCGGCGGCAGCCTCAGAGCGCTGAGGACGGCGAGATGGCCCTCGCGAACGGAATCGCCATGGTTGAGGCCGAACCGTGGTAGCTCAAGGCGAACTGTGGCTTATGGAGACTCCCGCCGGCAAGAACCGCCCTGGCTTGGTGGTGACGCGGAATGAGGTCATCCCCGTACTCAACAGTGTGGTCGTCGCCCCGGTGACGACCACAGTCCGGGACATTCCCACCTGCATCCCCGTAGGCCGTCGCAACGGGCTCCACCGGCCGAGCGTCGCGTCGTTCGACAACCTCGCCGCTGTACACAAGTCGCTGCTCAAGCACAGGCTCGGTTCGCTCCACGCGGGCGGCCACCGGCTGATATGCGAGGCGCTGCGCGCTGTGGCCGCCTGCTGAGGTCAGCCGGACCGAGCCGTTGCAGCTACTCCGGCGCGGTGGGTGAACAGCCCCGCCGCCGGGCTGGCGCCGGTGAGGGCGTCGGCGGCCAGCAACTGGGCCGCCGCGCTGTAGCTGGCCTTCTCGCCGGCGGGGAAGCGGTGCTCTTGGGGCAGCACCGTGCCGGTCCAGTAGGCACCGTCGTCGTCCCGCTGGCGCTGCGACCAGGCGAAGAGTCGCCAAGCCTCGTCGTCGAGCCCCGCGGCGAGGCATGCCAGGGCGCATTCGGCGGTCTCGGCGGGCGTCACCCAGTCCCGGTCGGCCACGCAGCGAACCCCCCAGCCTTCCAGCACGAAGCCGTCCCAGCGGTCCAGCAGCCGCCGGCGCGCCTCGGCGCCGTTGAGGATCCCCGCTAGGACCGGGTAGTACCAGTCCATCGCGAAGCGGTCCTTCGGGGCGAAGGCGTCGGGGATGCGAGCGACGGCGTTGCCCAAGCGGGCGGCGGCGACCTGCCAGCGCGGCCGGTCGTGGCCGAGTTCGCCGGCGACGGCCAGGGCCGACCGCAGGCTGTGGTAGATGCTGCTGGAACTGCTGAGCAGGGCGAACGGCCACGGCGTGCCGTCGGCGCGGCGCGCCCAGAGGATCTCGCCCCGCGGCTGCTGCAGCGCCAGAGCGAACTCCACCGCCGCCTCCACGACGCGCCACATGGCCCCCAGGAAGGCGCGGTCGCCGGTCATCAGGTAGTGGTGCCACACTCCGCACGCCACGTACGCGGTGCAGTTGGCGTCCAGCTTGTGCTCCTCCACCCCGGCGGCGGTGTAGTAGCGGTGCCAGGACCCGTCCCGGCGCTGGGCGCGGGCCAGGAACCTGTAGGCCCGCTCGGCGGCGGCGCGGTGCCCGGTCACGTCGAGGGCCATGGCGCACTCGACGTGGTTCCAGGGGTCGGCGTGCCCGCCGGGGAACCAGAGGATCAGCCCCGAGGCAAGCTGATTCACGGCGATGCTGTCGGCGATGGCGGCCACTTCGGCGCGGCTCAGCAGGCCGGGCACCTCACGCAGGTACACGGACGTCCCTCCCCGTGTCCCGCTGTCCCGCGGCCCGTCCGGCTTCCCGGCGCCCGGCGCGGGCCGCGGGCCGGGGGACGGCCGCGGCGGTCGGCGCCTTGACGGCGTACAGCGCGACGCTCTTGCCGAGGAGGGGGCGCAGCAGGCGCTCGGCCACCCTGGCGATGAGCGGTCGGCGCTCGATCTCCCAGCACAGCAGGCGATGGTAGGCGCGCACCAGGCGGTGGTCGTCGTCGCCCGGGCCGACGGCGCAGCGCAGCCACCAGTAGGGGGAGTGCAGGGCGTGCGCCCGGTGCCGGCCCAGCGGCAGCAGACCCGCCTCGCGCAGCAGGGCTCGCAGGCGGCGCAGCGTGTAGATGCGGACGTGCCCGCCAGGCACGGCGGGGGCGTGGTATTCCTCCGAGAGCAGCCAGCACAGCTTCTCGGGCAGCCACGACGGCACGGTCACCGCCAGCACCCCGCCCGGTCGCAGCACGCGGGCCAACTCCGCCAGCGCCGCGCCGTCGTCGTCGATGTGTTCGAGGACCTCTGCGGCGATGATCCGGTCGAAGCCGCCGTCTGCGAAGGGCAGACGCCGCGCATCGGCGCCGACGGTGATCGCGAAGGCGCCGGCCGGTATCTCCCCGGCGTCGCGCATGGCGGCGACCATGTCTCGGACCTCCGCCAGTTCGGAGCGCCCCAGATCGCAGGCCAGGACGTCGGCGCCGCGGCGCAGCGCGCCGAAGGCGTGGCGGCCGAAGCCGCAGCCCAGATCCAGGACCCTGTGACCGGGCGCGAGCTCGAGACGGCGGTAGTCGACGGTTTCCACGATCAGCGCGCCGAGCGGCGGCCCGTGCCGGCCAGCAGGATGCGGTACTGCTCCACGGTTCGTTCGGCGGTGTGGCGCCAGCTCCAGTTGTCGAGCACGCGGCGCCGCCCGCCCTGCCCGAGCCGCCGGCCGAGTTCGGGGTCGTCGAGGACTCTCTGCAGCGCGCCCGCCAGCGAGGCGGCGTCGCCCGGCGGCACCAGCAGGGCGGTCTCGCCGTCGGGGCCCACGACCTCGGGCAGGGCGCCGCCGGTGGTGGTCACGAGCGGGACGGCGCAACTCATGGCCTCGATGGCCGGCAGCGAGAACCCCTCGTACAGGGACGGCACCACGGCGACGGCGGCCTCGGCGTACAGATTCACGATCTCCGCCTCGCTGAGGTCCGACACGAACCGGACGGCGTCGCTGAGGCCCATCAGCTGGATCCTCTCGAGGGTGGGGCTGTCCGCGCGGGGCCGGCCGATGATCGTGAGCTCCGCCTTGCGGCCGCTGGAGCGCAGTTGAGCCAGCGCCTCCAGCAGGTACGCCATCCCCTTCATCGCCACGTCCGCCGAGGCGGTCGTGACCAGCAGGGCGTCCCGGCGCAGCACCTCTGGCCTCGGCCGGAACACGTCGGGGTCCACGCCGACGGGCACCACGGCGATGCGGTCGGGCGCCACCCGGTGATCGCGGCAGATGTCCAGGAGGGAGGACTCCGACACCGTCAGCACCCGCGGCAGGCGCCTGGCCACACGGGTCTGCATCCTCGTGAAGGAGTACCAGCGCTTCTTCCCGAAGCGCTCCTGGCGGGTCTTGGCCTGAGCCATCTCCAGGCGGCGGTCGACGGTGATCGGATGGTGGATGGTGGCGATGATCGGCAGCCCGGCCCGTCGCAGGGCCAGAATCCCGTAGCCCAGCGACTGGTTGTCGTGCACCAGGTCGAAGTCGTCGGCGCGTCGGCGCAGTTCCTGCCACGCCCGCACGCTGAACGCCAGCGGCTCGGAGAACACTCCCAACCGGGTGGCCCAGACCTCGAGGCGGTCGGCCGCCGTCTTGATCTCCCAGAAGGCGGGTCGCCGGCCGGGGAAGTGGTCGTTGAAGATGTCCAGGCTCGGGAGCTGCCACAGCGGCACCCGCCCGTCGAGCTCCGGATACGGCTGGCCGGAGAACACCTCGACGCGGTGCCCTAGGTCGACGAGCGCCTTGCTGAGATGGCGGACGTAGACGCCTTGGCCGCCGCAGTGCGGCTTGCCGCGGTAGGTCAGCAGGGCGATGCGCAGAGCGTCGCCGTCGGAGCGCTCTCCGGCGGTCGCCGGGGCGGCGGCGTCAGGTGCGAGGGTCAAGTGCGAGACGGGTGTGGTGCGTGATGCGAGGCAACGCCTCTCGTGTGTCCGGAAAGGGCCGCTGAAGGAGTCTAACGACCGGCGTCTGAATGCCCCGAACGGCCCCGCCCACCGCGAGCGCCGGGCCGGGCTCCGGACGCGGCGGTTACGGCGCGAAGATGGCCGCCGCCGGCCGGTGCCGATGCTGAGCGGCCCCGCCGGGCGGCCGCGGCTGCGGCCGTCACGGCCACGGCGGCGAGGGCCAGCAGCGGCCACGGTCCGGCGCGCAGCGCCCAGGTGCGGCCCTCGCGGGTGGTGATCTCGGCGGTGAGCACCGCCCGCTCGCTCACCCCGGTGCGGGCCACCACCTCGCCGTCGGGGCTGACGAAGGCGCTGAATCCGGTGGGCGCCGCCTGCACTACCCAGCGCCCGGTCTCGATCGCCCGCAACTGCGACGAGGCGACCTGCTGGGTCTGCACGATGGTGAGCCAGTAGGAGGCGCCGTTGGTGGGGTTCAGCAGGACGGTGCCGCCGTTGCCGACGGCGTCGCGGGCGCGGTCCTCGAAGAACACCTCCCAGGAGATGAGGACGCCCAGTCGAGCTGCGTCGGTGTCCAGCACCGCCGGCCCGCTGCCGGCGCGCGCATCCTTGGAGGGCAGGATGCCGCCCGCTAAGGGCTCGAAGAGCGACCGCAGCGGCACGTACTCGCCGAACGGCACCCGCCGCACCTTGTCGTAGCGGTCGACGATCCGACCGTCGGGCGAGACGGCCAGCGAGAAGTTCAGGAACTCGCCCGGCTCGCCGTCCTCCACCACGCCGGGCACGAACCACGCCCCGTGGTCTCTCGCCACCGCCGCGAGCTGCGCCGCCTGCGGGCTGTCGACGAAGCGGCCGTCCACGTTGACGACGTTCTCGGGCCACACGATGAGGTCCACCGGCTCGGCGATGGCGGCGGTAGCGTCGAGATGGCGCTGCATCACCGCCGCGAAGTCGGTGCCGGCCGCCCGCGTGCGCTGCGGACCGCCGCCCTGCACCGCGGCCACCTTGAGGGTGCCGGTGTCGGTGCCCCGGGGCGCGTCGGCGGCCACCGCCAGGGCTAGGGCGACCAGCGAGGCTCCCGCCAGGGCCCCCCGCCAGCGCCGCTCGGCCAGCAGCGACAGCGTCACACCGGACACCGCCACCAAGGCCACGACCGTCAGGGGCCCGCCCAGGCGCGCGGCGGCCGCTAGGGGGGCGTCGGCCCCGCTGTGGGCGAGCGTGGCCAGCGGCACCCCCCCGAACGGCCAGCGCCAGCGCAGGTAGCCGACGAGCACCAGCCATCCCACGAGGGCGGGCCGCCGCCCCCGGTCCGGGGGCGTGAGGGCGAAGCCGGCGCCGTAGAAGAACGAGTAGACGAGGTTCGCCGCCGCGTAGCCGCCGGGGGAGAAGTCCCACATCCAGACAGTGGCCCCCAGCAGCCAGGCGGCCGTGGTGAGCCAGCCCCTCCGCAGCCTCCTCCAAGGGTCCGCTCCGGCCAGCAGCCGGTCCAGTGCTGCGATCCCGAGGGGCGCCAGGGGCCAGAAACCCCAGGGCGGCATCGAGAAGCAGATCAGGGCGCCGGCGGCGACGCAGCCCAGCGCGGGGCCGGCCC
>JAPOYM010000026.1 GCA_026706565.1 bacterium
ATGTCCATGCCGCGGATGGTGTCGATCTTGTCGTAGTCGATCTCGGGGAAGATCAGCTGCTCGGAGACGCCGAAGGAGAAATTGCCCCGGCCGTCGAAGGAGTTGAGCGACAGGCCCCGGAAGTCGCGGATGCGCGGGATCGCCAGGTTGATGAGCCGGTCGAAGAACTCCCACATGCGGTCGCCGCGCAGCGTGACCTTCACCCCGACGGCGTTGCCCTCCCTCAGGCGGAAGCCGGCGATGGAACGCTTCGCCCTCGTCGTCACCGGGCGCTGCCCGGAAATGACGGTCATGTCGGAGATGGCGCCCTCCAGCAGGCGCGCCTGGCGCGACGCCTCGCCGACGCCCATGTTCAGGACGATCTTCTCCAGCGTGGGCACCTGCATGACGTTGCTCAGCCCCAAGTCCTCCTGCAGCCGGGCGCGCAGCTCGTCGCGGTACAGCTGCTTGAGCCGCGGCGGCGCGGTCGCCGCCGTCATGGGATGTCCGCCCCGGTGCGGCGGCAGATCCGCACCTTGTCTCCGTCGGGGGTCACCCGGAACCCGACACGCGTCGGCTTGCCGTCCTGGGGGCTGATGAGAGCCACCCGGGAGATGGGGATGGGCATGTCCTTGTCGATGATGCCGCCCTGCATGACGCCGGCCTGGTTGGGCTTGCGGTGCTTGCGGACGACGTTGACGCCGTCCACTAGGAGGGTGCCCTTGGCGGGGAAGACGGCCGAGACGGTGCCCTCCCTGCCGCGGTCCTTCCCCGAGAGCACCACGACGCGGTCACCCTTGCGGATCTTGGCCATCACAGCACCTCCGGCGCCAGCGAGACGATGCGCATGAAACGCTTATCGCGCAGTTCCCGGCCCACGGGGCCGAAGATGCGCGTGCCGCGCGGCTGGTCGTTCTCGTCGAGCACGACCGCCGCGTTCTCGTCGAAGCGAATGTAGCTGCCGTCGGGCCGGCGCTTCTCCTTGCGGGTGCGCACCACCACGCAGCGCACCACGTCGCCCTTGCGGACTTTGGCGCCGGGGATGGCGTCCTTCACCGTGGCCACGAATACGTCTCCGATCGAGGCGTAACGACGGCGCGAGCCGCCGAGCACTTTGATGCAGAGCACCTCGCGGGCGCCGGAGTTGTCCGCCACCCGCAGGCGCGACTCCTGCTGGATCACCTTCGCCCCCTCTCAGCGCGCCCGCTCGAGGATCTGCACGAGCCGCCAGCGCTTCAGCTTGGAGAGCGGGCGGGTCTCGGCCACCCGGACGCGGTCGCCGACGCGCAGGTCGTTGTCCTCGTCATGCACGTAGAGGCGCTTGTGGCGGCGCACCGTCTTGTTGTAGCGCCGGTGGCGCACCTGCTCGGTCACCACCACGACAGCCGTGCGGTCCATGGACGCCGACGCCACGACGCCCTCCCGGCTCTTGCGGCGGTTGCGCCCAGCTTCGGCGGCGTCCGCGGCCTCCGGGGCGTCTGGCTGCTCGGGGGCCGGCTGGGCCGTCGGTGCCTCCTCAGCCGTCGCCGCGGGCTGCTCGGGGGCCTGTCGGGCCGTCGGTGCCTCCTCAGCCGTCGCCGCGGGCTGCTCGGGGGCCTGTCGGGCCGTCGGTGCTTCCTCAGTCATGGCGGCGGCGCCTCCTCTTGAACACCCGCGGCGGGCCGGCGCCGTCTGCTCCGGCGCCCTCGGATGCTTCGGCCTCGATGGCCCGGCGGGTCGCGGCCGCCTCGGCGGCGCTGATCTCACGGGAGCGGAGCTCGGTCAGGATGCGCGCCACCTGCTTGCGGCTGCCGGCGAGCTGGTTCACGTTGTCGAGTTGTCCCGTGACGTGCTGGAACCGGAGGTTCGTGGCCTCGTCCTTGGCCTGATCCAGCATGCCCAGCAGCTCGACGTCGCTCAGGCCGGCCAGGCTCGGGGAGCGGGCCACGACTACACCGGCTGGTGCCGGGACACGAGCCGCGCCCGGATCGGAAGCTTCTGGATGGCGCGCTCGATGGCCTCTCGCGCCACTGCAGGGTCGGAGTAGGACAGCTCGAACAGCACGCGTCCGGGACGCACCACCGCCACCCAGCGCTCGGGGTTCCCCTTGCCCGACCCCATCCTGGTCTCGGCCGGCTTCTGAGTCACCGGCTTGTCGGGGAAGACGTTGATCCACACTTTGCCGCCGCGGCGCACGTGGCGGGTCATCGCCACACGGGCGGCCTCGATCTGCGGCGCGGTGATCCAACCCGGCTCGAGGGCTTGGATCCCGTAGTCGCCGAAGGCCACCGCGGTGCCGCCCTTGGCGACACCCTTCGTGCGTCCGCGGTGATGCTTGCGGTGTCGGGTCTTCTTGGGCATCAACATGATCGTTCGACGTCTTTCTGGCTGCTGCGGTGTCGCAGCCTCATCGGGCCGACATGGTCAGTCAGCGTCTCCCGGTCGGAAGTGGGGCGTCTCGTGCTGCTCCCGGGAGGCCCGCTCGATCTCCTCCTCCTGTTCGAGGAGGCGCTCGAACTCCTCGTCGGCCTCCGCTACGAGGGGCCGCAGTTCCGCCAGCTCGGTCGGGAACTCCTGCTCGTCCGCCTCGGGCGGCGGCGGGGCGGCGCTGCGGCGGCGCGCCGCGGAGGACACCACCTTGCGCGAGCGGGCGGGCCCGGCGGTCTCGCCGACGGCCATCGCCGCCTCGCGGTTGATCCTCTCGTCGGTGTCGAGGCGGTAGGGCAGGATGTCGCCCTTGTAGGTCCACACCTTCACGCCGATCCGGCCGTAGGTGGTGTGCGCCTCCCTGAACCCGTAGTCGATGTCGGCGCGCAGCGTGTGCAGCGGCACCCGGCCCTCGCGGTACCACTCGGTGCGCGCCATCTCCGAGCCGCCGAGGCGGCCCGAGCACTGCACCCGGATGCCCTGGGCGCCGGCCTTCTGGGCGTTCTGGACGGCCCGCTTCATGGCCCGACGGAACGCCACCCGGCCGGTGAGCTGGTCGGCGATGCCCTGGGCGATCAGCGCCGCGTCCAGCTCCGGCTGCTTGATCTCCTGGACGTTGAGCTGCACCCGCTTGTTGCCGGTGATCCTGGCGAGGCCGCCGCGCAGGCGGTCTGCCTCGGTGCCCTTCCGCCCGATGACGATGCCCGGGCGCGCGGTGTGGACGTCGATGCGCAGCCGGTCCCCTGTGCGCTCCACCTCGATGCGGCTGATGGCGGCGTGGGGCAGCTCGCCCATGAGGTAGTCGCGGATCTTCCAGTCCTCGATCACGAAGTCCTGGTACTGCCGGCGCGTGGCGAACCAGCGCGACTTCCAGTCGGTCGTGATCCCGAGGCGGAACCCGTAGGGGTTGACCTTCTGACCCATCAGTTCTCCTTGTCGCCGTCGCCGCGGGCGGCGTGCTCCTCAGCGCCGTCGTGCGCGTGCTCCTCGCCGGCGGCGGCGAGCTGCTCGGCAGCACCCTCCTCGGCCTCCGCCTCGGCACTCTCCTCGCCGGCCTCCTCGCCGGCTTCCTCTTCGGCCTCCTGCGCGGCTTCCTCGGCGGCGGCGCGGCTGGCCGCCACGCGGCGGCGGCGCACCTCGGCGGCGGCGCCGCTGCCGGCGCCCCGCTCGGCGCGGGCCTCGCGCTCAGACAGCGAGTAGCGCTCCAGGGTGATCGTGATGTGGCACGTCCGCTTCATGATGGGCGTCGCTCGGCCGCGGGCGCGCGGCCGCCAGCGCTTCAGCGTCGGACCCTCGTCCGCGTAGCAGGCCGACACGAACAGCTCCTCGGCGGGGAGGTTGGCGTTGTGCTCGGCGTTGGCGGCCGCCGAGTCCAAGCAGCGCGCCACGGTCCGCGCGATCCGGCGCTCGGAGAACGCCAGGATCTCGCTGGCCCGCTCGTAGGACTCGCCGCGGATCAGGTCCAGCGCGGCACGGGCCTTGGAGGCGGAACTGCGCACGTAGCGCGCCGAGGCGCGGGCGGTGGGAGCGGTCGGAGCGGCCAGGTCGGCGGCCATCAGCGCCTCGCTCCTCGCTCCTGGCCGGCGTGGAACCTGAACGTGCGGGTGGGGGCGAACTCGCCGAGCTTGTGACCCACCATCGACTCGGTGATGTACACCGGCACATGCTTGCGCCCGTCGTGTACCGCGATGGTGTGGCCCACCATGTCGGGGATGATCGTGGAGCGGCGCGACCAGGTGCGGATGACCCGCCTCTCGCCCGAGTCGTTCAACTCGTCCACCTTGGCGAGCAGGTGATGGTCGACGAACGGGCCCTTCTTCAGGCTTCTGGGCATCGTGAGCCTCCTACCGCCGGCGCCCGCGGGTGCGCCTGCGGCGCACGATCATCTGCGACGACTGCTTCTTGGGGTTGCGGGTGCGACCCTCCGGCTTGCCCCACGGCGACACCGGGTGCCGGCCGCCGGAGCTCTTGCCCTCACCGCCGCCGAGGGGGTGGTCCACCGGGTTCATGGCGACGCCCCGGGTCTGCGGACGGACGCCCTTGTGGCGGTTGCGGCCCGCCTTGCCGATCTGTACGAGTTCGTGCTCGGCGTTGCCCACCGCGCCCACCGTGGCCCGGCAGTCTATGGGCACGCGCCGCATCTCGGTGCTGGGAAGCCGCAGCGTGGCGTCGCGGCCCTCCTTGGCCACGAGTTGGATGCGGCTGCCGGCCGCTCGGCCCATGCGCCCGCCGGCGCCCGGCTTCAGTTCCACGTTGTGAACGACAGTGCCCACCGGGATGTAGCGAAGCGGCAGGGCGTTGCCCGGGCGGATCTCCACGCCGCTCCCCGACTCGAGCACGTCGCCGACGGAGACTCCGTCGGGCGCCAAGATGTACGACTTGGCCCCGTCGTAGTAGTGCAGCAGAGCGATGCGGCAACTCCGGTTGGGGTCGTACTCGATGGACGCCACCTTCGCGGGCACACCGTCACGGCGGCGGTGGAAGTCGATGATCCGGTAGCGGCGCTTGTGGCCGCCGCCGCGGTGGCGCGCCGTCTTGCGGCCCGCGTTGTTGCGCCCGCCGGTGGAGTGCCGGGGCGCGAGCAGCGACTTCTCCGGCTTGCTGCGGGTGATCTCGGAGAAGTCGTGCGACGTCTGGAAGCGACGGCCCGGACTCGTGGGCTTGCGGCGCCGGATGCTCATGGCCTCACACCTCGAAGAGCTCGATCGAGTCGCCCTCGGCCAGGGTGACCATGGCCCGCTTCGTGTCCGGCCGGCGACCGTAGGTGAGGCGGCGACGGTTCCGGATGCGCTTGCCGCGGCGTCGGAGCGTGTTCACTTTGAGCACGCGCACGTCGAAGATCTGCTCGACCGCCTTGGCGATCTCGGGCTTCGCGCTCGACGGGTGAACCTTGAACGTGTAGACGTTCCGCTCCAGCAGCGAGAAGGACTTCTCGCTGACGACCGGCTCCAGGATCACGTCGCGGGGGTCCTTCACGGCCGGTTCACCTCCGCTAGGGCCGCCGCGGTGAAGACGACCACATCGCTCACCAGCACGTCGTAGGTGTTGAGCTGGTCCGCCGCGAGCGTGTGTACCCGCGGCAGGTTGCGGAAGCTCTTGGTCGCCGCGGTGTCGCCCCGTTCGAGCACCACCAGTACCCGCCCCACAGCGCCGAGCGCCTCCAGCTTCCGCACCGCCGAGGCGGTGGACGGGGCGTCGAAACCCCACTCCTCCACGACGACGATCCTGTCGGCGGCGGCGCGGTCCGACAGCGCCGAGCGCAGCGCCAGCCGCTTCATCTTCTTCGGCGTGGCTTGGGCGTAGCTGCGCGGTCGGGGGCCGTGGGCTATTCCCCCGCCCCGCCACAGCGGCGAGCGGATGGAGCCGTGGCGGGATCGGCCCGTGCCCTTCTGGCGCCACGGCTTGCCGCCGCCGCCGCGCACCTCCGAGCGGGTCTTGGTCTTGTGCGTGCCGCTGCGGCGCGCCGCCAACTGCGCCGTGACGACCTGGTGCATCACCGCCTCGTTGGGTTCGATGCCGAAGACGTCGGGAGCGAGTTCCACCGTGCCCCGCTCGGCGCCGGCGAGGTCGCGGACAGCGACGGCGACCATGGCTCGCTACGCCTTCTTCACCGCGTTGCGGATGACGACCCGGCCGCCGCGCGGGCCGGGCACGGCGCCTTTGACCAGCAGCAGGTTGCGTTCAGAGTCGGCCTTGACGACACGCAGGTTCAGGGTGGTCGTCTTGCGGGCGCCGTGGCGTCCGGGCATCTTGCGGCCCTTGAAGATGCGCGAGGGCGTGGCGCACTGGCCGACCGCCCCCGGCGCGCGGTGGATCTTGTGGGCGCCGTGGCTGGCCTTCTGGCCGCTGAAGCCGTGGCGCTTCATCACGCCCGCGAACCCCTTGCCCTTGCTGACGGCGGTCACGTCCACCAGATCGCCGTCGCTGAGGATGCCCACGGTGATCTCCTGGCCGACGGCGTAGTCGCTCACGTCGTCGAGTCGGAGCTCCACGAGGGCGCGGCCCGGCTCGGCACCGTGGCGCTCGAAGTGGCCCCGCTCGGGGCTGGTCAGCTTGGCCGCGTCGCTGTAGCCCCAGGTGACCTGCAACGCCGAGTAGCCGTCGGCCTCGGGCGTCTTGAGCTGAACCACCCGGCACGGCTCGACGCGCAGCACCGTCACCGGGACGACGCGGTCGCTGTCGTCCCAGACCTGGGTCATGCCCACCTTCTCGCCGATGATCGCCTTGGTCGCCATACCGTCGCCGTCGTCCCTGCGCTGCTCGCTTCTGGCCCGTCTCGGGGTGTACGCGAACGCTCCGCTCGGACAATCCGGGCGGAGCGGGTCTCGGTTCGCCGCACGGTTCCTGCCGCCGGGGCACGGCAGCAGGCCTTCGCGGACGTCGATTCGTCCCAGGCGTCGCCGCCCGGAGACGCTGCACTATACCGGCCCTTGGCCCGCACCACCACGCCCCGCCCGAGCGCTGTGAGGCGCTCAGGATTGCGGGCTGGACCGACCGGCGCCTCCGGTTAGGCAGCAGGCAGCGTCGCGGAGCGCGCCCCTCGGGCCGATAGCACCCATAAACCCGCTAGCTGCCCGTGTCGCCGTTCCGGTCGTTCAGCCGGGCGCGCAGGGCGGCGGCCCGGCTCTCGGCGGCGGCGGCCCGGGCTTCGGCGCCGGCGGCCCGGCTCTCGGCGGCGGCGGCCCGGCTCTCGGCGGCGGCGGCCCGGGCTTCGGCGTCGCGG
>JAPOYM010000163.1 GCA_026706565.1 bacterium
CCCCGCGGGGTCGAGCACGGGGACGGCGATGTTCACGCTGTCGCCGCGGACCAACCTCTGGGACGAGGCGTCGGGCGCGGCGGCGCTCACGGGCACGCTGGCGGGGGTGACCGTCGCCGGCGCCTCGGTGACCCTCACCGACGACGACGCCGCCCCGGCGGGCATCTCCTTCGGGCTGAGCCCGAAGATCCTCGCCGAGGACGGCGGCGCGGCGACCATCAACTACACGCTGCAAGTGCAGACCGGCACGGGCGGCACGACCTACGGCAAGCCCGTCGCGGTGACCGTCGCGGTGACCGGCTCCGGCAGCGCCAACACGGTGGACTTCACGCCGGTCTCGAATCAGATGAGCACGATCCCGGCCGGCTCGTCGACAGTGGTGAACGGCAGCTTCACGCTGACGCCCACTGACGACAGCGACGACGAGTTCGACGAGACCGTGACGGTGAGGGCCACCGCCACCGACGTGGAAGGCGACGCCATCGTGATGACACCCATCACCATCGCGATCACCGACGACGACGCCACCACGGTCACTGTGACAGCGCCGCCGGGGGCGGTGGCGGAGAACCTGGGCACCAAGGACATCACCTTGACGCTCAGCCGGAGGCTGATAGGCGCCGAGACCATCACCGTGCCCCTAACCGTTGCGGGCGTCACGGTCAGCACCGACCACACGCTGGCGCTGCAAGGCACCAACACCGGCGTCACCTACGACACCACGAGCCCCTACTCAGCGCAGAACCCGGCCGTGAAGTTCGCCGGGGGCGCCTCTTCGGCGGTGCTGCGGTTCACGGCGCAGCCCGACACGACCCGCACGCAGCCCTACGCGCTCATCGAGTACACCGTGAGCGGCACCAACCTCGACTTGGGCGCGTCCGGGGGCGGGCCGGTGGGCTTCGTCATCACCGACGACGAGACCGGCGCCATCCTCATACCCAACGACTGGCCCCTGCTGCCGACCGCCAAGACGATAGGGGGCACCCCGACGTTCCGGCTGGTGTTCGTCACCTCCGGCACGCGCGGCGCCTCCTCCACCGACATCGCGGACTACGACTCCTTCGTGCGCGCCGCGGCGGCGAAAGGGCACAGCGCCATCATCCCGTACGCGGGGTTCTTCAAAGCGGTCGGCAGCACGGCGACGGTGAACGCGGCCTCCCACAACGGCTTCGACGCGAACGCCACCATGGACTTCTACTGGTTGGGCAGCCTCGCCGCCGCCGATCGGGTGGCAGTGCAGAACGCTCAGGTCCGCGGCGAGTGGCTGAACCAGACGCCCCGAGACGAGTCCGCCGCCGCGGCCGCCGCGGCCAGCGGCGGGTACTTCACCGGCTCGACCAGCGCCGGCGGCGCGTCGGCGAACCCGCTGGGCGCCGCGAACGTGACGCTGGGCTACCTGAGCGACAGCGGCGCCGGCCGCGCGCCGCTGGGCAGTTCGGTGACCGCCGCCGCCGGTGCCGCCAAGCCGATGATCGCGATGTCGCCGGTCTTCGCCGCGGCGGGCGTCCCCACTGTCAGCGTCACCGCCGGGCCCCGCGTCACCGAAGGCCAGCCCGCCACCTTCACCATCAGCGTCAGCCCGGCGCCGGGCAACCCCCTGCCGGTGAACATTTTCGTCCAACAGACCGGCGGCATCATCGCCAGCAACGACAGGGGCCGGAAGACCGGCGCGGTCACCTTGACCACGGGGGCGCCGTCGGCCACCTACACCATCGCCACACTGAACAACAACAGCGACGGACCCGACCGCAGCGTCACGGTCTTGCTGCTCGGCGGCGACGGCTACTCCAGGAGCATCAGCGCCGAGTCCGCGACCGTCATCGCGGCCGACGACGAGACCACCTCGGTCACCCTCACCGGCGCCAGCGGCAACCTCAACGAAGGCGCCACGAGGACGATCACCCTCAGCCTCGGACGCCACCTCGCCTCCGGCGAGACGGTCACCGCTCCCCTCTCCTTCGCCGGGACGGCCACCCGCGGCAGCGACTACACCATGACGTGCAGCGGCAGCGGCGTGACCTGCACGAACCTCAACGACTCCACCATGACCGCGGAGGTCGCCTTCGCCAACGGCGCCCGCAACGCTGACATCGTGCTGACCGCCGTGCTCGACGCCACGCACCCCGAGGCGACCGAGTCGGTGAACGTCAACCTCGGCACGCTCACCCACACGGGGCTCTCCGGCGGCCTCGCCGCGCCCACCGACAACGCGGGCGCCTTCAACATCGTGAGCCGCGCCCAGCCCGCCGTACTCGTGTCGTTCGCGTCGGGGACCTACAGCGCCGGCGAGGCCGCCGCCGCCCGGAACCTCAACGCCGCCGTGAACATCGCCAACCCGCGGGCGGGCGCGCTCACCATCTCCTACACCGTCGGCGGCACCGCCGGCAGCGGCGACTACACGGCGCTCTCCGGCAGCGTCACCGCAGCCGGCGGCACCACTGCGGTGAACATCCCCGTCAGCATCAGCGACGACGCCTACGACGACGACGCCGAGACCATCGTCTTGACCCTCACCGACACCGCGGCCTACGACCTCGGCGCCACCTCGGCGACGACGATCACCATCACCGACGACGACGCGGCGCCGACAGTCACCCTCAGCGCCAGCCCGGCGACAGTGGACGAGAGCGACGGCGCCACCACCGTCACCGTGACGGCCACGCTCGGAGGGACCACCCGCTTCGAGCAGAACACGGCCCTCACCGTGGGCGTCGCCGGCTCCGGCGAGGCCGGCGTGGTGGGCTTCAGCGCTCCCGCCACCGTGGCGCTGACCGTCGCCGCCGACGCCGCCGCCGGCACGGCCGACTTCACCCTCACGCCCGCCGACGACAGCGACGACGAGGCCGACGAGACCATCACCCTGTCGGCCACCCTGGCGGGCGCCACCGTCACCTCCGGCACCATCGCGCTGACCGACGACGACGAGCCCGCTACGCCCTCGGCGCAGTTCGCGTCGGCCTCCCAGAGCGCGGACGAGGACGCCGGCACAGTCAACGTGACCGTGAACATCTCCCCGGCGCCCGCTGCGGGCATCACCGTCGGCTACACCCTCACCGGCACCGCCGTGCGCGGCACCGACTACACCATCTCCGGCGTCACCAGCGCCAACGGCACCATCAGCGTCACAGCGGGCGCCACCAGCGCCACTGTCCCCGTCGCCATAACCGACGACACCGCCACCGAAGCCGCCGAGACGATCATCCTCACCCTCACCTCGGGAACCGGCTACGAAATCGGCGCCACCAGCGCGCACACCCTCACCATCAACGCCAGCGACCAGCCCGGCCTCGTGTTCGACCCGGAGTCGGTGACGGTGCCCGAGGGCGCCAACTCCACCTACACGGTGCGCCTGGGCCGCCAGCCGACGGGGACCGTCACGGTGGCCATCGGCGGCACCACGAACACCGACGTGACCGTACAACCCGCAAGCTTGAGCTTCACCAGCGGGACTGGCGGCACATGGGCCACGCCGCAGACGGTGACGGTGACCGCTCGCCACGACACCGACACCGCGAACGACAGCGTGACGCTCACCCACACGCCGTCGGGCGGAGGGTTCGGCGCCGCCGAGGCCGCCGACGTGGCGGTGATCGTGACCGACGACGACGAGCCCGGCGTGACGGTGACGCAGACCGGCGGCGCCACGACCGTCGCCGAGCCCGCCGGCACCGACACCTACACCGTCGTCTTGAACACCCAGCCGACCGACACCGTGACCATCACCGCCATGTCGAGCTCGTCGGCTGCGGCGCAGGTGAGCACCGACGGAACGGCCTTCGCCACCGCCAAGAACCTCAGCTTCACCACCGCCACATGGAACGCCCCCCAGACCGTGACGGTGCGGGCCCAAGACGACAACTTCCGCGACCCCGGCGGGCGCACCGCCACCATCACCCACCGGGCGGCGTCGCCGGACACCGACTACCGCGGCATCGCCATCGCCTCGGTCCCCGTGACCGTCAGCGACAACGACCCGGCCCCGGCGGTGAGCCTGTCGGTGTCGCCCAACCCCCTAGAGGAGGGCCGGACGGCCACGATCACGGCGACGCTCACCTCCGCACTGCGCTCCGCCGTGACCATCCCCCTGCGGGTCACCCGCGGCACCGCCGAGGCGGGCGACTACAGCGCCCCCTCGGGCGTCGTGATCCAAACCGCCGCCCTGACGGGCACCGCCGTGCTCACGGCCCGCCAAGACAGCGACCGCGACCGCGAGACCCTGACAGTCTCGCTGGGCTCGAACCTGCCCGCCGGCGTGGCCGCCGGGTCGCCCTCGGCGGTGAGCGTCACGATCCAAGACGACGAGGCGGCGGTCGCGGTCGTCGCCAGCGACGTCTTCGGCCCCGCCTCCAACGCCTACGTCGGCGAGGGCGAGACGGCTGCCTTCAGCGTCTCCCTGGCGTCGGCGCCCACGGCGGACGTGTACGGGGCGCTCAGCCTCACCGGCACCGACGGCAGCGCCACCCCCCACGCCTCCCTCGCCACGACCGGGCCGCTGTACTTCACGCCCAGCGACTACAAAGGCAAGACGGTCACCGTCTCCGGCACCCAGGACGGCGCCTTCACCGAGCTCGACGCGGTGCTGTTGACCGTGACGTTCGACTCCAGCGACACCCGCATCGACGGCCGGACCGTGACGCGGCCCCTGTGGGTGGTCGACAACGACCGCCGCATCACGTTCCACCTGCAACCTTACGGTCGGACCCTCACGCTGCCCGAGGACAACACCACCCTGCGCGCCACCGTGATCGCCTCGCGGCCGGTGCCGACCACGATGCGCCCCGTGCTGCTGCTGCGCAACCGGTCCGGGAACTTCAACGTGGCCGAAGACCTCACCGGCCTGCTCCCCGACGAGACCCAGCCCCGCGCCTTCCTGCGGCCCGGGGACACCCGCGGCGAGATCACCCTGTCGGCCTACGACGACAACCTCGTCGAGGCGGACGCCGTGATCCTGGCGACCCTGTGGCTGCCCGACACCATCGCCGGTCCCTTCAACGTGGACGGCGCCCGAGACCGCTTCACGCTGCGCCACACCGACGACGACCTGCTCAAGGCGCGGATCCACCAGCGCGTCACCAACGACAACGGCACGCCCCGGATCCTCTCCGACGACACCATCGCCTACTCGCTCTACCTGAGCCGCAAGACCGACTTCCCCCTCACGCTGCACCTGCGGGGCGTCGAACCCAGGCACGACCGCACGCGCACGATCCCCGCCGGCGCCGACAGCCCCGTCGGCACCGAAGTGGCGCTCGACGTCGACCTGTCCCTCTACAGGGGCATCGTCCTCGAGACGCCCGTCGGCTTCGCCCGCGCCGGGCGGTGGGCCGACCTCGGCTCGGGCATCGAACTCGTCAGCAGCGACGGCGCCTGGCCGACGAGCTTCCCGCCGCTCGGCTCGCAGGCCCCGCCCGCCGGCCTGCACGCCGACACGATGCACCTGAACCCCGCCGAGCCCGCCGACGACCGGGTCAACATCGTCACCGTCTCCAACATCACCAACAGCGGCTTCACCCTCGCCTGGAACGCCGCCGACGGCGCCGACGGCTACGAAGTCCGCTGGCAGGCGACGGGCGGAACCCAGCCGCAGACCGTCCGGGTCTCCGGCACCACCCACACCGTCACCGGCCTCGACGCCGGAACGCAGTACGAGGTCCAGATCATGGTCGTCGCCGGCGGCAGCGTGGTCGCCGGCAGGTCCAGCCACGCCTTCGACGTCACCACCGCCGGCTTCGACAAGCAGCGCGCCATCGTCGAGCAGATGATCCTGTCCATGATCGAACGCCACCGCGACGAGACCGGCAACACCGGCGCCCTCGCCAACTGGCAGACAGCCCTCAAGACGATCCGCCGCGAGCCCGGCGGCTTCAGCCTGGCCGCACTGCGGACGCACGCCGCCAACGTCGACGAGGGCGAGCCGCGGGCGCGCTGGCAGCGCGTGCTCGACCTAGTGGAGGCCATGCAGGGATCCGACACGCCGACGCCGACGCCCACGCCGCGTACGCCGCCGGCGCCGCCTAGTCCGCCTCCGCCGCCGCCCACGCCTCCCCCGCCTCCGCCGCCTCCTCCTCCGCCGCCGCCGCCTCCTCCTTCGCCGCCGCCTGTTGTTCCGGTGATCGCCGTCGCCGCCGACGCCGCCGCCGTCAGCGAGGGCAGCGACGCCGCCTTCACCCTCACCGCCAGCCCCGCCCCCGCCGCACCCCTCACCGTCACCGTGACTGTCACCGCGACCGGCGACTTCGGCGCCGCCACGGGCACCGCGACGGTGACCGTCCCCACCGGCGGCTCGCTGAGCTACACCGTCTCCACCGCCGACGACGACACAGACGAACCCGACGGCGCCGCCACGATGACCGTCGACGCCGGCACGGGCTACACCGTGTCCTCGTCCCACGGCGCCGCCACGGTCGCGGTAGCCGACGACGACGACACCGTCGTCACCCTCGCCGCCGACGCCGAGGGGCCCATAGCCGAGGACGGCGGAACCCGCGAGATCACCGTCACGCTCGGCCGGGCGCTCGCCGCCGGCGAGGCCCTGACCGCGCCCCTAGCTGTCACCGCTGCCATCGCCGGCGACCACTACACGCTGACCCTGAAGGAGGGAGACGGCCTCAACGAGCACGTCACCCTCCTCGCCGAGGCCCCCCACAGCGCCCAGGACCCCGCCGTGGCCTTCGCGGCGGGCGCGCAGCAGGCCACCCTGCTGCTCACCGCGCAGCCGAACGACGACACCGACGAGCGCACCGTGCGCATCGCCTTCGGCGCCGGCCGGCGCGCCCCCGCCGGAGAGGGCCTCTCAGGCGGCGTCACCCCCGCCGGCGGCCCCCTCGACGTGCCCATCACCAACGACGACGACCCCCCGCCGCGGACCCTGCCCACCATCACGATCGACGACCGGTACAGCGACGCCCCCGAAGACACCGGCGCCATATTCTTCATCGTGGTCCTCAGCGAAGCGTCCGCCGAGACCGTCACCGTCCACTACGCCACCCTCGAAGGGACCGCCCGAGAGTACCTCGACTACGCCGACGAGCGAGGCCGGCTGACCTTCCGACCCGGCACGACCCGACGCAGCATCACCGTCGT
>JAPOYM010000101.1 GCA_026706565.1 bacterium
CCGGCCCGCAGCGCCGCCGGGGCCCGCCTCACGGTGCCCTCCCGCGGCTCGGCGGCGCCGCCTGCGCGGCCCGGCGCCCGCCGGCGATGCAGGCCGGGATTCCGATGCGCCACACCGGCGTTCGGTCCACCGGCAGCCCCCGGCAGGCCCTCAGGGAACCGGGAGCAGCGAGAGCAGGCGCCACGGGCGCCACACTACTGACGGCCCCCGCGCCGAACCTTCGCCGACAGCGGGGCGGGAGCAGGCCCGGATCGGTAGTGTGGATCTCTTGTCCACCGCAAGCGAGGTCGGCGTCCCGGACTCCGACCTCCAAGCCGAGCAGGCCTACGTCGACTATGCCCACACCTGCCTCGAGGACACGCGGCGGCGCATCCGGGCGTTCTGGGAACGGGTGACCCACGGTGCCGGCGGCACGCACGCCGCCCGCTACGAGCGCGATGTGCTGGAGCACCGTGTCTTCCAACGCCTCGGCCAACTCGAGCTGGGGGGACGCTCGCTGTGCTTCGGACGCATCGACACCGCCGCGGACGGCGGCGACGGTTCCGAGACCTTCTACATCGGCCGGATCGGGGTGTGGGACGAGGACCAGAGCGCGGTGGTGTGCGACTGGCGGGCACCGGTGGCGGAGCCCTTCTTCCGGGCCACAGGCCGCCAGCCGCTCGGCTTGGCGCGCCGCCGCCGCTTCGTAAGCCGCGGCAGACGCCTGCTGGGGCTCGACGACGAGCACTTCTCGCCCGGCGGTACCGACGGCGCCCTCGGGGACAACCTGGCGCTGCAGGCGGCGCTCGATGCGCCCCGCACGGGCCGCCTCGGCGACGTCACCGCCACCATCGCCGCCGAGCAGGACGACGTCATCCGCGCCCCGCTGCCGGGCGTCCTCATCGTCCAGGGCGGTCCCGGCACCGGCAAGACGGTCGTGGCGCTGCACCGGGCCGCGTACCTCATCTACACCCACCGCTTCCCGCTGGCCGGCCAAGGGGTCCTCGTGATCGGTCCGAACCCCACTTTCCTGACCTACGTCGAGCAGGTCCTGCCCTCCCTCGGCGAGGCCGGCGTGCGGCTCGCCACGCTCGGCGACCTGCTCGAGGGCGTGCCGGTCAGCGGTCACGACGCCGAGCCGGTGGCCCGAACGAAGGGCGACGCCCGCATGGCGACCGTGCTGCGTCGAGCTGTGCGGACCCGCCAGCGTCCCCTGCGGGCGCCGCTCGTCTTGGACTACGGCCTGCAGCGCCTGCGGCTCTCGACCGAGGCGAGCGCGGCGATCGTGGCCGGTGCCCGCCGCCGCAGCCGCACCCACAACGGCGGGCGACGGTTCGTGACCGCGGCGTTCTACGAGGCGCTCGCTGCCAGCGCCCGGCGGCCCGTCGAGCCCGACGCGTTGGCCGAGGCGTTCGGTGAGACCCTGGACGTGCGCCGGGCGCTCGACTGGATGTGGCCGCAGCTCACCCCGGCCCACCTGCTGCACGATCTCTTCGGCAGCCGGGCACTGCTGGCCGCCGCCGGCGCCGGCGTGCTGAGCGACGCCGAGACCGATGGGCTGCACCGCGCTCGCCGGGTACACGCCGACGACGTGGTATGGAGCGCCGACGACGTTCCGCTGCTCGACGAGGCCCGCATGCTGCTGGGGCCGCGGACCGCCCGCGGCAAGGGCGGGCGCATCCGCACCTACGGCCACATCGTGGTGGACGAGGCGCAGGAGCTCTCGCCCATGCAGCTGCGCATGGTGGGACGCCGCTCGCTCAACGGCTCGCTGACGCTGGTGGGCGACATCGCCCAGGCCACGAGCGCTTGGGCGCACGATTCTTGGGACAGCCTGGTGGAGCTCGTCTCACCGGAGGCGCCGCCGCGCTTCGCTGAGTTGACGATCGGCTACCGGGTTCCGCAGCCGATCATGAACTTCGCCGCTGCCTGCCTGCCCCCGGAGCTGGCGGACCTGGTGCCGCCGCGCGCCGCGCGCCCCGGCGGCGAGCCGCCGAGGCTCGTGCGCCTGCCCGCCGCCGGCTCCGGATCGCTCGCCGGGGCCGTGGCGGACGCCGTGCGCGGCGAATTGCCGCACGCCGGGGCCGGCAACCTGGCCGTCATCTGCGCCGAGGAGCAGGTCGCCGAACTGTCCGGTGCGTTGACGGCGGCAGGGGTGGCCCACGGCGCCTCCGCTCGCCGCGCCCTCGGCACGCAGGTGTCGGTCTGCTCGGCGCGCACGCTCAAGGGGCTGGAGGTGGACGCGGCGGTTGTGGTGGAACCCCGTCGCATCGCAGCCGAGTCGGAGGCGGGGATGCGGCTGCTGTACGTGGCGCTCAGCCGGGCCACGAGGCGCCTCACCGTGACAACCGGCGAGCCGCTGCCCGAACCGCTGGAGCAGGCAGCCACGGCGATCGGGGGCTGATTCTCCCGGCCGGGGGACCGCGCCTGCGCGAACTTCGACGTGGTGCTGGCGGCCAGCCGTCTCGGAGCGGATTCGTGGGCGGGCGCCTGCAGGCGGGAACAGATGACCGGACGCTGCGGAACCGACCCTGCCGCGCCGGACTTGCTACTTGTTAGGGTTGCCTAATTCATTTTCGGGAGTTAGGGTTACCTAACCAATTCGGTAGAGCCGCTCCAAGAGGACGCTCCGAGAGTCGAAGGAGACATCACGGTGAAGTTTCGCAGCATGGTTGCCCGCCGCTGGTGGCGCGCACTCTGGTTGGTCGCGCTGGTCGGCATCCTCAGCCTGACGACCGCTGCCTGCGGCTCCGGCGGAGAGTCCGGGAGCACCGTCTCCCCGCCCCCGACGCCGCCGGCAGAGCCAGCGCCCGCGCCGCCGCCGGAACCCGCTCCTGCGCCGCCCGAGCCGGCCCCGACCCCTCCCTCCGAACCGGACGACCCCCTCACCGTCTATTCGGGGCGCAGCGAGGACCTCATCGGACCGCTCGTGGCGATGTTCGAGGAAGCGACCGGCATGGAGGTCGACGTCCGCTACGGCGCCTCGCCCGACCTGGCGCTGCTGATCGAGGCCGAGGGCGACGCCACTCCTGCGGACGTCTTCATCTCCCAGAGTCCCGGCGCCATGGGATACCTGGCTGCCCGGTACCGCCTGCGGACACTCCCGGAAGATGTCCTCGATGCTGTAGCCGCCCCCTATCGGGCCGGCGACGGCACATGGGTGGGCTTCAGCGGGCGCCAGCGCGTGCTCGTGTACAACCCCGACCTCGTGGACTCCGCCGATCTCCCCGATTCTGTGCTGGATCTCACCGACCTGGCATACGACGGCCGCGTGGCGGTGGCACCCGCCAACAGCTCTTTCCAGGACTTCATCACGGCGATGCGCTTTGAGTCCGGTGACGACGCCGCGCTCGCCTGGCTGGCGGGGATGGCAGCCAACAACTCGCCCAACTACCCGAAGAACTCGGCCATCGTCGACGCGGTCCTGCGCGGCGAGGTGGACATGGGTCTCGTGAACCACTACTACCTGCTGCGCTTCCTCGCCGAGGATCCCGATGCTCCCGGCGTCAACCACAACTTCGCCCCCGACGACATCGGCTCGCTGCTGATCGTCACCACCGGCGCGATCCTGGACGACTCCGATCAGCCCAGCGCGGCGCAGGCCTTCATCGAGTTCATGCTCACGCCACAGGCCCAGGAGTTCTACGCCTCCGAAACCCGCGAGCACCCGCTGGCCGCAGGCGTCGAGCCGCCCGACGAACTCGCTCCCCTCGACGCCGCCGGCGTCACCGACACGATCGACTTCGGCCGTCTCGGCGGCGGCCTCGCCCGCACCCAGGAACTCATAGAACAGAGCGGCATCGTGCGCTGAGTCCCATCGCCCGGGTCGGGGCCGGCGGTGTTGCCCCCGGCGTCCCCGCGCTCGCATCCCGGTGCCGGTTGTAAACGTTGCCTAACGAACTAGAGTATTAGGCGTGCCTAATGCCCCCCAGCCTCGCGACGCTGCGCCGCGCCCGCAGGCGCCGGTCCGGCGGCGCCTCGGCAACGGGCGCAACGGTCAAGCCGCCGGTGGCAGGGGCGCGCGGGCGCATACAGGCGCCGCAGACCGCAACGGTTTCCGCGACCTGCGGATCGTCGGCGTCCACAAGTCCTTCGGCGAGTCGAAGGTGCTGCACGGCGTCGACCTGAGCATCGAGAGCGGGCGAACCCTCTCGCTGCTGGGGCCCAGCGGCTGCGGGAAGACGACGCTCATGCGCATCGTGTCGGGCCTCGAGGCAGCTGACCGCGGGGAGGTGCATGTCGGTGAGCGCCTGCTGGCGGGGCCGGGCGTACACACGGCGCCGGAGTCTCGGCGCATCGGCCTCCTCGGCCAGGAGCGCTCGTTGTTCCCACACCTCTCGGTGGGGGCGAATGCGGCCTACGGACTCGGTCGTTCGTCCGACCGGGCGACGCGGGTACGCGAGGTGCTGGACATGGTCGACCTCGCCGGGTTCGAGAAGAGGATGCCCGACTCTCTGTCGGGCGGCCAGCAGCAGAGGGTCGCCATCGCCCGCGCGCTGGCGCCGCGCCCGCGGATGCTCCTGCTGGACGAGCCCTTCCAGGCGCTGGACGTGCATCTTCGGCTTGAACTCCAGGCCGAGGTCCGGACGTTGCTTGCTGCACTCGGGGCCACGGCGGTCATCGTCACCCACGATCAGGACGAGGCCTTCGTCATGGGCGACGAGGTGGCGGTCATGCAGGAGGGCCACATCCGCCAGCGCGGCACCCCCAGCGAGGTCTACGGCCATCCGGCGTCGCCGTGGGTCGCCTCGTTCGTCGGCGACGCCAACTTCATCCCCGGCCTCGGGTCCGGCGCCACCGTCGCCACACCGTTGGGCAGTCTGGCGACGTGCTGTCCCGTTTCGGGGGAAGTGGCGGTTCTGGTACGTCCCTCGCATCTGCGCCTCGACGCACCGGCGGAAGACCAGAGGGACACCGCTGCCGTGGGCCAAGTCGAGGCGATGCGCTTCTACGGGCCGGCGACGGAGTGCCGCGTGCAGATCGGCGGCGACATCCTCCTTGCTCGCAGCGACCGGATGCCGAGCGTGCGCGTGGGCGATGACGTGGCACTCAGCTACACGGGTCCGCCCGCGGTCGCGTATCCCGCGTCGGCGATGGCCGGCCTGCGGCGCAACGGCAGGCAGCGGCACCCCGAACGCCCGAACCCGGCGCCTTAGGACTGCGCGGCAATGCTGCGGACCACCTTCTCATTCCGGCGGAGTTGGCAATCCACTGTCCGGCGGTCCGCTCTGCGCCTCCGGTGAACGACTCAGCGCACGCCTGAGAGTCGCGCCGTAGCGTCACCGACTCGACTGCAACCCGCGGCTCGGACGATGGATCCCGGGCGCCTGTGCCGTCTCTGGGGTCTTGGTCTCGGGCTGTTCTTCGCGGCGCCGCTCGGCTACCTCGTCTACGAGAACGTCCGGCTTCGCTCCGACATCCTCGACATCCTGGGCGTGGCGCGGACCTGGGGCCCGCTGCGCAACTCGCTCCTGCTGGCCGTCTCGGTGTCGCTGGCGGCCATGGTGGCCGGGACCGCCCTGGCTTGGGCGACAGTGCGCCTCGACCTGCCGGGACGGCGGCTCTGGGCGGCCTTTGCGCCTCTGCCGCTGGTCTTCCCGACGTTCGTCGGCGCCACGGCGTTCATCGCGCTCTTGGCCCGCGGCGGGCTGGCCGAGCAGATCCTGTCGCCGCTCGGGGTCGGCGCGCTGCCCCGCCTGCGCGGCTTCTGGGCGGCCTGGCTGGTGCTCACCCTGTTCACGTACCCCTACGTGTACCTGCCCACCCGCGCCCGTCTGCGCCATCTGGACCCCGCCTACGAGGAGGCCGCGCGGGTGCTGGGGCGCAGGCCACCGGCGGTCTTCGCCACCGTCACCCTCCCGGCGATCCTCCCGGCCGTCTCCGCCGGCGGTCTGCTCGTGTGCCTCTACACGCTCTCGGACTTCGGGGCGGTCGAGCTGCTCCGCTACGAGACCCTTACCCGCTCGATCTACGCCAACCGGCTCTTCGACCGACCCACGTCCGTCGCGCACGGGCTGCTGCTCGGCCTCGTCGCATTGGCGGTAGTGACCGTCGAGCGGTGGCTCGCACGACGCCGCGCCGGGGGATTCGCCGCCACCTCCGAGCGGCCTCCGCCGCTCACGAACCTCGGGTGGCTGCGCTGGCCGGTCTGCGCTGGCGTCGCGGCGTTCCTGCTCCTGGCTCTCGTGGCGCCGTTGGTCACGCTCGGGTACTGGGCCGGCAGGGGGATCGCGGCGCCGGGCCGGCGTGTCGGTGCGTTCGCCCTCGACGCTGCGGGGATCGCCGCCTCGGCCGCCTCCACCGTGGCGGTCAGCGCCGTGGCGGCCGCGGTGACGGTCCTGGTGGTGCTCCCGCTGGCGTGGCTGCTGGTGCGGCGTCCGTCGCCCAGTGCCTCGGCGTCCAACCTGCTCGTCACGGCCAGCTTCGCCTTTCCCGGCATCGTGGTCGCTCTGGCCCTGGTGTTCTGGGCTCTGCAGGTGCCGTTCGCCGAGGTGATCTACCAGACACTGCCGCTGCTGATCGCGGGTTACGTGCTGCTGTTCGGGGCGCAGGCGGCCAATGCGGCGCGGGCGGCCGTGGGCGCCGTCCCGGCGCGTCTCGGCGAGGGTGCCCGGACGCTCGGCGCCCGCCGCTGGCGCCGCCTCCGGACCGTGGAGTTGCCGCTCATGACGCCCGGTCTGTTGGCCGCGGGAGGCCTGGTGTTCCTGTCGGTCATGAAGGAACTGCCGCTCACCCTGCTGATGCGGCCCACGAACCTGCCGATGCTGTCGGCGGACATCTGGGACTCAACCGAGTCGCTCTCCCTGGCGCAGGCCGGGCTGGAGTCCCTAGTGCTGGTCGCAGCCTCCGGCGCGTTGACGTGGCTGCTGGTGCTGCGGCGTTCGGAGTTCGCCTGATTTGGAGCGTTAGAGCATCAGCGGATAGGCTCTGACCAGGCGCTTTGCAGTCGACTGCAGCGGCGCGAATCGCGTCGCCGCTGCCGCCGCCGCGCCCTCGACACACGAACCTGAACTGAACCCGCACCGGCGCCCCCCGCCGTCACCCCCCGCCGAACCCCGACGACACAGCAACCCGCGGCCCCCGACGG
>JAPOYM010000067.1 GCA_026706565.1 bacterium
CGGCCAGCCAGTCCGGCGTGTAGTACTCGCCGAAGGACTTGCGATGGCCGGCCTCGATCACCGACTCGTACATCTGGCGCAACACGTCGCGGGGCTGCGCCCGCCAATCGAAGCCGTCGGCGGCGTCGAAGAGATCCTCCGCCCATCGCCGGCCCCGATCGGTCAGGATCGCCCACGACACGAACCCATCGCCGAGGACCTCGCGGACGTCGGTTCTGCGAGCCTTGGTCGGCCTGAGCGGAGTCCGGGCACCGTCGAGAGTGAGAACCACCGACCGGGCCACTGCCACGAGGAAGGTGTGACGGACGAAGAGGTCCGCTGCCTCGGCCTCGGTCGGGACCATGCCGGAGCCCTTGAGCATGTTGTACCAGAGCGACCGCTGGGTCCGCCGTGCCCGCACCGCGGCGGCACCGGCCTCGCCGGCGCTCATCTCGGCAATCAGCCGAAGCCGGATGAGATACGGCTCGAACACCGTCCTGTAGGGGTCGGTCGGCACTGGCGGCTTGGCCCCGAAGTGGTCGGTCATGCTCGTGCCCGAATGTAGACCGGGCCTGCGACACTGCTGGGGATCAACCGTGCGACCGCAGCGCGGCGCGCACCTCGGCTAGACGGCGGGCGCAGGCGGACGGGGCTCGGGCCTCAAGGTTCAAGCGCAGCAGGGGCTCGGTGTTGGAGGGGCGCAGGTTGAACCACCAGTCGCCGCAGTCCACCGTGAGGCCGTCGAGGCGGTCTTGGGGGTGGTCCCGGTAGCGGTGCGCCAGGGCCTCGGTGACCGCCTGGGGATCCTCGACGGTGAAGTTCACCTCGCCGGAGGCGGCGTATCGATCGTACGGGCGGCGCAACTCGCTGAGCGGCACGCCGGCGCGGGACAACTCCTCCAGCAGGGCCACTGCTGCCAGCACCCCCGAATCGGAGTTGTGGTTCTCGGCGAAGTAGTAGTGGCCCGAGTGCTCGCCGGCGAATGCCGCACCAGTCTCAGCCATCTGCTGCTTGATGAGCGTGTGCCCCACGCGGGTGCGCCGGGCGCGACCGCCGCTCTCGGCGATCACCTCCGGGACCATCCGGGAGCACGCCGCGTTGTACAGCACGAGCGCCCCGGGTCTGCGGCGCAGCACAGCTATCGCCAGCAGGGCGGCCACGACCGAACCCGACAGCGGGCGCGCCCGGTCGTCTACGAAGAAGACACGGTCGGCGTCGCCGTCGAACGCCAACCCGACGTCGGCGCCGGCCTCGCGCACCCGCTGGCACAGGTCGGCCAGGTTGGCCTCCTGCAGCGGATCGGGCGGATGGTTCGGGAAGGTGCCGTCCAACTCGCCGTACAGAACCTCCAGGGTCGGCGGCAGACCCTCGAAGACGGCCGGCACGACGAGGCCGCCCATGCCGTTGGCGACATCGGCCACCACCCGCAGGGGCCGCATGCGCTCGACGTCGGTGAACGACCGGACGTGACGGGCGAAGACGTCCAGCAGGTCCACCCGGCGGCGCCCGCCTCGGCTCGGCGCCGGTGCGCGCGGCCCCGCCAGAGCCAGTTCACGAACGCGGGTCAGCCCCTGTTCAGCGCTGAGTGGCCGGGCGCCGGACCGGCAGGCCTTGATGCCGTTGTGGTCGGCGGGGTTGTGCGAGGCGGTGAACACCGCGCCGGGCGCGCCGAAGTGACCCGAGGCGAAGTAGAGCATGTCGGTGGAGGCCAGGCCCAGATCCACCACATCGAGGCCCGCAGCCTGCACGCTGGCGCAGAACGCGTCGAGGAGGGCCGGCCCCGAGAGCCGCATGTCGCGCCCGACGACGATCTCGGTCGTGCCGGGATCGTCCTCGCAGAAGAACGCTGTGAAGGCCGCTCCGAGGAGGCCCGCCGTCGGCGCGTCGAGTTCGGTCGGGACTCGGCCGCGGATGTCGTTGGCGCGGATGATCGCGTCGAGGCGAGCCTCCGGGGTCGACGCCCGCCCGGCTGTCGTGCCCGGCTGCTCAGTCATCGGAGCGGGCAGCCAGGTCGTAGTCGCCGCGGCGGAGGCGGCGGCGGATTCCCAGCAGATCCCGGAGGATCGCCGCGCCGTCCCGCAGCACGCGCACGCTGGAGCGGCGCGGCGTCGGGATGGCATCGACCGTCTCGACGGCCACCGGCACCCCGAGCAGCGCGAGCAGCACCAGCACCTCCACGTCGAATCCGAAGCGGTCGACCCGGCAACGGGCGAACACGTCCCGCGCCACGTCGCGGCGGAAGGCCTTCAGCCCGCACTGCGTGTCCACACCGAGACCCTCGGCGCCGGCCGCGCCGCCCAGCACCGAGACCCTGGCCCCCCACGACACGGCGTAGCTCCCCAGACGGCGCAGCGGCGGCTCCCCGGACCGCCCTCGCCGCGCCACCACCGCACCCACGTCGCCTTCGAGGCGCGCCAACACCGCCAAGATCCGATCCGGCGGATACTGCAGGTCGGCGTCGGTGAACAGCACCGCGTCCCCGGTCGCTGCCAGCATGCCGGCGCGGACCGCGGCGCCCTTGCCGCGGTTCCCATCCAGCACGATCACCCGGTCGGCGCCCGCTGCGCCCGCCCGCGCCGCGGTGTCGTCATCTGAGCCGTCGTCCACGACGATCAACTCCAGGTCGTCTCCGGGCGCCGCGGCGGCCAGGCCGTCCCGCAGCGCCGCCAAGGTCGCGGCGATGACGTCCTGTTCGCGGTAGGCGGGCAGCACGACCGACAGGCCGGCGCGGCGCGGCGCGGGGCCGTCCCTCATTCCCACCGAGGGCGCCGGTCCGGTTCTGCGGTCCAGACGTGCGGGTTCCTCCACAGCACCACCGCCGCTACCAGCGCCATGACGGTGATCGCCCAAGCCCCCACGTCTATGGCGGTCCAGCCGTACGTCAGGGTGACCTCGGTCTCATCGGGCACCACGGCCATGAAGTTGGGTGCCACGCGGTACGGCCCGGCGGCCCCGTCGACCTGCCAGTTCGGGAAGTACGAGGCCTTCACGAGGACGGGCACGCCGGTGCGCTCCACGCTGAATCGGATCGAGTTCGTCGTGCTGGAGACCTCGTGGATCTCGATCTCGCGCAGCTCGCGGACCGGCAGCTCGGCGCCGCCCTGAACCTCGGCCCAGCGCTCGGGGCCGTCGGCGGCCGGGAAGACCCTGGTGCGCTTCCGGCCTTCGGACCCGGCGTCGAGCGCCCCCGAGTCGGCGTAGTCCGTATAGAAGTCGAAGGCGACGCCGCGCCAGAGTTCCGGGTCGTCGGCGCCTTCGATCACCACCGGCTCTGCCGCCAGCGGCGAGACCAGCGGGGCGTCGGCGACCTCGAAGGCGACCCACGGCGGCTGGGCCGCCACCTCTGTCAGATCCTCGTGCGCCCGCGCCGCGGCGATCAGAGAATCCGAGAAGGCCATGTAGTAGCGCACGCCGAACAGTTGCATGTGCTCGGCGCCGGCGGCGAGGTCGGTGCCCCCGTACGGAACCGCCCGGACCGGGCGCGAGGGCTCGAGCGAGAGCTCGTCCTGGTTGATGAAGTGGAACGGCACGGTCTGGGTGGACTCGAAGAAGAGCCCCTCCATGGACCCTAGACAGCCGTCGGTCCAGTGCGGCAGCAGCATCAACGACATCGGCGACCCGTAGCTGTCCAGACGCTTCAGCCCGTACTCCCACATCACGCGCCCGCAACCGCGCTCGGCGGCCACAGCCGCCATAGCTGTCACGACCCTGTAGTACTCGTCGTACCCTCCGATCCCCTCCCGCGGCTGCTTGGATTCGTAGCCCGAGAAGTTCCAGTACACCCAGAACGGCAAGTAACTCTTCTGCGCGGTGCCGGCCACGACGACGTTCGGCGCGACCCGCAGCCCGTAGCGACCGTCGGGAGTCTCGTGGCCGGCGAGGCCGAGGGCCCGCAGCGGATAGGCCACCGCGACGACCACGACGAGGGCCGCCGCCGCGGTTCCCAGCGACAGCGCCAACCCGCCGCGCCCCGCTGAGGTCCTGACGGCGCCGAGCGGGCGGATCACGCCGGCCGGGCGCGTCGTCGCGGCGGCGGGACGGATCCCCCCCGCGGCCTGCGCCGGTCCCGGAGTGCCCAGAACCACCAGACCGCTCGGCTTGGGCCGGAAACCTTGTGCCCGCAGCGAACGCAGCAGTTCGGCGAGGACCACGACCGCAGCCGCCACGAGCACGATCAGCGCCAAGTGTGCGACATCGGCGGCTCGGTCCGGAGCAGTCGACGCCTCCACGCCCGGAACGACCTCGATCAGCGCCGCCAGGGTCGCGCTCCCTGCGACCAGGTCGTCGACGGCCACGGCCACCGCTGCGACCGGCGCCAGCGCCGCCAGGGCGATCCGCAGACGCAGGGAGTCGTTCGGCAACCAGCGACGCCGCCTCACTTCGCCGCGGGCCGCCGGACCTTCGGCCTCTCCGGTCGGGAGGTCGCTGAGCGGGGCACCGACGGTGACCGTCACCAGCAGGGTCGCCACGCCGACAGCCGCCAGCAGGAGCATCGCCAGGTAGTAGAAGGGGAGCAGGCGGGCGTTCCACAGCACGCCCTGGGGAATCCAGCGGTAGGTCGCGGCCGCCAGCGCCGCCAGCGCCGCCAGGTACAGGGCGAGGCGACGGCGCCGCAGGATTCCCGCCAGCAGCCCCGCCCACGCCCCCACTAGCACCCAACGCCAGTCGTCGCGCACCAGGTTCGGCCAGTACTCGGTCAGATTCACCCAGTCGATGTTGTGGTAGTACGCCCGCCGCCACCAGAACGGCAGCAGCCAGAACGCCGCGAATCCTGCGCCCAGCGCCCCGGTCACCGCGACCCACCGCAGCGGCCGTCGGCCCGGCTGCATCGCCAGGGCCACCCCGGTGGCGGCGGTGGCGAAGATGGCCGGTATCAGGTGTGTGAGTCCGACGAGCGCCAGCAGCACGCCCGCGAGGACGCGGTGGCGCCCGGTGCGCAGGCCGCGCAGGACGACGCCCAGGTAGACCAGCATGAGCGACAGGCTGATGGAGTAGGAGAACTCCCCCGCCAGAGTGGAGGCGACGTTGCCGCCGTAGATGCTGAATGACGTGTCGAACAGGAACGGCAGCGTGAAGACCGCCGCGACCGCGGGCGCCGGGAATCGCAGCCCCGCCAGCCGCACGAACAGGGCCGCCGCCAAGGGCAGCGTGACCAGGCCGGCGACGGCCACGAGCTTGAAGGCCACCCCGTAGGGAATGACGAACGACGCCAAGGCGATGGCCAGCGACGGCAGCACCATGTAGAAGTGGTAGGCCGGGAATCCGGCGTACCAGTCGGGCGCCCAGCCGCTCAGCCTGCCTGCCGGCAACAGGTGGTCCCGCAGGAACGCCGGCCCCCAGACGTGCGCGGCCATGTCGCCCCCGGCGGGTGTCGTGTCGGAGAACAGCAGGTCGGGCCGCATCTGCCAGAAGACGAAGAGGCAGGCGCCCGCGATGCAGGTGAGCTGCAGCCGGCGCTGCAGGACAGCGCCGGCGCGCCCTCGCGGCCCGATGCCGTCGATACGCCGCCTCACTCCGTCGGTGCGGGTCATCGCTCAGCGCAGCAGTTGCACGACGGTGAAGCTGTTGAAGGCGGCATGCGCCCACATCCCCGGGGCGAGACGCTTCGTCGCCACGACGAGTGCCCCCGCCACCAGCCCGAAGGCCACTAGAGCGGGAAGCTGGAGGAGTTGCAGGTGCGCCAATCCGAACAGCACCGAGGCCACCGCGACCGCGGCTGCACGGCCCATGCGGCCCCAGAGCGCCCGGAGCAGCAAGCCGCGGAAGTACAGCTCCTCGACGAACGGCGCCACCAGCACGACCCCCGCCACCACGACCGCCACGCCGGCGGCACCGTCGGCGAGGCTCATGATCTCCCGAGCCGGCGCCTCCACGTCCTCGGCGTCGATGAAGCGCGCCAGCGGCAGGTAGATCGCCGGCACGACCAAGAGTTGCGCCAGCAGGCCGCACGCCAGCCCGACGGGTATGTCGTACCAACGCTGGTTCAGGCCCAAAGCAGCCCGCAGATCAACCCCGTGGCGCCGGACGACGGCCCAGACAACAAGCGCCAAGGCTCCCCAGAGCGGCACCTGCAGCACCGCGAACTGCCAGTACGCGAGGTTGAAGTGATCCGGTTCGGCACCGCCGGCCACCTGTGCCCCGGCGCGGGCCGCAGACGCCCCCAGCCCCGAGGGCGGATTCCACACCGCCAGCAGCACGACCTGCACGACGACAGCAGTCAGCGCCGCGCCGATCCAGCCTGCGACAGCAACCGATACGGACCAGGGGGGAGCGGGCCGCAGGCGGCCGCGTCGGGTCATTTGCGGCCCGCGGCCGTACACAGACAACAACCGGCCACGGCCAGCGATCCTACCCCCGCCTCTCCGACGCTCTCGGCTCCTCGCCGAGCGCACAGGGGGCCTCTCAAGCACCCGCGGCCACCGGAACGGCCCGCCGGACTCCTAGCATGAACTCATGGCGCAATCGCCACCGCCCCCCCAGCCGCCATCGACCTCCGGCGGTTCGGGGGACCCGCCCCGTCCGTCGGCGGGCGCGCGCTGGACGCGCTGGCTGGCCTGGATCGCCCTGCTCGTCATCCTGGGCACGCTGATCCTGCCCGGCATGTTCTCCCGCGACGAGAGCCAGGAGATCACCTACAGCCAGTTCCTCGACCAGGTTGCGGCCGGGAGCGTCGTCTCGGTGGAGATCAACAACAACAACGGCGACATCTCCGGCGAGCTTGCCGACGGCGAGGCCTTCCGCACGACCGGTCCGACCGACCTCCCTCCAGACGACTACGCCCTGCTGCGCGAGCGCTTGGGGGCCGGCGTGAAGTTCACTAGGCCCTCCTCGAGCATCTGGGGGACCCTGCTGCCCCTGCTGCTGCCGGTGGGCCTGCTGATCCTGTTCTTCTGGTGGATGCAGCGACGCGCCCAGGGCCAGGTGGGGGGGATCATGTCCATCGGCCGCTCCCGGGCCAAGACGTACTCCACCGAGCGGCCGG
>JAPOYM010000038.1 GCA_026706565.1 bacterium
TGGTCGCCGGGTTCCAGCCCTGGCTGGTCTCGGCCTCGAGGCCGAAGGTCAGCGTACCGCCGTAGACCGGCTCGGCTGTGGGCTCGGGTGCCGCCACGGGTGCGGGGGCGGGTGGGGCCGGCTCGGGCGGAGGTGCTGGCGGGTCGCCGGGTGTCGGCGGAGGGGGCGTGTCGCCGGGCGCTGGCGGGTCGCCGGGCGTCGGCGGGTCGCCGGGTACGGGCGGCGGCGACAGCGGGTCCCCGGGTGCAGGCGGGTCGCCGGGCGCGGGCGGCGGCGCAGGCGGGTCCCCCGTTGCGGACGGCTCGGCGGGGGCGACCGGACTCGAGGCATCGGTGCCGCCGTCGCTGCCGCAGGCGCCTGCGAGCAGGAGGACGGCTGTTGCCGCGGCGAGCAGGCGCCCCGTACGCGGGCAGAGACTCGTTCGCAGCAATCTGGCGGGCATGGTCTCCCTGTCGGTTCGACCGCGGCGAGGGTGGGAGGCAAGGGCGGCGGGCGCGTGATTCCTGCCGGTGCGGCACGACCGATGCTAGTGACCGGTGAATCGCCCGCCACCACCAGCAAATACGCCGACGCTCGGCGGCCTCACCTAGCAGACTGCTGAGTAATGCCACCGACGCCCCGAGTGTCATTCCGGCGAAGGCCGGAATCCATGAATCGGCCATGAGACCGACGGTGACCGTGGATTGCTCGGCACGCTCCTAGCGTTCTGCTATGGTTCGACGCGCCGCTTCTCCCGACGGCAGGTACGAGCCGCACGAGACACCGCCGGCGGGGCAGGCGCTGAGCCATGCCGCCCAGCTCGCCATGATGCTGGTCCCGCGGTTGATCCTGTTGCCGCTCCTGGCGGTGACGGTGGCGGGCGGCGCTAGCGCGCTCGAATCCCGTGTCGTGCTCGCGTCCATCGTCGTGTGCAGCCTGCTGATGCTGCTGACGACCGTCGGCCCCGGCCGGCTGCGGACCGAGAACCTGTACGTCTCGACGGTCGACCCGATCAGCGTGCCGTTCTGCATCCTGGCCCTGCAGGGCGGAGGGATCGGCACGCTCGCCGCGCTGGTGGTCGTGACCGGCTTGTTCCAGGTCCTCGTCGGGATGCGCCTGTCGGTCCTGCGGAGGCTCATCACCCCGGCGGTGAGCAGCACGCTGGTGGTGCTGTCGGTGATGTCGCTGATCCCGGTGCTCGTCAGCGTCGTCCGCGACGACCAGGCAAGGAGCGGGCGCCTCGGCGTTCTGCTTTCCATGATCGTGGCCTTGGCGGTCATGATCGGCGTACACGCACGCGGCCGCGCCGCCCTGAAGCTGTGGGCGGCACCGATCGGCATGGCGGCGGGAGTCGTCGTGGCGATCGGCTTCGGGCTCTACGACTTCGACAGCGTGCGGGGGGCCTCCTGGTTCGGGCTCCCCGAGGGCGGCTGGGGGTTGTTCGGCCCCCGGGGCGAGGCGCCCTTCGGCGCCGCGTTCTTCACGCTGCTGCCGTCCTTCCTGATTCTCGGTCTGGTCGTGCTGATACGCACCCACAGCGCCTCGGTCCTCACGCAGTTCGTCTCGTGGCGCCGGCTGCTGTCGGTCGACTTCCGGGAGGTTCAGCGCGCCAACACGCGGCTCGGGTTGGGCACCGTCGCCTCGGGCCTGGCGGGCTCGCTGCCCGTCAGCGCCTCGCCTCTGGGGATCCGGTTCATTGCCCAGACCCGCTGCGCCTCGCGGCGGGTGGGGGCGATGGTCGCCGTGCCGTTCCTGGTCGTCGCCATGATCCCCAAAGCGTGGGCCGCGGTCATCGCCATGCCGCGCGCTCTCGTGGTCGTGTTCTTCGTGTTCATCCTGGCTCCGCTGATCCTCCGCATCGCTCGGGCACAGAGCGAGTCCTTCGGCCGAGCGCGGAACGTCGTCCTGGTCGGCCTGCCCATCCTCGTCGGGTTGATCATCGAGATCGGCGTCGTGGACTTCGGTGGCGGCGCATTCTGGGACGCCGCGACGCGGCACGGGCTGCCGGCTGGGAGCCTGCTGCTCGTCGCCTTGGCGTCGGCGTTCAACGCGGCCGTGTACCGCAGCACAGTCGAGACCGGTCTCGACGTCGGGAGCCTGCGACGGATCAAGGATTTCGTGGCCGACTTCGCGGCGCAGAAGACCTGGAACGAGACGACTAGGACCCGGCTGGAGGCGGTGTCCGAGGAAGCGCTGCTCGTGCTCATGCAACAGACCGCCGGCGCCGAGGAGCCGGAATCCAAACGCCTGCGCGTGACCGCCACTGCCCGCGGTTCGACGATAGAGATGGAGTTCGCCAGCGGCCCCACCGGCGCGGCGAACCTCGAGGACCGGATCGCCCTGCTCGCCGGGCCCGAGTCCGACCTGTCCGAGATCGAGATCGAACGTGACGTCTCGCTCCGGCTGCTCCGCCACTACGCCGCCTCGGTGCGTCACAGGCAGTACCACGAGGCCGAGATCATCACCGCCGTCGTGGCCGCCGCCGACGAGCCCGATGACTGACGGCTGGTCACGGCGGCCCGAGCCGTTGATTCGTCGGTGTCCTCGTCAGTCGGCCCGTTGCTGCGCTGCGGGGGCCGGTCCGCGTAGATCGCTCCGCAGGATCTTGCCGGTCGGGTTTCGGGGGATCTCCTCGATCCGGTGGAACCGCTTCGGCACCTTGAACCCGCTCAGACGGCTGCGCGTCCAGCGGCGCAGTTCGTCCTCAGAGAAGCCCGACGCGCTGACGACGAACGCGGTGACCTCCTCGCCCCAGCGTCTCGACGGCACACCCACGACGGCCACAGCGTCGACGGCGGGGTGGCGCGCCAGGGTGTCCTCCACCTCGCGGGGCAGGACGTTCATGCCGCCAGTGATGATGATGTCCTTGAGGCGCCCCGTGATGGCGACCGCCCCGCTTTCTGGGTCGGCGCGGGCCTGATCGCCGGTGGCGAACCATTCGCCGGGGCCGATGCGGGCCCCGCCCGCGTAGCCGCCGAACAGCTGCGGGCCCCGCACCGAGAGTTCGCCGGTCTCGCCGTCGATCATGGTCTCGACGCCGGGCAGGGGGAACCCCACGCCGCCGGGCTGGCGGGGGCCGTCGTAGAGGTTCGAGATGTTCAGCCCCGACTCGGTGGTTCCGTAGCGTTCCAGCGGGGGCATGCCCAGCACGTCGTGGACCCGCTCGAACAGCGTGGCCGGCAGCGGGGCCGAGCCCGAGATCGCCAGACGGAGCCCGGGCGCGTCCACAGCCGTGTGCGCGGCGACGATGCGTTCCCACATGGCGGGCACGGCGAAGATGACCGAAGCGCGCCGGCGTTTCGCCTCAGCGACGAGCCGCTCGGGGTCGAAACGCGACAGGCAGTGCAGCGACGAGCCGGCGAGGATCGAAGCGTGCAGCGCGCCGAGACCGTGCTGATGGAACATCGGCAGGGCGTGGACGAGGACGTCGCCGCGGCGCCAGCGCCAGGCCCGCATGGCCGAGCGGATGGACGCCTGGACGTCTCCGTGGCGCAACGGGGCGAGCTTCGGCGCGCCGGTGGTGCCGGAGGTGAAGCCGCAGACCGCGACGTCGCTCGAGCGGGGAAGTGCGGCGTGCGGCAGGGCGCCGCCGCCCCCGCGGTCCAGTCCCGCGATCGGCCAGTGCGTCAACGGTTCTCCGGCAGCGAGGCTCGCCAGCGTGTCGGTGGCCTCGCCGCCGGTGATCGCCACCGACACCGAGGCGGCGGCGATCTGCGCCTCGAACTCCCGTGATGTGGCGGAAGGGTTGGCAAGCACGACAGGGGAGCGCACGGCCAGCAGCGCCAGGTAGCACCGGATGAAGTCCAGCGACGGCGGGGCGGCCAGCAGCGCCGGGCGCTCAGGGCCGACGCCGGTCTCCCCGAACCGCACGGCCAGGGCCTCCGCCTGTACGTGGAGTCGGCGCAGGTCGACCTCCTCGCCGTCGACGCTGATCGTGGTTCGCCGGCCGCTGGCGGAGGCGCGCCGTCGCAGCGCCCGGGGAAGGGAGCCGCCGCGCAGCCGCCGGCGCAACTTCCCCAGATCGAGGTCCGCGGGGATTGACGGGTCGTGCTGGCGCCAGGCCGCCACCGTGGCCCCCTCGACAGGATGGGTCCGCGCCATCGGCGCTCTCCGGCTCGTCATTCCGGCGAAGGCCGGAATCCAGGACCCGGCGATCCGACACGGACTGCCGGTGGATCACTCAGCACGGCCCCAGCGGTGCAGACCTTCGATGCTGCCCGTCCAGTTCTCACGATTCCCCGTCCGTTCGCGCTCCAGCGGCTCGCGCACTGCGGCGTTCAGAAGCTGTTTCAGGCGCCTGCGAGCCGCGGGGTCGGTCCGCGCGATCTCCGCCACGAGTTCGTCGCGCCGGGGTGTCGCCAGCCCCAGCCGGATGGCCTCGGTGGCATCCACCTTCCGCATCGTCAGGCACATGTCGGCCGCGGCGTGGCGCCCGACGGCGTTCACCAGTCCCCAGGCGGCGACCGCCAATCCGTGACCGGCGCCGGCGAAGCGGAACCAGGCGTCCGGCGTGACCATGCAGATGTCGGCGGCGAGGCAGAGCTGGGCGCCCCCGCCCACGGCGGCGCCGGCGACATCGGCCACGAAGATGACCGGGGAGCCGAGCATCCGCTGGTAGGTGGCGTAGAGGCGATCGGACACATCGGCCCGCTCGGCGTCGGGCAGCGTCAGGTCGGCGCCGGAACAGAACACGCGCGGGAGCGCCGAGCGCAGGACGAGCGCGGCGCAGTCCCGATCCTCGGCATCGTCGATCGCCCGGCCCAACTCGTCGAGAAAGGCATGGTCGACCGCGTTGCGGCGCGGCTCCGACGACATCAGGAACTCGGCAACCTCGGAGTGCCGGCCCAGTCTTTCTCCCGATCGGTTGCGCCCGCCGGTCATGTGGTTCACGATAGATGACCTGCCGGTGGTGCCCGACGCTTGGGGGTGATGGAAGTGGCGGCTGAGTTCGAGACGTCCACGCTGACGGTCACCACCGCCGACGGGGTGACATTGCACAGCGAGGCGGTCGGCAGCGGCGAGCCGATCCTTTTCGTCCACGAGTTCGCTGGCGACCACCGCACCTGGGAGCCGCAGATCAGGCGGTTCTCGCGGAGCCATCGCTGCATCACCTACGCCGCCCGCGGCTACCCGCCGTCGCAGGTCCCCGCCGATCCCGCCGCGTACTCCCAGCGGCACGCCGTCGACGACGCCGTGGCCGTCCTCGCTGCCCATTCCGTCGGGGCCGCCCACGTCGTCGGGATCTCCATGGGGGGTTTCTGCGGTCTGCACCTTGCCATGGCGCACTCCGAGCGCGTCCGGTCGCTCGTGGCGGCGGGCACCGGTTACGGCGCGCGCCCGCACGAGGCAGAGCGATTCCGCAGCGAGTGCGACGCCATCGCCGAGGTGATCGAGGGCTCGGGAATGGCCGCGTTCGCCCGGCAGTACATGTGCGGGCCGTCGCGGGTGCAGCTGCAGAACAAGGACCCGCGCGCCTGGCAGGAGTACACCGGGTGGCTGGGCGAGCATTCGGCTGAGGGATCCGCCCACACGATGCGCGGCGTGCAGCGCGAGCGGCCGTCGCTGTACGCCCTGGAGGAGGAACTATCGGCGATCGCGGTGCCCGTCCTCGTCCTGGCGGGCGACGAGGACGACGGCTGCCTGGACACGAGCGTGTGGCTGAAGCGGGTCATTCCGAGCGCCGGCCTGGCGGTCCTGGCCCGCTCGGGCCACACCCTGAACATCGAGGAGCCCGACCTCCTGAACTCGCTGCTCGCCGACTTCCTGGGCCGGGCTGTCGCCGGCGCTTGGGGGCAGCGGGACCCCCGCGCCGTCTCCGGCGCCATCACCGGCTTCTCGTAGGCGACAGCGCAGCAACCCCCCGGACCCCTCGGACCCCTCGGACCCCTCGGACCACCCGGACCCCTCGGACCCGCGACCGAGCAGTATCGGGGCGGCTCGGCCGGTCGGTGGAGACCTTGGACGGTCGGCTCTCAGTGGCGGTGCGGGCAGAGCCGGCTGCTCGCCCAGGAGTGCCAGCCCGAGAGCTCGGCATCCTTCACGAGCAGGGCGGCGGCGCCGATGTTCACCGCGGGATCGAGGTACGTCTCGTCGTTGCGTCCGAACCACTCGACCATGCGCCCGTGGTACGCCGAGCCGATCCACCAGTCGGAGTTGATCTGCATCAAGCCGAACGAGCCGCGTCCCGGATCGTCGGTGTTCGTGAGGTCGGGGTAGCCGCCCGACTCGTAGGAGATGATGCACAACGCAGTGGCTGCGTCGGTCGGGTCGAAGACTGCACATACCGTCGGTGCCCAGCGCATCACCGCTTCGGGGTTGGCGACGTCGCTGATTACGGGGTCGGTCAGCAGGCAGGAGCTCTCGCGCTCGTCGGCGGGGTCCGACGCCAGCTGCAGCGCGAACCAGAGGCTGTTGACGTCCGAGGGCGAGCATCCCAGGAGGAGCAGCGACGCGCCGAGGCAGATCGCGAACCGGACAGGCGCCCGCGCGCCGGCCCGGCGGGCACCGGCGAGCCGTCCGAGCGCGTCGGGACGCGGCGACCGGTGCGACAAAAGCATCGGAGCAGACTAAGCACCTGCCCCCTGGAATGCAAGACCGCACGATGTGAAACTTGTCCATCACACCACCACGCCGAGAATCGTCGGCAGCGAAGAATCGCCCGCGGCCGTGGCTTCGAGGCCCTCCGATCCGCCGGACTCGGGGGTGCCGAACTCCGTTTCTCGGAGATTCTGGACTCCCGTTCGCGGCTCACGATGCCGCGCAGGCCGGTGCTGTCGGCCACGGGGGTGCCGGTCGATATTTTGGGTGTTCGTCACCCTAATTGTTGGGGTACTATGATTCTGTGAGCAGTGAGCTTCCGGGCGAGTACTTGCCGCGGCTCTTGGACGCCAAGCTGCGGGAGGTGCTGCTGTTCTCGCCGGGGGTGGTCGTCGAAGGTCCGAGGGGGTGCGGCAAGACGACCACGGGCAGCCGAGCCGCGT
>JAPOYM010000086.1 GCA_026706565.1 bacterium
CGCCGGGGCCGCAGCGGCGGAGGCGCCCGCCGGCGGAAGCGGGCCGGCCAGCAGAGAGTCGGGCGAAGACGCGGCGGCCGCCGGAGCGGCGGCGGCCGCGTACCTGGCCGCCGAGGCCGCCGCCTCAGCGGCCCTCGACGACCTGCGCGCGGCCCTCGACGCCCTGCACCGCGCCGCCGGCGCGCCCGGCGCGGCCGCCGTCACCGGACTCGCGGCGAGCGCCCTCGACCGCTGGCGCGCCGACATCGCCGCCAGCGGGACACTCCGCGCCGCCCCCCGCCGAAACGGGCAAGCCCACCGCCCCGGCCCACAGCCCTGACCGCCCCGTGGCGCGCCGACATCGCCGCCAGCGGGACACTCCGCGCCGCCCCCCGCCGAAACGGGCAAGCCCACCGCCCCGGCCCACAGCCCTGACCGCCCCGTGGCGCGCCGACATCGCCGCCAGCGGGACACTCCGCGCCGCCCCCCGCCGAAACGGGGAAGCCCACCGCCCCGGCCCACAGCCCTGACCGCCCCGGGGAGCGCCGCGCCCCGGGGCGGGGCCTCTATGCCGCAGAGCCCCCCGCGGGGGCGTGTCAGTTCAGCGGATCGCTGTTCCGCCGCCGCGGGCGCGTAGGACTGTCGGCGGATCGCAGGCAGCATCTGCGATCCGCCGTCCCTGTAGACTGTCGGCGTGATCGAGCGAGAGATCGCCCCGCACCTGCTTCGCCTGTTCGGGCAGTACCCGTTCGTGACGGTGACGGGCCCGCGCCAGTCCGGCAAGACGACGCTGTGCCGGGGCCTCTTCGGCCACCTGGGGTACGCGAACCTCGAGGAGCCCCGGACGCGCCGCTTCGCCGAGGCTGACCCGCTGGGGTTCCTGGCGCAGTTCCCCGGCGGGGCGGTGCTCGACGAGATCCACCGCGCGCCGGATCTGCTGTCGTATCTGCAGGTGCTGGGCGACGAGGCCGGCCGGCCGGGCCTGTTCGTGCTCACCGGCAGCGAGCAGTTCGGCCTCACCGGCGCGGTCAGTCAGTCCCTGGCCGGTCGTACGGCGCTGCTGCGGCTGTTGCCGTTCACGCTGGCCGAGCGGCGCTCGGCGGGCGCCGCGGACACTATCGAGGAGGTCCTCTACTCGGGCTGCTACCCGCGCATCCATGACCGGCGGCTCAACCCCACCGAAGCGCTCGGCGACTACTGGGAGACCTACGTGGAGCGCGACGTCCGCCGGATCGGCGCGATTCGCAACCTGGCATCCTTCCGGGAGTTCGCCACGCTCTGCGCCGGCCGGGTGGGCCAGCTCCTCAACGAGACCTCGCTGGGCGCCGACGCGGGCGTGTCGCGCCCTACGGTGTCGGAGTGGCTGGCGGTGCTGGAGGCCAGCGACATCTTGCTGCGCCTGCGCCCCTACCACACCAACCTCCGCAAGCGGCTGACCCGCTCGCCGAAGCTCTACTTCCACGACGTCGGTCTGGCGAGCTACCTCCTCGGCATCGCCGACCAGCGCCACCTCATCGGCCACCCGCTGCGCGGCGCGCTGTTCGAGAACGCGGCGGTCACCGAAGCCGTCAAGCACGCCTACAACCGCGCCCGCCGGCCGCGCCTGTCGTTCTTCCGGGACAGGTCGGGCTTCGAGTGCGACCTGCTGTACGAGACGCCCGCCGGCCTCGCCGCCATCGAGATCAAGTCGGGGAGGACCATCGCCTCGGACTGGTTCAGCGCGCCCCGCCGCCTGGCCGGGATTCTTCCGCAGGTGACCGCCCAGGCCGTCGTCCACGGCGGCGCGGAACGCCAAGCGCGCACCACCGCCACCGCCGTGCCCCTCAGCGAGTTCGCAGGCTTCCTCAGCGACCTCGACACACCGCAGGCCCCGCCCGACGACACGGGCCCCGAACCGACACGACCGACCCCGGGGGCCTGACCGAGCGCCGGGGCGGACGCGGCAGGCACCCGGACCCCCCGACAGCCCACAACCCCCTATCGGCAGGCGCGCGAACGTCGCCGAGCGGGTCGAGATCGCGCTGGCGTAGGCGGAGGTGCCCGAGGTACGGGAAGATAGACGACCTGATCATCGTCGAGATCCAGCGACGCGCTGGCCCGAGCCGACCTGGCGGCGTCGGCGATCGCGTTCACCGAGGTGGCGCGGCTGCACCTGAAAGGACGAGTGGACCTCGGCATGTCCCCGGAGCGGTGGCTGCGTGAACGTGTGCGTGATGGCTTGCGGGTCATCCCGGTCACGCCCGAGACCGCCGTACGGGCGTCGATGCTCGAGACCTCCGGCTTTCACGGCGATCCGATCGACACCCTCAACCACCACCGCGCCGCCCCCCGCCGAAACTCAGCACACGCCTAGATTCCGGCCCCGGATCGAGTCCGGGGCTGGCTCTCCGTAGGAGTGACCGGGGGACCCCTCACTCGGTGGTAGCCGCCTATTCGCTAACGCCCTGAAACCCTGGGGACGTCGTTTCAAGGGTGCCGAGCGGACTCGTTGGCGGTCGTCCGGGTCTGGACGGCGGAGACGGCTCCTGCTCGACTCGGGCGCGCCGGTACCATCGCCGCATGGATTTGGCGGTGTGCGGTGCCGAGTCGGTGTGGACGGGGCGCCGCGAGCTGGCGGGGGCCGACGTGGTGTGCCGAGACGGCGTGGTCGCCAGCGTCGGCCGCGACGCCGCGAGCCTGCGCTCGCTTGGCGAACCCGCCGAGCGGGAGACGCTTGACGCCTCCGGGTGCATGGTGATCCCGGGTCTCGTGAATGCCCACCACCACCTGCTGCAGTCCGCATTCCGTACGCTGGAAGGCACCCGCCATGTACCGATGGACCGTTGGCTGGCCGTCATGGGGGGCTACTACCGGCAGGCCCGAGTGGACCCGGAACTGACCGCGGCGGCTGCGGCCGTCGGCGTGGCAGAGGGGCTGCTGGCGGGCGTCACGACGGTGGCCGACCATCACCTCACCTGGCCGCCCGATCAGGATCCCGCCGAGTTGGCCGCAGCCACCATCGCCGCCGCAGAGGGGTTGGGCGCCCGCCTGGTGTTCGTGCGGGGCACAGCGGGCGATGACGCCGAAGCGGCGGCGGCCTCCGTCGAGGCGCTCGTCGGGCGCTACGGCCCCGGCGAGCCCCACGGGATGCTGCAGATCGCCTGCGGCCCCGCCGGCGTTCACTCCGACGGCCCCGAGACGTTCGCCGCGCTGGCCGAGGTGGCGGCCCGGCACGGTCTGCGCCGCCGCACCCAGGCCAACGAGCAGGTGGATGTCGAGCGGGCCGCGGCCCGCTGGGACCGTCGCCCCCTCGACCTCCTCGACGTGTGGGGCTGGCTGGCCGACGACGTGACCGTGGCGCACCTCTGTGGGATCACGCCCGCCGAGCGGGCCCGCTTCGCCGCCTCGGGCGCCTCGGCCACGCACGCCCCCGGCTGCGACGTGCCGATGGGCTGGGGCGTGGCGGAGGCAGGCGCCCTGCTGGACGCCGGGGTCCCGGTGGGCCTGGGCACCAGCGGCGGAGGCAGCAACGACGCCGGCAACCTGCTGGCCGACGCCCGCCTGGCTCTGCAGGTAGGGGGTTTGACCGCTCGGCCCCCCACCGCCTGGGAGGTGCTGGCGATGGCCACGGCGGGATCGGCGGCGGGGCTCGGGCGGCCCGAACTCGGCCATCTGGAGCCGGGCGCCGCCGCCGACCTGTGCTGCTTCGACGTGACCGGCGTGGCCGACGCCGGCGTGGGCGACCCGCTGGCGGGCCTGCTCTGGGCGAACCCGGGCCGGCGACCCCGCCATGTCGTCGCGGCGGGCGAGGTCGTGGTTAGCGACGGCGAACTCCGGACCGCGGAGGCCCCCGTGCTCGCCGCCCGACTCCGGAACATGGTCCGCCGACGTCTGGAAGACTGCTGAGCGATGTCCCTGAGCGGGTCCGTCGACGTCGCCGTCTTGGGCGCGGGCCACAACGGGCTGATCGCGGCGGCGTACCTCGCCCGGGCCGGCGTTCGGACGCTCCTGTTCGAGGCCCGCGCCACCGTCGGCGGGTGCGCCTCCACTGTGGAGGCCGTCGGCGCCCGGGTCAACATCTGCAACTGCGACCACCTGATGGTGCGGGCCATGCCCATCGCGGAGGAGCTGGAACTGGCCGGCCACGGCCTGCGCTACCTGGACGTCGACCCGGTGGGCGTCCAGCGGTTCTGGGACGGGCACGCCCCCTGGGTGGAGTGGCACAGCCTGGACGCCACCGTCGACGGGCTGCGGCGGACCTATCCCGGCGAGGTGGACGGCTACCGCCGCTTCGTGGAGGCGGCCCGGCCCGTGGCCGAGCTGCTCGTGGAGCTGGCGCAGCAGCCGCCTAGCCCGGGTGCCGTGGCCGGCGTGCTGGGCTGGCGGCCGGCCGCTGCCCGGCGCCTGTGGTCGTGGTCGCGCCGCTCGGCGCGGTCGCTGCTGGCCGACTTCTTCGGCCACGAGGCGCTGATCCTGCCGGCGCTGGCCACCGGCCCGGTCGTGTGGGGCCTCGACGGCTCGACCCCCGGCACCGGCCTGGGGGCCCTCGGCTACGCGCTGCGGCATCTGGTGGCGATGGGTCGCCCCGCCGGGGGCAGCGGGGGACTCACCGAGGCCCTGCGGCGCTGCTTCGAGGCCGCCGGCGGGCGGGTGCGCTGCGGGACGCCGGTGCGGAGCGTGCTGCTGGACGGCCGGGGCGCCTCGGCGGGGCGGGTGACGGGGGTGCGCCTCGGCGACGGGGAGGTGTGCGAGGTCGGCGCCGTGGTCGTGGCCTGCGATCCGGGGGCGATCGCGCTCGAAGGGGCGGGCCTGCCCGCGCGCTTCGCCCGCACCTGGGCGCCGCCGGGCCGGGACGGCTACGAGTCGAAGGTCGACGCCCTCCTGCGGGCGGCGCCGGTCTACACCGAAGCGCCCGGCGGGCTCGACGCTGACGACACCCTGACGCCCACGACGTTCATCCTCCCGGGCCTCGACGGCCTGCGGCGCGCCCTCGCCGCCTCGCAGGCCGGGCGCGTGGGGGCCGACCCGGTGTTCTTCGTCAATGTGCCGTCGGCGCTCGACCCGACGATGCGCTCAGCGGACGGCGGGCACGTCTTCAGCCTCGAGGTGCTGTACACCCCCTACGACATCGAGGGCGGCTGGGGCGGGGCGTCGGAGCCGGAGCGCTGGCTGGCGCGCTTCGGCGAGTGGGTCCAACCCGGATTCGCCGAGAGCGTCGTGGACTGGCGGGTGATGACGCCGCCGAGCTACGAGCAGCAGTTCGGCATGCCGCGGGGCCACGCCGCGTCGTTCTCGGGTTCGCCCCTGTCGGCGCTGGCGGGCCGGCCCCGGCACCTCACCCGTTACGCCACGCCGGTCGGCGGCCTGTTCTGCACCGGCGCGGCCACCTTCCCCGGTGCGGGCGTCTGGGGCGCCTCGGGGCGCAACGCCGCCTCGGTCGTCGCTCGGTCGCTGTGACGGGCGCGGGAGTTCCGCCGACATCGAGCCGAGGGGGCTTGACCGCGGCGTCGTCGGCGCAACTGGGGTGACGGGCGCGGGAGTTCCGCCGATATCGGGCCGAGCTGGCACGGGGGCCGACCGAGGGCAGCCCTGCGGCGGCACCGGTAGCGTGGCGGCGATGGGCACCGGCACGGACCCCGGCGCGCCGCGTCGGCTGGAGAACCTCACCGCACCCGAGGTCGCCGAGCGCATCGGCGCCGGCTCGGTGCTGGTGTGGCCCATCGGCGCCGTCGAGCAGCACGGGCCGCACCTGCCGCTGTCGGTCGACCATGTGATAGCCGAGGAGGCGGGGCGCGCCGCGGTGGCCCGCTGCGGCGAGGAGGCCGACGCCTGGCTGCTGCCGACGCTGTCTGTCTCCAAGTCTGACGAGCACGCTTGGTCGCCGGGCTCGTTGTGGCTGTCCGCCGAGACGCTGCTGGCGGTGGCCGCCGACATGGGCCGGTCGGTGGCGGCGACGCGGGCCGAGCGGCTCGTCTTCCTGAACGCACACGGCGGCAACACGGCGCTGCTGGCGGTGGCCTGCCGGGAACTGCGACGCCGCTTCGGCCTGCGCACGTTCTTGGTTCACCCGTTCGTGCCCCCCGACCACGGAGGCCGCCCCAGCTCTTCTGACGAGCTGGGGATGGGCATCCACGGCGGCCACGACGAGACCTCGGTAATGCTGCACCTGCGCCCGGAACTGGTGCGCATGGACCGCGCCGTCCGACGCGTGCCAGAAGGCCTCGCGAGGCAGACCCATGTGCGCTTCGGCGGTCTCACCTCCTTCGGCTGGCTGTCGGACGACTTCAGCCCAGACGGCCACATCGGCGACCCCACCGGCGCGACGCCCGAGGCGGGCAAGCGGCTGTTCGAAGCGGCCGTCGGCCTCGTCTCCGAGCAGCTAGTCGAGATCAGCAGCTTCGACTTCGGCCGCTGAACGCCGCGGGCGCGCCGTCACAGGAGGCGGGCGCCCGTCGCCGGAGTGCGGCCCGCTGCCGTCGCGGCGCGCCGGTCGCGTTCAGGGGGCTGTCACTGCGATGTGCGATGATCTGTCCTCGGAGCGCCCCGACCGCTGGAGCCCGCGATGAAGCACACCACGAGACGGCTCCGCGGTCGGCGGCTCGTCGCTGCCGTGCTGCTGGTCTGCCTGCTGGCTGGTGTTCTGGCGGCCGTCGGCCTCAGTTCCGCGGACGCTCAGACCGTCAGCGACAACGCGGACGCGGCTTCGAGCGTGCGCATCGCGGCCCGCAAGCTCGCCAACGGGAACGTCGAGTTCGGCCTCCAGGTGGCCGGCGGCGACCTCTGGCTGCCGCGGGCCCGGTTCTTCGCCTACGCGACCGTCGAGGTGGGGCGCTGGCTCGGCGCCTCGCCGTACGGCATGAGCGACGGCAAGGACGTTCGCATCAGGGCCCGCAAGCTCGCCAACGGCAAGGTGGAGTTCGCCCTGCAGGTCGGCGCCGACCGGCAGTGGC
>JAPOYM010000052.1 GCA_026706565.1 bacterium
CGCGGCTGGGTCCGGCGGCCCCGACGAGGCGCCCGGACCCCCCGAGGACCGCCCCGAGGCCGCGGACCGCGGGCCGGCGCCGGTCGCCGGCCGCTACCGCGTCGGCGAGTTCCTGGCGGCCAGCCGGCTGGGACGCACCTACCGGGGGCGGGACACCGAGACCGACGAGGACGTCGAGGTCACGTTCCTGGATGCCGACGCCGTGGCCGACGCGCCGAGCGCCGAGGCATGGCTCGAGGAGCTGCGCGGCCTCCGCCACCTCCACGTCCTGCCGCTGCTGGACTGGGAGATCGCTCCCGTGCCGTACCTCGTCCACGCCGCGCCGGAGATGCGACTGGACCGCCTGATCTCCGCGGGGGTGGCCCTCAGCCCGTCACAGGCGCTGCTCATCGGGCTGCAGGCGGCGGAGACCTTGGGCAACCTGCGCGGGCGGGGCATCGCGCACGGGGCGCTCACGCCTGCGCACCTCTGCGTGGAGGCCAGCGGGAGGCTCCGCCTCGCCGAGTTGGGGCTGGACTTCCTGCGGGCGCCGTTGGAACCGCAGGAGGCGACGCGCTACGACGCCCCGGAGGCGGTCCGGTTCGCCGCCGACTGGGAGAGCTCCGACGAGGACGCCGCCCGACCGGAGCCGCTCGAGGGCGATGCGCCCGGCGATGCGCCCGGCGGCGCGTCGGAGGGCGGGCCAGAGGACGCCGCGGAGGGCCCCGAGCCGGCGGAGGCGGACGTCTACGCCCTCGGTCTCGCGCTGGCCGAGGCGGCCGCGGGACGTCCGGTGGCGGCCGAGTCGGTGACCGAACTGGGCCGAGCCATCGTCCCGCCGGGCACCGGCCAGGCCACGGCCCGCCACTTGGCGCGCCTCGCCCCGCTCTTGGCGCAGGCCACGGCCACGAAGCCCCAGAATCGCCTCGAAGCCGACGAGCTGGCTCTGGCGCTGCGGGCCACAGCGGAGATGCTGCCGCCGCCCGCACGGCTCGACGAGGTGTTCCGGGGGGTCGTCGAGGTCCGGGCCGTCCCTGAAGCCGTCGAGGAGGCCGAGGCCGTCGCGCAGCCGGAGCGCGACCGCCGCAAGCCGCTGATGCAAATGGCGTCGGCTGCGGCGGTCGTAGTCGCCGGCGCGCTCCTGGTGCTGTTCGCCGCCGGCGGTGACGACGCGCCGAGTCACGCGGTGCCCGACGTGGTGGGCGCCGACTGGACCGCCGCCCGCGGCACCCTGGCAGCCTCGGGCTGGGAGGTGCGGCGGCTGGAAGTCCGCGTAGCAGATGCGCCCGCAGGCGAGGTGGTCGGCCAGCTGCCCGAGGCGGGCGGCCTGCTGGACGAGGGCCAGGCCGTCAAAGTGCAGGTGAACCTCGGGGCGCCGCTCATCGTCATCCCCGCCGACATCGTGGGGCTGCCCCTCGAGGAGGCCGGGCTGCGGCTCTCGGAGGCCGGTCTGGCGCTGGGAACCGTCGAGTCCCGCGTCGATCCCAGCCAGCCGCCGGGGACCGTGGTGGCCGTCTCGGAGATGCTGCCGGAACTGCCGCGGGGCTCGCAGGTGGACCTGGTAGTCGCTGGCGGCCGGTAGCTTCGGAGTCGATGGCCGAGCGGATCTCCCGCGACGAGGTGGCGCATGTGGCCCGGCTCGCCCGCCTCCGCCTCAGCGAGGAGGAGTTGGAGCGCTTCACGCTGCAGCTCGGCGACGTGCTGAACCACGCTGCCGACGTTGCGGCCCTGGACCTCGAAGGCGTGGCGGCGACATCGCATCCGTACGCGGTCGGCAACGTGCTGCGCGAGGACGTCCCCGGCGGCGGGCTCGACCGCTCCGAGGTGCTGGCGCAGGCGCCGGAGACCGAGGCGGGGCAGTTCCGGGTGCCTCCCGTGCGCGGTGAGGCACCGTGATCCTCCGGCAGTCTCGGTGACCTCGGCGGGGCCGGCGGCAGCCATCGCGGCGGCCGTGCGGCGCGGCGAGCGCTCGGCGGTCGAGGCGGTGGAGGAGTCCTTGGCCGCCATCGCCGCCGGGGAGGAACTGGGGGCGTTCAACACGGTGACGGCGGAGTCGGCGCTGCAGCGGGCCCACCGGATCGACCGCGCCGTGGCCGCGGGCGAGGATCCGGGCTGCCTGGCCGGGGTCCCGGTCGCCGTCAAGGACAACATCTGCACCCGCGGCGTCCCGACCACCTGCTCCTCGCGCATCCTCGAGGGCTGGCGGCCCCCCTACGACGCCACCGTCATTCGCCGGCTGAACGCCGCCGGGGGCATCGTCGTCGGCAAGACCAACATGGACGAGTTCGCCATGGGGTCCTCCACGGAGAACTCCGCCTTCGGGCCGACGCGCAACCCGTGCGACCCCGCACGCGTGCCCGGGGGATCCTCCGGCGGCAGCGCCGCGGCCGTCGCCGCGGGGATGAGCCCGCTGGCCTTGGGCAGCGACACCGGCGGCTCGATCCGCCAGCCGGCGGCGCTGTGCGGCGTGGTCGGCATGAAGCCCACCTACGGGCGGGTGTCGCGCTACGGCCTGGTGGCGTTCGCCTCGTCGCTCGACCAGATCGGCCCGATCGCGGCCACGGTGGCCGACGCGGCGCTGCTGTACTCGGCGGTCGCGGGGCACGACCCCTTGGACTCCACGTCCATCCCCGAGGAGGTCGGAGACCTGTCCGACGCCCTCGCCGGCGAGGCAGCCGGCCTGCGCGTGGGCATCGTGGCCGAGCTCTCGGGCGAGGACATCGACGGCGACGTCTCGGCCCGTGTCACGGCCGCCGCTCAGTCGCTGGCGTCGGCGGGCGCCGAGGTCGGCGAGGTGAGCGTCCCCGCCGCGGTGTTCGGTCTGTCTGCGTACTTCCTCATCGCCCCGGCGGAGGCCTCCAGCAACCTGGCCCGCTACGACGGCGTCCGCTACGGCCTGCGGGTCCCCGCCGCCACCGCAGCGGACATGAACGCGGCGACCCGCACCGCCGGGTTCGGCGCCGAGGTGAAGCGGCGCATCATGCTCGGCACCTTCGCGCTCTCCGCCGGCTACTACGACGCCTACTACGGCAAGGCCCAGAAGGTGCGCACGCTCGTGCTGGAGGACTTCGCCGCCGCTTACGAGCGCTTCGACGTGCTGATCGCCCCCACGTCCCCGACGGTGGCGTTCGGATTCGGCGAGCGCACCGCCGACCCGCTGGCCATGTACCTGTCCGATGTCTGCACCGTGGCTTCCAACCTCGCCGGGCACCCCGCCGTCTCGGTGCCCTTCGGCAGCGGCGCCGGCGGGCTTCCCGTCGGGGTGCAGGTCATGGCGCCGGCGCTGGGCGAGGCGGCCATGTTCCGAGCCGCCGCCGCCCTCGAGCGCGCCATGGCCGACCGGCGAAGGGCCGGGAGCGCGTCGCCGTGAGCGCGTCGCCGTGAGCGACCGGCCCGGAAGCGGCGCCGACGCCCTCTGGGCGGCCGGCTCGCCGGGGCTCGGTGCGCCGGAGGGCACCGAATGGGAGACGGTCATCGGCCTGGAGGTCCACGCCGAGCTGCTGACCCGCACCAAGCTGTTCAGCAGCAGCCCGAACGCCTTCGGGGGCGAGCCCAACACCCACATCGACCCGGTGTGCCTGGGACTCCCGGGCACCCTGCCGGTGCTGAACCGCCACGCGGTGGAACTCGCCGTCAGGGTCGGGCTGGCCCTCGGCGCGGAGGTGCGCCCGTCAATCTTCGCCCGCAAGAACTACTTCTACCCCGACATGCCGAAGGACTATCAGATCAGCCAGTACGACCGCCCTATCAACGTGGGCGGGCGCCTCGAACTGCCCTCGGGCAAGGTGGTCCGCATCGAGCGGGCGCACCTCGAGGAGGACACGGGCAAGACCACCCATATGGGCGGAGCGGGGCGGATCGACGGCGCCGCGTACTCCCTGGTCGACTACAACCGGGCCGGCGTGCCGCTGCTGGAGATCGTCAGCCGACCCGATATGCGGTCAGCGGCGGAGGCGCGGGAGTTCGTCGCGGAACTGCGGGCCACGCTGGTAGCCGTGGGCGCCTCCGACGGCAAGATGGAAGAGGGGTCCCTGCGGGTGGACGCCAACGTCTCGGTGCGCCCGGCGGGCGTCAGCCGACTCGGCACCCGCTGCGAGATCAAGAACGTCAACTCGCTGCGCTCGCTGGGGCGTGCCCTGGAACACGAGGCGCGCCGGCAGATCGAGCTGCTCACCTCGGGCGAAGCGGTCGCTCAGCAGACCCGCCACTGGGACGAGGACGAGGGCCGCACCACGGCGCTGCGCAGCAAGGAGGAGGCGACCGACTACCGGTACTTCCCCGAGCCGGACCTCGTGCCCTTGGCGCCGGAGGGCGCCTGGGTCGAGCAGATCCGCGCCGAGCTCCCGCTGCTGCCCCGCCAGCGCCGCCGCCGGCTGGCCGATGCCACCGACGAGGCCCCGGCGCGAGTGTCGCTCATCGTCGAGCGCGGCCAGGACGACCTAGCCCTGGAAGCGGTCGAGGCCGGGGCGCCGGCGGCCGCTGTGCTCAAGCACCTCGAGCAGAACCTGGCCGGCGGCACTGGAGCGCTCACAGCGGCGGGTCTGGCTGAACTTCTGGCGATGGAGGAGAGCGCCGAGCTGACCTCCAATCAGGTGAAGGACGTGCTGGCGGACATGGCGCGCACGGGCCAGGCGCCGGCCGCGGTAGCCCGAAGGCTGGGCTTCGAGGCGGTCGGCGCCGGCGAGTTGGCCGTCCTCGTCGACCGCATGATCGCCGAGCACCCCGAGGAGTGGCGGCGGTTGTGCTCCGGTGAAGGCAGGGAGCGCAAGAAGATGCAGGGCTTCTTCACCGGGCAGGTCATGCGCGCTACGAAGGGCCAAGCCGACGGGCGGCGCGTCGCGGCGCTCCTCGCCGAGCGGGCAGGGTCCTGAGACCGCCGCGAGCGGCGGCCCGGCGGCCCGTCCCGGGGCCTCGCCCGGGCCGGGCCGCCTCGGCCGTCTTTCCGGGCCTCGCTGGGAGATGCCTGCGCCGCGCCCGGCCCGAGCCGCCTCAGAGGCAGGACCTCGCCAGGCTCAGCACATCGGCGGAGCGGAACCTCACGTGCCCACCCAGCCGGTAGGCGGTCAGTTCACCCCCGTTGGCCAGGTCCAGCAGTTGGGCCTCGTCCACAACGAGCATCTCGCAGGCCTCCAGCGGTCCGACGAGATCGATGTCGGGCGGGGCCCGGCGGGTCAGTCGGTTGTCGGGAGCGGTCGTCTGGATCATGGTCATCCGATGTTCCTTTCTGCTTTCGCCATCACGGGATGACCGCCGCCGGGCCCGCGAGGTCGGCTCGCGCGGCAGGTGGGCTTCAGTCTGTGGGGTGTTTCCTCGGCTGATCCTCTCGAAATCCACACCAGCGCTGTGCATATGCGCGAAGGGGCCTCGGCCACACGTCCCGCTGGCGCCGCCCCGTAGGGTGCCGCCGTGTCCCAGCGTCATCGCCTCGCGATCACCGTCTCGATGCCCCTCTACGAGGAACTCTGCCGACTGGCCGGCCCTCGTGGCATCAGCCGCTGGATGGAGGACGCCGCCTGGCTCAAGATCCGCGCGAGCGGAGGAGAATCAGGGCGGCTCCGGGTCTCTGGGGCTGCTGAGGGCGAGCCGCGGACGCGGCCCGGGCTGCCGCCGCCCCCGTGGTGCTGGTCACCGCTGCGGCCCTCGCAGATCATGGAATCCGGCGAGGATCTGGTAGACCTGTAGCCATGCGGATGGCAGCAATCAATCATCGTGCAGTGGGCCTGTCAGGCGAGCGGGCATGGGACGTAGCCGAGGCCTCCGGAGGCGCCTTCGGACCCGATCCGATGCAGGTCCTAGGCGACTGGGGCGCCTTCGCGGCGTGGGCCGCCGGGAACGCCCCCGACGGCGGGGACACCTACAGCGAGGCCGAGTTGACCTGCCCGGTGCCGCGCCCGCCGCAGGTGTTCGGCATCGGCCTCAACTACGCCGACCACGCGGGCGAGACGGCCATGGAGATCCCCGACGACCCGTTGGTGTTCACCAAGTTCCCCTCCTGCATCGCCGCGCCGAACGCCGACGTTCCGCTGGTGCCCGGCAACTGCGACTGGGAGGTGGAGCTAGTGGTCGTGATCGGCCGCGCCGGGCGGAACATCGCCGCGGGCGACATCGCCGACCACATCGCCGGCTTCACGGTGGGCCAGGACGTGAGCGAGCGGGTGGGCCAGTTCGCCGGCGGCTTCCCGCAGTTCAACCTGGGCAAGTCGCACCGCAACTTCGCACCGATCGGCCCGGCGGTGGTGACGCTCGACGAGTTGGACGACCCGTGGGACCTCGGGCTGACCTGCGACCGCAACGGCGTGCGGGTGCAGGACTCCCGCACCACGTACTTCATCAACGACATCCCCCGGCTCATCACCTACCTGTCGTCGATCTGCGAGCTGCTCCCCGGCGACATCATCTTCACCGGCACGCCGTCGGGCGTGGGCATGGGCATGGACCCGCCGCAGTTCCTAGCGCCCGGCGACGTCATCGTCTCCGCCGTGGAGGGGCTCGGCCAGATCACCAACCGGTGCGTCTAGCCCCGGCGGCGCGGCCCGGCGGAGAGGCCGGACTTGCCGGGACGGATCATTCCAACACGGAGGTGCTGCCGTGAGCGACGAACACTTCCTCATCACCGGCGCCATGGGCTGTATCGGCGCCTGGGCGGTGCGCCACCTGTCCGCAGAGGGCGCCGAGATGACGCTCTTCGACGTCAGCACCGACGACAAGCGGCTGCGGCTCATCGTGGACGGTGCCGACCTGTCCGGCCCCCGCCGCATCCAGGGCGACTTGACGGTGACCGAACAGGTGCTCGCCGCCGCCGAAGGCGCCACCCACATCATCCACCTGGGGGCCTTGCAGGTGCCGACCTGTCGGGCTGACCCGCCGCTGGGCGCCGCCATCAACGTGGCCGGCACCGCCAACGTCTTCGAGG
>JAPOYM010000158.1 GCA_026706565.1 bacterium
CGCTCTCGGGCGGGGCGTCGGACAGCAGCGCGAGCGGCTCGGCGGCCTCCGCCGCCGAGCCGTCCGGTCCCCCGCCCGAGCCGAAGACGGCCGGATTCATCCCCCCCAGCACGGCCGCCACGGCCAGGACCGACGCCAGAGCCCCGGCCTCGAGGCGCAGCGAGCGCACCGGCGCCGCACCGGGGGCCCCGTCCGGCCGGCACCGGGCCAGCCAGCCGAGACGCCGGTCGTGGTACGCGCCGAGAGGCAGGATCACAGCCGCCAGCAGGGCCAGCTTGACGATGAGCGCGGTGGTGTAGCCCGAGCCCGAGAGCAGCTCCGACCCGGCCAGGAGCCAGGTCGAGCGCGCTCCGGTGAGCGCGAGGACGGCGAAGGCGCCGACGGCCACGGGACCGAAGCGGCCGAAGACCTCCCGCAGCGTCGCGGCCCGTTCCGCCGCCGGACGGGCACGCCAGCGGCCGGAGGTCGTAGTCCAGCCGACCACGAGCAGCGGTCCCAGCCAGAGAGCCGCGGCGGTCAGGTGCAGGGTCGACACCCAGATCCCGAAAGGGTCCTCCGAGAGCACCGAGGTGTGCGACGTGGCCGACCCGACCGCCACGAGGGCCATCACGCCCAAGCCGGCCTGCAGCAGCGTCCAGCCCGACCGCGCCCGGCTCAGCCGGGGCGCCCACAGCGCCAGGGCGCCGGCGGCCACAGCCGCCAGCAGCAGCGTGAGGCCCATGCCGTCCACGAGGGCCAGCCGCAGGTCCTCGGCCAGGGAGCCGGTGCGGTAGCCCCGGGTGACGAGGGTGATGGTGGCGGCGGCGCGCACGAGGATGCCGACATGCAGCAGCAATGCACCCTGCACCAGGGCACGCCGGGCCCGGCGGCTGAGGATCTCCTTCGCCGGCGATCCGGCCCCCGGCCGCAGACCCCAGGCGAGCACGAGCATCGCCCCGGCCACCGCGGCGAGGCCGAGGTACCAGAGGTAGCGGGCCACACCGCCAGCGACGCTCAGGACGCGCTCGAGGGTCGGCGTCTCGCTGAAGCTGGCCCCCTCCACGTCGGCGCCGTCGACGACCCCGACGCCTACGACCACCTCCCCGGCGACCCTGTGGCCGTCGGGCCCGACGGTGATCCAGGAGAGCCCGTAGATGCCGTCGTCCAGCGGGGGCAGGGCGAACTCGATGACGGCTCGGTCGGCGCCGACCGGCGTCAGCAGCACAGGGCCGGCCACGAGGCCGCCGTCGGCGGCGATCACGTCGAGTTGGACGGTGCGGGGGTCGACCGCCTCGGCGAAGAGGAGGGTCAGCCGCTCGGGCGGCGCCTCGGTGACCGTGCGGTTGTCGGGGACGGTCTCGAGCAACCGGGTGTGGCCCGCCGCCGGCGCCGAGGCCAGCGCGACGGACGCTGAGCCGATGAGGGCGCCCGCGAGCGCGAGGCGAGCGAGCCTCCGGGCGCGGCCCGCGTGCCGCGCGGTCTTCGCCGGCGCAGGCTGGCTGCTCACCTCTCAGAGCCTACGCGCCGCGGTCAGCTCGGAGCGCCGGGCAGCACCGCGTAGTGGTCGTGGTCGGCGGTGAAGGAGCCCCGCCCCCCGGTGATGGACCGCAGGTCGATGGCGTAGCGGACCAACTCCGACTCCGGCACGAGGGCGCGGATGTGCTGGGTGCCGTAGTCGCCGGTGTCGGTGCCCTGCACGATGGCGCGGCGCGAGGACAGGTCGCCGATCACGTCTCCGAGGCACTCGCCCGGCACGCGCACGTCCACCCGGGAGACCGGTTCGAGCACCACCGGGCGGGCCTCGCTCATGGCGGCGTTGAAGGCGAGCCTGCCGGCCATCTTGAAGCTCATCTCTGAGGAGTCCACCGAGTGGTGCTTCCCGTCGTAGACGGTGGCGCGCAGGTCCACGACGGGGTAGCCGTGCGCCCCGCCGCCCTCCATGGCCTCGCGGATGCCCGCCTCGACGGCCGGGATGTACTGGCGGGGTATCACGCCGCCGCTGATCTCGTCGGCGAACTCGAAGCCCGCACCCCGCGGCAGCGGCTCGATCCGTATGTGGGCGATGCCGAACTGGCCGTGCCCCCCGGTCTGCTTCTTGTGCTTGCCTTCCGCAGCCGCCTTGGCCGTGATGGTCTCGCGGAACGGGATCCGCAGATCCTCGATATCGACCCCTACGTTGAACTTGCGCTCGATCCGCTTGAGCGACGTGCGCAGATGCATGTCCCCCAGCCCCGACAGCAGCGTCTGGCGCGTCTCGGCCAGCCGGGTGACCCGCAGCGAGGGATCCTCGCCGCACATCCGGCGCAGGGCGTTGGAGAGCTTCTCCTCGTCGGCTTTGCTGCGCGGCACCACCGCGAACGACAGCATCGGCTCGGGCCGCGGCGGCGCCGCCAGCTCCAACGACCCGTCGCCCAGCGTGTCGCCGGTGGCGGTGTCGGCCAGCTTGGCGGCCGCGCCGATGTCGCCGGCGGCCAGCTCGCTGACAGGCTCGCTGGAGGCGCCCCGCAGCCTGAAGATCGTGCGCACCCGCTCGCTGTCGCCCGTGCGCGAGTTGACGAGGACGGTGTCGGCGCTGAGGGTGCCCCTGGCGAGCTTGAAGACGCTGACCGTGCCGAGGTACGGGTCTACCGTGGTCTTGAACACGACCAGCGCGGGCCCCCCGTCAGCCGTCGGCGCCACCGGTTCGCCGGCGGTGTCGACCATGGGGCGTGCCGCTAGGGGCGAGGGCCCCACGCCGCAGATGTAGTTGCAGAGCCGGTCCACGCCGATGGGCACCGTCGCCGAGCCGCACACCACGGGGAACACCGTGGCGGCGGCGACACCGGCGCCGAGCGTCCCCTCCAGCTCCTCCGTCGAGGGGACCTCCCCCTCCAGGTAGCGCTCGAGCAGATCGTCGTCGGCCACGACGATGCCCTCGACGAGCGACTCGCGCACCGACCCCGCGCGGTCAGCCATCTCGGCGGGAATGGGCGTCTCGGTGATGGCGCCGTCCTCGTACAGCCAGGCGTCATCGCTCAGCAGGTCGGCCACGCCGCAGAACCCCGGACCCTCGGAGATGGGGAGCTCGAGGGGCGCCACCCCGCTGCCGAACGTCTCGGCCAGCTGTTCGAGGACGCTATCGAAGGAGACGTACTCGCGGTCGAGCTTGTTGACGAAGATGAGCCGCGGGATCTCGGCCGCCGCGGCGCGCCGCCAAGCCTCGGCGAGGGCGTGGTCCACGCCCGTCGTGGCATCGACTACCAGGACTACCAGGTCGGCGACCGCCATCGCCGCCCACTGCTCAGCAGCGAAGTCGAACGACCCGGGGGTGTCCAAGAGGTTGATCTTGCAGTCGTTCCACTCGAAGGTGGCCAGGGCCATCACCTGCGAGCTGCCGGCTTCGCGCTCCTCGGGCTCGTGGTCGCAGACGGTGTTCCGCGCCTCGATGCCGCCCATGCGGTCGAGCACGCCGGCACGGAACAGCATGGCCTCGGCCAGCATGGTCTTGCCGGCACCGCCGGCGCCCACGAGAGCCACGTTGCGGATGCGTTCGGTCGGGTAGGTCTTCACAGAGGGCCCTCCGCTCGATTCGGATCACATGCTCGGCCCGCCGGGGGATGCCCGCCCGGCGGGCCGGTGCAGCGGAGACTACCGAGGCGCCCCCCTCGGGCCAAGCCCCCGCCAGGGGGGACCGAGACGGCGGCGCAGCCCTGCGGGGCCGCTCGGCTAGATCGCAGTACGGGCCGGCCAGCCCCGCCCCGACGTAACGTAGGGGCGATGAGCAGCACTTGGGGGCACACGTTCCGGATCAGCACCTTCGGCGAGTCCCACGGCGGGGCGATCGGTGTCACCGTTGAGGGCTGCCCGCCGCGCTTGGCGCTCGACGCCGAGGCGATCCAAGCCGATCTGGACCGCAGGCGCCCCGGCCAGAGCCGCCTCACCACCCAGCGGGACGAGGCGGACCGGGTGCGGATCCTCTCGGGCACCTTCGAGGGGCGGACCCTCGGCACGCCCATCGGGATGCTGATCCCCAACAGCGACGCCCGGCCGGAGGCCTACGAGGACCTGCGGGACGTCTACCGGCCGTCCCACGCCGACTACGTGACCGAGGCCAAGTACGGCATCCGGAACTGGCAGGGCGGGGGCCGCGCCAGCGCCCGCGAGACGGCGGCGCGGGTGGCGGGCGGCGCCGTGGCGCGCCGGCTCCTCGCCGTCGCCTGCGATGTGCGGGTGCTGGCCTGGGTGGCGCAGGTCCACAAGATCCGTTCAGGCGCCGACCCCGCGACCGTCACTCCCGAAGCGGTCGAGGCGTCGCCGACGCGCTGCGGCGACCCGGAGGCGGCCGAACGCATGGTCGCCGCGATCGCCGACGCCCGCCGCCGGGGCGACTCCCTCGGCGGCATCGTGTCGTGCGTGGCCCGCGGTGTGCCGGCGGGCCTCGGCGAGCCGGTGTTCGACAAGCTCGAGGCCGACTTGGCCAAGGCGCTCCTCTCGCTCCCGGCGGCGCGAGGATTCGAGATCGGCAGCGGTTTCGCCGCCGCCTCGATGACCGGCGTCGAGCACAACGACCCGTTCGTGGCGGGCCCCGACGGCCGGCCTCGCACGCTGTCCAACCACTCCGGCGGCGTGCAGGGCGGGATCTCCAACGGGGAGGACATCGTCGTGGCGGTCGCTTTCAAGCCGACCGCCACGATCGCCGCCGAGCAGCGCACGGTGGACCGCTCCGGCCAGGAGGTCGCCCTAGCGGCGCGGGGCCGCCACGACCCCTGCGTGCTGCCCCGCGCCGTGCCGATCGTGGAGGCGATGGTGTGCCTGGTGCTGGCAGATCACTGGTTGCGCCAGCGCACCGTCGCCGTCCTCGACGACGCATAGGCAGCGCGCCGGCGAGGGGTTCTCAGCCCGCTTCGGCCACCGGCTCGAACTCCCAGGACAGGCGCGGGCAGTCACCCCAGAGCCGCTCGAGTTGGTAGTACTCGCGGCCCTCCTCGGAGAAGACGTGGACGACGAAGTCTCCGTAGTCCAGCAGGACCCACGACCGCGCCGGGAGGCCTTCGGTCGAGAGCGGCTTCGGCCCCCCCGCGGCGCTCACGCCCTGAACGACCGCCTCGCAGATGGCCTTCACCTGACGCTGGTTGGCGCCGCTGGTGATGACGAAGAAGTCACAGACCGACAGCAGGTCGGCCACGTCGATGACCAGCGTGTCGCGTCCGAAGTGGTCCTGTGCCGCCCTCGCTCCGGCGCTCGTCCAAGAGATGAGGTCGCTTCGGTCTCTGCCGTGCCGCACTGCCGCCAGTGTAGATCGCCCGCGCCGGACGGGGCGTCATGGCGCCGGCGGCCCCTCAGCGATACAGGCGGCGCCGCTCGATCTCGACGGCCACAGGGCGCGACAGCACGCTGCCGAGCGCCTGACCCTCGGCCAGCCAGCGCCTGACGTGCGTGCTGGAGACCTCGATGCCGGGACCTTCGACGCCCACCCAGTCCCATCCGGGGGGCGGCACGCCGGGCCCCGTGCTGCCGAGCCGCGCCACCACCGCCACAGTCGCCAGAGACCGGATCACCCCGGGGCGCCGCCACGAGTCCAGCGAGTCGGCCAGGTCGCTGCCCACGATCAGGAACAGTTCCCGACCCGACCCGGCCAGTTCGGTCAGCGTCTCCGCGGTGGAGGACTCGCCCCCCTTGTCGATCTCGAGGGCCGAGACCTCGAAGCCCTCGAGGTCCTCCACGGCGGCGCGCACCAGCGCGAGCCGGTCGGCCGCCGCGCTCACGGGCTGCTCGGGGACCTTCTGCCACGGCACGTTGGCGACGACGAAGAGCACGCGGTCGAGCTCCAGCGCGTAGCGGGCCGCCTCGGCCGCGGCCAGATGCCCGATGTGGGGCGGGTCGAAGGTCCCCCCGAAGACGCCGAGGCGTTCCGACGCCGGCCGGCTCTCCCCCACTGCTGCTTCCACGGCCCGAACCTACCGGCGGGCTGCCTGGACAAGGCGGTCCCCACCGGCTACCATTGCGTTCGCTCGCGCGCGCCTCGTGCTTGTTGCCGATCGCCCGTGATAGTGCCACATGGCAGGAAATGCAAAGAAGCGTGTGAGCAGATAGCCCCCTCGTTCGGTCTTGACCGGATTCCGCACGGAGCAAGTCGAGCACCCCTGTGAACGGCCACGGCCAACGGGCACACGATGGGCGGTCCCGAGCCTGTGAAATCTGTCACAAGCTCGGATCGCGGGGCGCTCAGGACGGGAACACGCCAGCACCGTGCGGTGTTGGAACCAAGCGCATCGAACCGAACCGTAATGATCCGCGCCGGCGGCCCTCAGCGGCCCCGCAGCGGCAGAAGCAAGCAACCAAGCAGAGGCGAAGAAGCCATGAGTGATTCAGTCGGCCAGTACCTGAACGAGATCGGTCTCGTTCCCCTGCTCACCGCCGCCGACGAGCGGGAGCTGTCACAGATCATCGAACGCGGCCACGCCGCCGCCGAGCGCAAGGCCTCCGGCGAGCGCAGCCGGCAACTCAGCCGCGACATCCAAGCCGCGGCGGTCGCCAAGGACCGCTTCATCCGGTCCAACCTCCGACTCGTCGTGAGCGTGGCGCGCCGCTATCCCCTGCCGCCCGGCATGGAGCTGCTCGACCTCATCCAGGAGGGGAACCTCGGCCTCGAGCATGCTGTGGACAAGTTCGATTGGCGCAAGGGCTTCAAGTTCTCCACTTACGCCACCTTCTGGATCCGCCAGGCCATCGGCCGGGCTCTCGACCAGAAGGCCAGCCTCGTGCGCCTCCCCGGCGACCGGTCGGCGAGCCTGCGCGCCGCGCTGCGGCAGGTCTCCGGGAACGGCGACGAACTCGACGAGGAGCACGCCCGCCTGCACCGCCTCACCACCCCCACCTCGCTCGACCGCACCATCGGCGACGACGACAGCAACGAGCTGATCGACCTGA
>JAPOYM010000135.1 GCA_026706565.1 bacterium
CCTGCGCCGCTGCGACGCCACCGTGGCGCTGGTGCTGGTGCCCTTCGACCTGTAGCGCTGGAGCGCCGACCGGGCAGGGCTGAGATGCGAGCGCGCGACCTGGAACTCGTCTCCGAGGGGGCCGAGTCGGCGGGTCGGACGCTGGGCGATCACGAACCCGGCCCGGATATTCGGCCTGTACCCCCGCAAGGGCGTCATCCAGCCTGGCGCGGATGCGGACCTGGCGATCTGGGACCTGGAAGCCGAGCGCACGATCACTATGGAGGACCTGCACCACGACGGCGACTACAGCCCCTGGGAGGGCTGGGAGGTCTCAGCCTGGCCGGTGATGACTGTTCTGCGTGGCAAGCCGATCGTCTCCGGCGGCGAGCTCCGCGTCGGTGCCGACTACGGCCAGTGGCAGCCCCGGACCATCGACCCCGAGATCCTGGAGCACCCGGTCGTCACCTAGATCTCCACGGTTCCCCGGACGCAGGTGACCACCTCGCCGCCCACCCAGATCGTGCCTTCGGGATCCTGATCGATGTAGATCCGGCCGTCGCGGCCGAGGGCCGCGCCCTGGCTCGCGGTGTACGGCGCGGTGGCGTGGCCGGCTGCGGTCAGCCACTGGCCGAGTGATGTGTTGAGGCTGCCGGTCACGGGGTCCTCGGCAAGCGCCCCACGCAGCGGGAAGAAGGCCCGTACCTCGAAGTCGCAGTCGCCGGCGGGGTCGGCTGAGTCTGGTGCTGGCTCCGGCAGGTGCGGTCCGACGACGCTGATGAACAGGCCTCGGGGATTGGCCGCCGCAGAGGTGTCAGGGCGAAGATCCAGCACGTCGGCGGCGGACCTCAGCAGCACCGCCATCCAGGGTGGTCCGTTGTCGACCCAGTTCGAGTCCACGACCGGCGTGTCGGGCGAATAGCGATGGTTACCGCGGCGGACGGTCCGGTGCCGGTCGGTAGCGTCGTAGCCATGAAGCCAAAGCGGATCTGGCGACGGCTCGCTCTGCTCGTGGGCGCGCTCGTGGCCGTGCTTGCGACCTCGTGTGACTACCAGACGTTCCGGCTGGCGTTCGGCGACGTCGAGTACAACCTCAGCGGACTCATCGACGAGCGGGTGCGCCTCGACGAGAGCGGCTATACCCCCGACGCGGCGGCCATGATCGACTCGGCCTTCATCACCGGGGCCGCCGGCGATCTGAATGGCGACGGTCTGCTCGACGGGGTGGCGGTTCTGACCACGAACACCGGCGGCACGGGGTTCTTCTACACCGTCCACGCCATCCTCGCCGACGGCGACGGCGGGTCCCGCGACGTGGGCAGCGTGTTCATCGGCGACCGCGTCACCGTGACGGGCGTGGAGTTGAGCGGTCCCAGGATCGAGGTGTCGAGACTCGTCCGGGCCGATGACGAGCCGTTCGTCGCCAAGCCCACCATTCCCTCCCCGGTGCATCTGATACTCGAGGACGGAGAGTTGCTGGTCGTGACGCCGACCGAGTGACGCCGGGGCCGCTGCCTCTGGCCCGCCGGCGAGCCGTCCGTAGCCGAACCTTGCCGGTCGTGCGGATTCCGTCGGAGCCCGTCGAAGCGAAACCGGTCAGAGGAGTCCGCGGCAGACGGTGAACTCGTAGACGGCGTCGCCGAACCACTTCCGGGTGTACATCCAGGGTCGCGCCAGCGCTCCTGTGACGTAGCGCCGGCGTGGGCGGCGGGTCGTGGCGGCCTTGGCGTAGACCTTGGCGGCGGCCGTCACATGCGTGCGGTGCTCGACGGCACCCGGGTCTCCCATCAAGCTGCTGAGCGACTCGATCTGAGCGTGATAGGGGCTGTCGTCGGGGAACTTCTCCATGAGGGCCACCATCACGTCGCCAAACTCGGTGTGGATGGCACCCGGTTCGATAAGGACGACCTGGATGCCGAAGGGCGCGGCCTCCAGGCGCAGGCAGTCCGACCAGCCCTCCAGGGCGTGCTTGGTGGCGACGTACCAGGCTCCCATCGGCGTGAAGACCTTGCCCACCATCGAGGAGATGTTGACGATGCGGCCAGAGCCCTGCGCCCGCATGTGCGGCAGCACGAGTTGGGTGAGGTGGGCGAGGCCGAAGATGTTCACCTCGAACTGGTAGCGGGCCTCGTCGATGGGGATCTCCTCGACTGGCCCGTAGAGGCCGAAGCCGGCGTTGTTGATGAGGACGTCGATCCGTCCCTCGGCCTCGATGATCCGGTTCACGACCCGCTCGTTGTCGCCGCTCTTGGTGACGTCCATCTCCACGGGCGTGATGCCGTGGTCGGCCAACTCGGCCAGCCGGTCCACCCGGCGGGCTCCGGCGTACACCGTGTGGCCCTGCTTCGCCAGCAGGATCGCCGCCTCCCGCCCGATGCCCGACGATGCGCCGGTGATCAACACGACCTTGCTCATTGCGCTCCTCCCGGCCCTTCGGCGATGCGCGTCAGACGCAGCAGGCGTCAGCCGGACTGGGCAGTTGGGTGCTGCCGTAGCCCTCCTCCGCCACCCCCTCGGTGAAGAACGCCTCCCACATGACGCCGTCGGGATCGGTGACCCATGATTTGTGCTGGAGGTGGTAGCAACACACTTCGTTGTCCTGATCGGCACGGGCTATGTGGGCCGAGTCGATCTGGCCCCGCAGGTCCTCCAGCTCCTGCTCCGTCTCGGCCTGGATGCCGTAGTGGGCCGAACCGGGCGGACCCTCGCCGTGGGTGTCGATCGTGAAGTTGACCCGGGGGTCGTCCAGCATCCACTTGGCGTAGCCCGGCCGCACCAGCGCGGGCCCGGTGCCCAGCAGCTTGGTGTAGAAGTCGATCGACTCGTCGAGGTCCTCGACCCGCAGTCCGACGTGCATCCGTCGCATCATTCACTCCGTTCCGTCAGTCGTGCCGCCCAGCACTGCAGGCATGAACTCGCACTCGGCGTACTTGTCTAGCGCCCCCGCGGAGGCGCCGCCCTCGAGCAACGCCAGGGCATAGAGGTTTGCTCCCGTCAAGCCCCACTCGTTGTCGTCGCCGGTGCTGTAGCAGCCGGGATCGGCCGATTCGGGGTTGATCGCCGGCAGGTGCCGGCAGAGCGCGTACTCGTCGAGAGCGCCGGCATCGGCCCCACCGGCAGTCAGCGCCACCAGGTAGCGGTTGGTGTCCCGCGGATGCTGCGGCTGGTCGGCCTCGGTGGTGTAGCAGTCGCCCGGGTCGCCCCCCGCCGGCTGCCCGACCGGCTCGGGCGCCACTGGGTCGTCGGTCGCGCAGACCGCCGCCACGACGATCGCCGCCGCCAGGGCAACCCACACCAACCACCGCGTCGCCGGACGGTCCCTACCCGGGGACGTGTCGCTTGGAGCGGCGTCGTTGCCAGGGGTGGAGTTCTGCGATGTCATGGTGCACAACCTAAGGACACGGTGCGACAGTGCCGACGGCGGCCGGCACCCGACCCCCGACGCCGGCCAGCTACCAGCGGTGAATCTTCGGCGCCGCGGTCCCGAGTTGTCCGGCGAGAGCCATGAAGTCGTCGGCGTCGGAGGTGATGATGCTGTGCCCGGTGCGCACGGCGAGCACCACAAGGTGTGCGTCAACAACATCACCGGTGCCTGATAGGGCTAGGTCATTAGGGCTTGTCCAGTCCGACGAGGTCGTAGCTGATGGCGACGAGCCGCCGTGCGGTGTCGATGTTCTTGGCGTTCGGGTTCGGGGTCTGCATGGGCCAGCCGCCGGCCCGGCACTGCTTGTCGCGGTAGAGGATGCTTGATTGGCTGAAGTAGGCGCCGGAATGCCGGGGGGCGTCGTCGAGCGACCCGTGTTGCGAGACCGGCTTGTGCGCTCCGGGGATGCGCACCTCCCAATCGCCGTGTCGATTCCGAACGACAAGTCGCTTCTCGCCCATCTCATCCCCCAGCCGCCGCAGCATCCGTGTGCGCTCACTCTAACCCGCAAGCTGAGGCTGTTCCTCGTTGGAATGGGAATAACTGGATAATCAATGAAATGTATTGCTTGCCTGAGCGACTTGCGAGTCGGAGCATACGTTGACGGCCTGAACGTCTACCACGGCGGGAGACACCTGTGCGGCCGCGACGCTCCCAGCTGGCGCTGGTTCGACCTGGCAGCATCGGTCGAACGGATGATCTCGAGGAACGCTGCGTGGACGGCGAAGGGTGCCACGTTGCAGCGCCTCGTGTACTGCACAGCGCTCATCAGGGGTGAGATCGACCCGTATGGCCGCCACTGCCAGGAGGTCTACCTGGCCGCGCTGCGCGCGGACGGCCGGATCACGATCGAGTCGGGACACTTCTCGCTGCGCACGGTCCGTGGGCAGGCCGGGCAAGACGGCGTACGCGAGACCCGCAAGGTTCCCAATGAGAAGGGTTCCGACGTCAACGTGGCGTCGCATCTGCTGATCGACATCCACGCCGAGGTGATCGACGCGGCAGTGTTGATCTCGAAGCCAGAAGTCCGCGGCGGTCTGGCCGCGCTCGTCGTCGAGGATCTCGCTGTACACCAAGCGGCTGCGGTCGTCGAGGGCGCTGTGCAGGTAGCGGTAGCCCACCTCGGCGCCGGGCGTGGGGGCGTCGCCGCGGCCGTGGCGCCGCCAGCCGCCGCCGGGGGGGATGGACGCCAGCTTCTTGACGTCCACGTGGATCAGCCCGCCAGGGCGTTCGCGCACATAGCGCTGCGCCTTCGCGCTGGCGCGGTCGCCGCGGTCCAAGCGCTCCAGTCCCCCTCGAGCATCAACCCGACCATCGCCCGCCGCGCCGCCACCGTCAGCTCGGCGTTGCGGTGCTGTGTGATCTGTGCCATGAGCCCTCCCTGCGAGCCGTGAGCTACAACTTGCCCACAGCATCGCCCGGGGGGCTCACCCCAACGGGGACCCCTCGATCCCCTCAACCCAGGGACAACCTCTCAGGTCGTCACAGTTAGCGGTCGAGGGAGGCGTCTCTGGCGGGGTCGGGGGAGGGGATGTGCTCGCCGGCGGGGGTGGTTGGCCCAGTGGCCGGTGGGGTCGGTGCCGCCTCACCAGATGGAGTTGGTGTTCCAGTCGAGGTAGGCGCGTACGTCTTCGGAGAGGTTGCGCATCGCCAGCCCGCAGCGGCGGCGGTTGGAGCGGTTGGGTTCGGAGCCGTGCAGGATCACCGTTTCGCCTGGCAGGTCCGCAACGACGTCGCAGTGACGGACCGGCTCAACCGGCTGCCGCCATCTAGATGAGCGGTTATGGTCACGGGACGTGTTCGGAAGAAAATCGAAGTCACCTGTCCTTGGTGGTGAGCCATTCCCGCCAGGACTGCCGGAACGGGTACTGCCGCCCATCCCGCCCATCGAGGCGAACATTGCCCACGACGTAGTTGGCGAGAGCCACTACGGGCTGGCGCGGTACATGAAGCGGGCACCGGCTGATCCCGAGGGTTGGAAGAGACGCGATTTCTTGGTGATCTTGGAGCCTGATCCCTCGAATGCGTACGACTCTCGCGCCATCAAAGTGGGCATTGTCATCGACCATGACCGGGACCGAGGGTCGGTTCTGGTGGAGCAGGTCGGACACATCGCGAGAGGACGAACCGGGACTTGGCACAAGTGGATTCGCCAGAACGATGCGGCGCGTGTGACGGCGTGGGGGAATGGCGTCGGGAAACGGGGCCGCTTCGGGATGAAGTTCGACGGACACAAAGCGGCGGTGAGGTTCGTCGGAGCTGACGTGAGCGTTACTTGGCAGCGCTAGCTGCGTAGCGGGGGACTCTGACTGAGGCGCTGCTGTGGCCCGTTCCCGCCGCCGTCAGCGGCTGAGGGAGGCGTCTCTGACGGGGTCGGGGGCGTTGTCGGGGGTGGGGATTGCTTCGCCGGCCGGTCGGGGGTGGTTGGCCCAGTGGCCACCGGCGTCGGTGCCGCGGCACCAGGTGGAGTTGGTGTTCCAGTCGTGGTAGGCGCGCACGTCTGCGGAGAGGTAGCGCATCGCCAGCCCGCAGCGGCGCCGGTTGGAGCGGTTGGGTTCGGAGCCGTGCAGGATCCAGTCGCTGTGCAGGGAGATCTGTCCGGCCCGCATCTCCAGGGCGACCGGCGGGTCCCCGTACTCGCCGGGGTCGTCGACGGTCTGGACCAGCACGCTGTTCTCGGCGGCGGTGTTCCCTGCGCCGGTAGTATTCTGTTTCAGAACTTATCTCGTTTCACCAGTACCGATACAGTATTAATTATGAAACAAGGATCCGTCGGAACGGGAAGGCTGTCCAGGGTGGATGACGCACCACCTTCCGAGAGTCGCGTTGCCCGCGACATTGAACTCGTTCTCGCCCGACGGGTGCCACCGGGTTGGACGATCTCCTCGGAGCGTGCGCTGCACGCCGACCGGCTCGCCGTCGACTTGGTGTTCAACGTCACGTCACCTGCTGGTGAGACTGCGCGGCTTGCTGTCGAGATCAAGAGTCGGGTTGAGCCTCGCGGTCTCCCCGAGCTGGCCGGGCGAATCCGGGAGGCGACCCGTGAAGAACTGCCCGGTGCTGTCCCCGTACTTGCCGCCGCGTACCTGTCGCCGAGGGCGCGGGGGCTACTTCGGGAGTTGGATGTCGGCTACATCGACACGACCGGCAACATCCGTATTACCGCTAGTACTCCTGGGCTGTTCATCAGCAGCGACGGGGATGACAAGGACCCCTGGCCGCGTCGCGACGTGCTGCAGTCGCTGCGGGGGCGCGGTGCCGCCCGCGCCGTCCGAGCCATCGTCGATGTGGCTCCCCCGTTCGGTGTTCGTGAGTTGGCCGATATGACCGGTATCCCAGCACCCACGCTGTCGCGCGTCCTCGGTCTACTGGAGCGCGAGGGTGTGGTGACTCGCCAGTCGCGGGGCCAAGTGGAGGCTGTGGATTGGCAAGGAGCGATCCGCCGGTGGGCAGAGGACTACGACCAAGCGGGATCGAACACAGC
>JAPOYM010000036.1 GCA_026706565.1 bacterium
CAACGTGAGCGGGGGCGGCCTCATCTACTGAGCGGGCCGTGACCGAGGGGTTCACGCTCCCCGTTCCCAGCGCCGCGAGCGCGCCGAGGAGACTGCTGAGTATGTCTCCAAATCGTGAAATCGCCGTCATAAACCCCAGGTCAGAGGGTTGCGTGCAGCGCCAAAAGCGCATTACTCAACAGTCTCGGAGGGCAACGCGCCACCTGCCGTTCGCCACCCCCGGGGGCCGTCCGTGGCGAACGTGACGACGGCCGGGGAGGCCCGCTGGGCGCTGGCCCCCGACGCGCTCTTCGACGGTGAGCGGTCGCGGTGGGCCCACGCCGTCGTGGTCGAGGGCGAGCGCGTCGTCGGCGTCGAAGCAGTGGGTGCGTTGCCGGACGGCATGGAGGTGCGTCAACTGCCCGGTTGCACGCTGCTGCCGGGTCTGATCGACTGCCACACCCACCTCTCGGACTGGATGCTGCCGGCGTTCCTTGCGGCAGGGGTTACGGCCGTACGCGACACCGGGAACGACCTTGCGTGGATCCTCCGGCGCCGCGAGCGCACCAGAGCCGACCCGACGGCCGGTCCGGACATCCTCTGCTGTGGCCCGCTGCTGGACGGCTCGGCGGCATTCTGGCCGCAGATCGGCCGCTCGCATCCCGACGCGGCGGCGATCCGCCGGTCCGTCGACGAGATGGCCGAGCGCGGCGCGGACGCCGTGAAGCTCTACGTACACCTCACCACCGAGCAGATCGGCGCCGCGGCGACCCAGGCCGACCGCCGCGGTCTGCCGCTCCTCGCCCACCTCGGGCCGTCGGTGGATCTGGCGACGGCGGTGTCGGCCGGGGTGCGAGAGGTGCAGCATCTCACGGGTTGCGTGCATCACGTCGAGGGCTGGCGGACGAACGTGGATGAAGTCGCCGCCTCTGCGGCATCGCTGGCCACCGCAGGCGTGGCGCAGTGCCCGACGCTGGTGGTCTGGGATCGGCTCTGCCGCCTGAACGACACCGCCTTCCGCCACGACCGGCGCGACAGATGGGTGCACCCCGACATCGCCGCGGTCTGGCAGCGCTTCCCGCACCGCACGGGCGAGGTCACCGACCGCCTCGACCGCCAGCGCAGCGTCAACACCATGAAGCGGGTGCTGGGCGCGCTTGCCGGCGCCGGTTGCACCGTCGTCGCCGGCTCCGACGCGCCGTTCCCTCATCTGGTCCCGGGGTTCTCCCTGCACGACGAACTCTCGCTGCTCGTGGACGCCGGGCTCGAGCCGGCTGCCGCCCTGTCGGCGGCGACCTCGGTCGCCGCCGACCATCTCGGCCTCTCGGACTCCGGGCGGATCAGGCCGGGATCGGTGGCCGACATGGTCGCCGTCGGCGGCGATCCCATCGACGACATCTGCGTGCTGTCGGACGTGCGCCTTGTGCTGCGCCGGGGGCGCGCCGTCGACTTCGAGACGCTGGAGGCGCGCGCCGCCCAGGAGTTCTCAGGGCCACCGGACGATCCCTTCTCGCGGCTGATGATCGACTTTGCCGAGCCCGCAACCGGCGGGAGTTAGCGGAACCCGCCGGCGGCGTCATTCGGCGGCGAGCCTGCCCCGGACTTGATCCGGGGCCGGAATCCATTGTCCGGCGGCTACGGCGCCAGGTCACCCGAGGGGCGACCCTCTCCTACAGGAACCCGCCGTCGAGTACCCGCTGCTCGGCGCCGGAAGGGCTGTAGAGGAAATACACCGTCACCGGCTCGTCGCCGTCGTTCACGAACTGGTGGTTCACGCCCGGCGGGGTGTACACCACGTCACCGGGTGCCACCGGCCTGTCCTCGTCGCCGATCCGCGCCCGCCCCTGGCCCGACAGGATCATCCAGACCTCCGTCGTTCCGGGGTGGGAATGGCGCGTCCCGACGACCCCGGCGGGAATCTGGGTCATCCCGACCGCGAAGTCGCCCATCCCCTCCTGCAGCAGCGGGGACAGCAACACCCGCACGTCGCGGGTTGCCGGGGCCGGGGTCACGAAGCCGACACCGTCGTCGCGGTTCAGGAACAGCGGCTCGTTGGCCGTTGGGTTCGATGTCATCGTGTCGATCTCCTGATCGTGGCCGGAGCCGGCTCAGACCCGCCGCGGGTCGGTGTTGTCACCGAAGGCGTACTCGGGTCCTTTCACCGTGCCCACGCCGTAGCCGGTGCCCCAGTCGTAGGGGGGATCGCCGGCCTGCTCCTCGGCCCACTGCTTCAGCGGGATGTTGTCCCAGTCGGCGGCGAACCAGTACTGCGAGTCGGGGTGGTTCTTCGGGTCGGGTCCGAGGGGGTGGGAGAGGTTGCCCATGGCGCCCAGCAGCTGGCGGCGGATGGGGTCACTGCGGGCCACGAGGTCGGGATCCTGCTCCACGTGGCCGGACGGGCGGATCCAGCGGGGCGCGTAGCTGATGTAGAGGGCGCGGCGCTCGTGCGTGCCCAGGTTCGGGCCGGCGGCGTGCAGCAGCGTGGGGCGCCACATCATGAGGCTGCCCGGCGGCACCTTCAACTCGAAGACGTCCTCGGGGCGGATGTCCTCCCGCCAGCGGGCCCGCCGCTCCATGCCCCAGAGGTGGCTGCCGGGCACGAAGAGGATGGAGGCGTGGCCGGGCTCGGTGGCGTCGGAGACGTACCAGCCGATCTTGAAGTCCAGCCAGGGCATCGGGCCGTCGATGCCGATGCCCGTGAACTCCTCCTCGTAGTCGAAGTGCCAGCCCAGCGAGAGGGCCGACGGGTGCCGGCCGGGCGTGGGTGGTGTCCAGAGAATTACGCTGTCGCGGTTCTGCAGGTTCCAACCCACGATGTCGACCACGTAGCGCAGGATGTCCGGCCGATCCATGAGGTTCAGGAACGCCTCGTGCTTCACGAGCCCGTTGCGGCAGCTGAGCTGGGCGTCGGGGGCCATGCCGCGCTCGCGGCGGAGCCGTGCCCCGACCTCCTCGAAGGCATCGTTGAGGACCGCCACCTCGCCGGCGTCCAGGTACTCCTCGATGACGAAGAACCCCTGGGTGTTCAGGAGTTCCTTCTGCTCCGACGTTGCTGCCAGTGCCACTGAGCTCCCCCCGTCCGGATCGGTTGCCGAACGCCGAGGCTAACGGAGAATCGGCGGCCGGTCGCACCCCGCGCCGGGGTCCCGCGGTCCCCCTGGCCGCGGATCATGGCGTCTCCGCCGGTGACCGGACACGATTCTGACCGCCGGAGCGACATTTACTATGCTGCCCCGGACGTTTGGTCGTGGCCGTTGCGGGCTGCGGACACGGAATGAGGGAGAGAACATGATTTCCAGACGTAGGAATCTCTGGCTGGCCGCCGCACTTGGGGTGGCGTTAGCTCTGGTGGCAAGTGCCTGTGCCGCGGATGACTCGGCCCAGGATGCAGCCGACGCGGCGATGGCCGAGGCCGGTGCCGCCCGCTCGGATGCTTCTGCGGCGATGTCCGAAGCACAGAGTGCTGGCTCGGCCGCTGCTGCCGGAGCGGCCGACGCTGCCGCGGCAGGTGCCGAGGCCAGTGCGGCGAGCGCGACCGCAGACGCCGCCGCCGCCGCAGCCGATGCGGCGAGCGCCGAGGCGGCCGCGGCAAGCGCCGCCGCCGACGCAGCCGAGGCTGCCGCCGACCTCGCACTCGCGACCGCCGAGGGCAGCGAGGAAGCCGTGGCGGCCGCCGAAGCGGCCCTTGCCGACGCGCAGGCCGCAGCCGAGGCCGCCAGTGACGAGGCTGCTTCCGCGAGGGCAGAGGCCGCCGCCGCCCAGGCCGACGCCGAGGCCGCCCAGGCTGAGGCCGCCGCCGCCCAGGAAGAGGCCGCTGCTGCTCAGGCTGAGGCCGCCTCGGCTCGCGAGGAGGCGGCTACGGCTCGCGAGGAGGCGGCCGATGTGGCCCGCCACAACGTGAGGGCCATCGCGGGCGACTACGAGGCGGTCATCCGCCCCGCCACCCAGCGTTGGACGATCGGCCACGCCGACGGCCTTGCCGGCATCCCGTTCACCGACTCGGTCACCGACAGCATCTACGAGGTCGCCGACGCCATGGGCGTGGACATCATCTTCTGCGACAACGCCTACGACCAGGAGAAGACCGTCGAGTGCGCCAACCTGATCGTGGCGCAGGAGGCCGACGGTGTGATCTTCGCCAACTGGATCGCCGGCACCGAGGAGCTGATCGCGGGCATCTACATCGACGGCGGTCTGCCCTGCATCACCTGGGACGGCCCGCATCCGGGTTGCAAGAACTTCGGTCCCGACAACTTCGAGGCCTCCGTCGAGGCTGGCCGCTACCTGGCGGGCTTCGCCCAGGAGCAGGGCTGGGATCCCGCCGAGACCGAACTGGTGGTCATCTGGACCCAGGGCGTGCAGGTCATGGGCGAGCGTCGCGACGGTGCGATCGCCGGCGTGCTGGAGTCCTTCCCCATCCCCGAGGAGAACATCCACGTGGACATCCCGCACGCGGCACTCGACGACGTGTTCCCGCTGGTGACGGACTGGGCGACCGCCAACCCCGACGCCAAGAACGTGCTCTGCTTCGGCCACAGCGACCAGCCCGGCGTGGACTGCGCCCTGGCCCTGGAGCAGGCCGGCTTCCTCGGCCGGGCCGCGGCGGCCAGCCTGGGTGCCTCCGACGAGGCGCTCGTGGACCTGCGCCAGCGCACCGACGAGGAGTCGGTCTTCAAGGCCACCATCTCGTTCTTCCCCGAGCGCTACGGGCAGTACCTGGTGCCGGCCGTGGTGGACATGCTCGAGGGCCGGATCGTGCCCGACCGGGTCATCCCGTCGGTGGAGCCGGTCACCCGCGTGAACGTCCAGGAGCTGTATCCCGGCTAGCCGTTCCGCTCAGACCGTTGTGTGCACCCCGGCAGTCGCTTGTCGGGGTGCACGCACCCGGTCGGTCGCTGGTTCTCGTTCCGCGAGGCGCGCAGTCATGATCGACTCACTGTTCCGTACGAATCCGATGGCGTGATGATCCGTCCCTGCACGCCGACCCGCGGGAAGTCGTGATGCCCCCACTGCTCAGCATGACGGGTGTGTCGAAGGCTTTCGGGCACGTGGTGGCCCTTGCCGGCGTCGACCTCGAGATCCAACCCGGCGAGGTGATCGGCCTGCTCGGCGACAACGGCGCCGGCAAGTCGACGCTCATCAAGATCCTCTCCGGCGTCTATTTCGCCGATGAGGGGAGCTTCGCCCGCGACGGCGAGCCGGTGTCGATCACCGATCCCAACGACGCCATGGCCCTCGGCATCGCCACGGTGTACCAGGACCTCTCGCTCGTGGAGACGCGCCCGGTGGCCCACAACATCTACCTCGGGCGGGAGCCCCGGCGCTGGGGCATCGTGTTGAACCGCCGCAAGATGGAACGTGACGCCACCGAATTGCTGGAGCGCCTCAACATCACGCTCCCCTCGGTGCGCGTCGACGTGGGTGTGCTCTCCGGGGGTCAGCGCCAAGCCGTGGCCATCTCGCGGGCCGTCGCCCAGGGCGGTGACATCCTGCTGCTCGACGAGCCGACCGCCTCGCTCGGCGTGGAGCAGACCGCCCAGGTACACGACCTCGTCGTCGACATGAAGTCCCACGGCAGCGCCATCGTCCTCATCACCCACGACCTCAGCGACATCCTCGACATCGCCGACCGGATCGTGGTGCTGCGCCAGGGCCGGCTGTGGGCCGATTCGCCCGCTGCGGCCACGACCCAGACCGAGGTCATCGGTTGGATCACCGGGGCGCTGCCGTCGCAATTCGCCAACGGCGGGTCATCCAACGGCGGATCATCCAACGGTGGGTCATCCAACGGGGGGTCGTCGTGAACCGGTCTCCGGAGTCGGGGGAGCAGTCGTGAGCGGCGGTTCGGGCTTCGGAGCCCTGAACTGGAGCATGGGAGCCCTGCTCGTGCCCCCTGAGGACCGCAAGAACCCCTGGTGGCCGTTCAAGCGCCTCAACGACTGGACGATCCCCGGTCTGCTCATCGCGCTCGGGGCCCTGGTCATCTATTCCTGGCAGCGCTCGCCCCATTTCTTCACCGTCAACAACTTCGTGAACATCGGCAACGCCCTCTCCATCCGGGGGCTCATGGCCGTCGGGCTCACGGTGCTGCTGATCAGCGGCGGCTTGGACCTGTCGATCGCGGCGGTGGCCGCGTTCACCGGGATGTTCGCCGCCATGATGATCAACGCCGGCGTCAACGGCGCCGTCTCGGGACTGGTGGCCCTGGCGTGCGCCGCCGTCATGGGGCTCATCAACGCAGTCATCATCGTGCGGCTCCGCGTGAACCCGATCATCGCCACACTCGGCACCCTGTTGCTGTTCCGGGGGCTTGCCTACGTCGTCAGCGAGGGTGACAACATCGTCATCGGCGTGAACGCCTGGAGCACCTTCGGCCGGGGCGAGGCCTTGGGCATCAAGGTGACGCTGTGGGTGTTCGCGGGGGTGCTGCTGGCCGGCATGTGGTTCATGCGCCACTCGTTCCTCGGGAACTACCTCTATGCCATCGGGGGCAACGCCTCCGCCTGCCGCAACGTGGGGGTGAAGGTCGACCGCATCCGCATGTGGTCGTACGTGGCGATGGCGATCCTGTCGGGCATTGCGGGCATCGCCTTGATGTCTCGGGGCGGGACGGCCCAGCCCGCCGCTTTCGAAGGCGCCGAGTTGGACATCATCACCGCGGTGTTCCTCGGGGGTGTGGCCCTCACCGGAGGGCGCGGCAGCCTGTTCGGCACGTTCCTGGGCCTGCTGATCATCGGTGTCATCACCAACAGCTTCGTTCTCACGAACGTGCAGATCTACTGGCAGATGGTCGTCCGGGGCATCATCCTGATCCTGGCCGTCTCCATC
>JAPOYM010000037.1 GCA_026706565.1 bacterium
CCAGGTCGAGGTGCAGCTCCGGGCGCGGCTGCACCCCTTCGGGCAGGACGCCGAGTTCGGCCTGGTGCATCTGATCCTGTCGGGAGCAAATCTTGTTGGAGTGGGGCATGTTTGACGACTTCATTGATGCGGTACTGCCCGAGCAACTATTCTTCCTGGACCGAAATGGCCAGCACCGCTGGGCCCGCTCGCCCGCACTGGGGTTCTCGCTCTAGTGCCGCCGCGAGGAGAGCTGATGCTGGGCGAATCAACGATGGAAGACGACAGGGGCGCTACCTAACAAGCCAAGCCCGATCGGTCGCCGCTCCGCGGGCAGGTCATGTTGGAGCAGTGCCTGCCCGAGCTCGCTCCACACAATCCCTTCTTGGTCTGTCCCGAATGGGTGCCGCTGTTGCTGGCCTCTTGCGAAGAGCAGCCCCCGGCGCTCGACTACGCCACGCTGCGGCGGAACAACCCCAGTCTCCGCGCCGAACTCGACGCGGGCGCGTTCTCAGCCATTCCCACCGAGTTGTCTGCCCGGCGCTAGGGTGGCTCGGCTCCGGCGATGGCGTCGAACAGCGCCCCGACCTCGGCGGCGCCGTGGGCCGTGACCCGACCCAGTTCGGACCCCTTGCTCGGATCGAGCGCCAAGAGCGATCCCGTTGCCAGATCGGTCAACCAGATCGCCATCGCCTCAGCGCCGTCCGGCGCCGGTCCGGCCATCAGCAGCCACTCGCGATTGGCCGTCAGCCGCAGCGTGAGCGTCGCGCCGGCCAGGCTGACCGAGACGCTCTGACCAGCGGTCTGCGCGCAGGTCACCTCGTCGAGATCGACGCGAGCGCCGTCCGCAACTTGCAGCACGGCGCAGGTCGGCGCTTCCTCGGGCAACGCCGGCAGGGCTGGGGCCGCCGCCAGCGTCAGCGTCGGCGCGAGCAGGGCCAGCAGCGGGTCGGTGCTCGTCAGTCCCCCGGCACCGACCAGCGCGGCGGTGACCACCAGCTCCGCGCCGCTCGCCGCCACGAACGCCGCGGCGACCTCGCCGGAGGCCAGGACCCGCGACTCGACCCGGACCTGAGCGCCGGCGGGAACCGTGAAGCTGAGCCGATCGGCGCCCCACTGCAGCTCGTGCGAGCCGGCCGCGAACTCTTCGCGCAGCGCCGGCTGCCGCGCGGCCGCTTGCTCCTCCTCGCCCCGAACGGCGCGCAGGGCGCAGAGCCGCTGCCCTCCGACATTGGCCCAGTAGGTGTAGCGGATCGGCGGCGTGATCGCCCGGTCCGTCGGCGTCCAGTTGGGCGCGCGCCAGACATGATCCCGCACCCGGATCGTGCGGGTGTAGGCGTACTGCGCCTGGCTCTGCTCCAGGCAGACCGGCGTGGTCTGCACGCGGATCACGCGCGTCCGACCGGTCCGCACGTGACTGCTGTCGACCCGATAGGTCACCAGGGTTGGCTTGACCTTCGTCTGCAGCGTGGTGCGCGTCGTCTGCGCGGAGCCCACATCCCCCCAGGCGCCCGCCTGCCAGAGGCAGACCGGCGCCGCCGACCAGCTGTAGGTTCGTTGCCGCGGCTGGGTCACCACCGTCCGCACCTGCGTGGCGGTGCTGCCCGAGACCTCCCAGGCCGTGGTCGTCGAGACCGTCCGCGACCCATCGTCCGGGTCGGGCTGATCGGGTTTGGCGATGCAACTCCAGGAACCGTATCGCCAGGATCCTTCGCTCGCCGTCCCGCTGTTCGCCCACTCGCCCGTGATCCACTGCCCATTCTTGCACTCCACGGTGCGGGTCTGGGGTTGCGTCAGCGTCCGCGTTTTCGGCCGCGTCGCCCGTGTGTTCGTGTGCGTCTCGGCCCCGGTTTCGGTTGATTGCAGCTGTCGAGTACTCGCGGGTTTGGCGCTGGTGCAGGACAGCACCGGCGGCGGGGGCGGGTCGTCGTTGTCGTGCACCGTGACCGACGCGCTGGTCGCCGAGCCGAGGCGGTAGCCGCTGCCCGCCGTGAGCTGGGCCGTGACCACGCTGTTCGACTCGTCCTGCGCGTCGTTCGTGGTCGCCACGCGCACGGTCGCGGTGCGCTGGCCCGAGGCGATGATCACGCCGCCCGGCGCCGTGCCGGCAATCACCGCCCCGGTCTCTGTCACCGATACGCCCACGCTCAGATTCGTCGTCAGCGAGCGGTCGCTAGTGACCGTGAAGCTGGCCACGGCGCCTTCCGTGATCGGCGAACTGCCGGCGGAGATCGTCACGGAAGGCTGGCTGGCCGTCTTGGTCCGCGCGCTGATCGCGCTCCACGTGGACGCGCCCCGCCAGCTCCGCGCGCGCAGCTTGAGCGTATACGCATTGTCGGCCGCGAGCCCGCTGAAGTCGTAGTGCAGCTGCGTGGCGTCGAGCGTCTGCGGGGGGCCGTCGCCGACCGCCGCGTCGTACTGGCTCGCGGCGGAGACCTTGTTCCAGGCGAGCCTGACGCCGCTGCTGGTGATGTGGGAGGTCTTGAGCCCCGTCGGCTGCGCCGTGCAGATCACTTCCGCGTCGCGCGCTTGCGCCGCATGGACGGCATCGGTCCCATCGCCGGACATGAGCCCGCCCTCACGGCCGGGGCCGGCGCCCGTCTGGTCAGCCGTGGCATCCATCTCATCGCTGGCGCCCGTCTGGCCGGAGAGCGCGCGGTCCGCCGCCGCAACCAGCGTGATCTTGAACTCCGAGGTCCGCGCCCAGACGTTGACCTCGCGGTCGACCTTGAGCTTGTGCCGCGTGGGCTTGATCCGCTCGCCCGCGGTCGGGACGAAGGTGACCTCCACCTGCGCCGGACAGCTCGTGGTGTCCAGCCGGGCCGAGACCACTCCCAGCGCATAGTCGGTGCCTTCGAGCCTGAGCTGATGCTCGCCGCTCGCGATCCAGCGGCCGTGCGCCGCATCGGGCAGCTTGAGGAAGCGCTTGGCCGTCGTCAGCTCGGTGCCGTCCGTGAGCCTGAGCCGGAACTCGACCCGATCGTCGGACAGCCGTCTCGCCCGAATCTGCGCCCGCACCGAAGTCGAAGTCGTCACCGTTAAGCGGAGCGTCTGGGTCGCCGTCAGCTGCGAGAAGGTCCGGTCCGCTGCGCTGACCGTGACGCGCTGCGCGCCGGCCGTGCTCTGACAGGTCAACCTGACGGAGGCGCCGGATTGCGCCACACCGTTGACGCTCACGGTGTACGAGCCCGAGCCGCCGGTCACGGTCCAGCCGATGGATACCTGTCCGTTCGTCTCGCAGCTCATCGGCGTCGCCGTGGCGGTCAGCACCAGCGGCGACGGCGAGCTCGTCCCTTCCACTGCGGCCCAGGCCGAGACATCGCTGCCGATGTAGGCTCGCACCCCGAGCGTGTGCTTGGTGTTCGCTTCGAGCCCGGTGAACTCATGACTGGTCGTCGTTGCCGCAAGCGTCGTCTCGGCCCCGCCGTCCAGCCGCACGCCGTAGCCGGTCGCGCCGCCGACCGCCTGCCACGTCAGGCTCAAGCTGCTCACGGCCGGCGTGACGCGCAACCCCGCCGGCGGCGGCACCGGGGCGGCCTCGGTGGTCACCGTGGCACTGCTCCACATCGACGCGCCGCCCGCATGCCGAGCGCGGACCTCCAGCTGGTACGCGGTGGCCGGGTCAAGCCCAGTGAACTTGTGGCTCCTGGCCGTCGCGGAGAGCTCGGTCGCCTTGCCGCCGTCCAACCGCGCGTCGTACTGGGTTGCGCCCGTCACCTCGTCCCAACTCAGGCTGACGCTGCTGCTGGTCAGCTCGCTCGTCCGCAGTCCGGCCGGCGCGGCCGCGCAGTCGGTCGCCCGACTCGACTGGGCCATTAGCTGATTGGCCGAGCCGCTCGGCGACGCCTGGACGGCGCTCAGCCGCAGCGCGATCGCAAAGGTCCCCGTGCCCAGCCATGTGTCGACCGCGCTGTTGACCGGCAACCGGTGCGGCGCGGGCGTCGTCCGCTCGCCGTGCTCCGGTAGGAACGTGAACTGCAGCGCCGCCGGACAGACCGTGTGGTCCAGGCGCACCGAGACCTTGCCCAGCGGATACGACTTGCCGCCCAGCGCGGCGCTCAGCCGCTCGCTCTCGTCCCAGCCGCCATCCGTCATCTGCGTGGGCGTCGCGTAGCGCGTGCTCGGCGTGATCTCCGTCCCGTCCGCCAACCGTAGCGCGAACTCGACCCGGCCGTCGGACAGCCGCTGGGCCCGAATCGTGGCCTCCACCGTATCCGCGATCACCGTCAGCGGAACCTGTGTGGTCGCGCTCAGCTCGCTGTGCGTGGCGTCCGTCGCCGCCACCGCAACAGACTGCGCGCCGGGCGTCTGCTGACAGCTCAGTTGGGTCGAGCTGCCCGTCTGCTCGGTGCCGGCGACACGCACCCGGTAGCTCCCCGAGCCGCCCGTCACCGTCCAACTCAGCCTGATCTCTTCACCGGTTAGACAGGTGGTCGTACTCGGTGTGACCGTCAGCGCCAACGGTTCCGGCGGAGGCGCTTCGGGCGTCGTGAACTCCACACCCGCCCACAGCGTGTACGCCCGCCGCGTCACGCTGTACAGCCGGACCTCCGCCGTATAGGTCGTCTCGCCCGCCAGCTTGAGCTGGCTCAACGTCTGATGCGTCCGATGCGATCCGTAGCCGTTCGCCAGCACCTGCTCGCCCAAACGAACCCGCACGTGGTGAATCGCGACGTCGGGATCCAACGCCGTCCAGTCCATCCGCAGGCCCGTGGTCGATACGCTGCTCACCCCGGGAGCGCAAGGGCCAAGACAGGCGATCGCGTGGCCCGAATCGGACGTCGCGCCATCGCTGTTGCGCGCCTCCACCGCAATCTCGTAGACGCCCGCCGCCGCGAGATCGCAGAATCGCCGGGCGCGTGTGTCCTTCGCAGCCGCGCAGTCCTCGTCCGCCCCCGCTGCGATCACGGCGGCATTGAGCGGGTTGCCTGGACTGATGTCGACGAGCTCGGCATCGTAGGCGCTGGCGCCAGCCACCTGCGGCCAGCGCACCACGACCGAATACGGCCCGCCGGTCGCTCCCTCCCAGGCGTCGAACGTGACCGCGGCCTGAGGCGGGGGCGGCGCGGTCTTGAGGTTAGCGGCCACGCTCTCCGGGCTCGATTCGCCCTGCGCCAGCGCCTGCACCGTGAAGCGATAGACCGTATTCGGCTGCAATCGGTCAACGGTCACTGGCGGCTGATCGGTATCCCTCGCAGCGTTGCCGTCGAGATCGGCCGGAGCGAATCGCACGCGGTATGACTCGGCGCAGACCTCCGACCAAGTCAAGCTGATCGCGCCCGAGCCGATTCCGCCTGCCTGGTTGTAGGGAACCGGCGGTGCGCTGAGTGGCAACGCGCATGTGACATTGAGCTTGAGCGGCGCCGTCGCAGTCCGGCCGACGCCGTCCGTCACGCTGATCGTCAGCTCCGAGGGGCCAAAGTCTGAAGGGCAGCGATAGTCGAACGCCCACGTGTCACTGGGTCCTCGTACCGTGTACGGCTTGCCGTTGTGGTCTGCAAAGGGACTGCTCCCGCCCGAGATCTGGAAGTATGTGATCTCATCCTCGCCAGAAACGCAATCGCGCGGGCTGCCCAAGCCAGTCAGCCTCAGCGGCTGGGTCGCCGTCGCTGTGACCTGCCGCCCGCCGCCGTCCTTGCGCAGCGCCCAGACCTCAACCGAACTCCCGGCAGTCACCCCTGGAGGACAGTTGACCTCAAACGGCGAAGTGGCCGAACTCTGGCCGTGCGCGTGCACCGTCACCGGACCGCCAGAATCGGACGCCAGCTTCCAGCCGATCGACACCGCGTCGCCCGGACTGCACGTACCAGGCGCCGCCGTGGGCGCGATGTCGAACTTGACCGGCTTCGGCCTCGCAATCACGTAGTAGCCGATCGAGATGGTCCGCGTGGTACTCGTGTCCCATGTGGCGCTCGCGGTCACTTGCTTTGTTCGGCCGCCGACCGCGCCGCACGCTTGCGTGGTCGGAGTGATGGACGGCGCCTTGGCGCCCCCGCTGGCTGTGAATGAGAGCTTCGCACGCGGAGTGGAAGAGTCGGTCGGATTGATCGCGAAGAACTGCCCCGTGTGGCAGTAGGCCGTACTGACCGACGCGCTCAACACCGCCGGGCACTTTGCCCCGCGACACCATCCCTTGTCATCGGGCTCATCCCATCCGGCTACGCCGACAACGTATGTCGGATCCCCGATCGGGTGCTCGGCAGTGGTGCCCAGCGGATCTCTCGGTGTACAGCTGGTCGTCCAATACGGTGATCTGCGTGCCAGTTGTGGAACCAGGGCGTCGTTCTCGAGAAACGCGCTGAGACCCAGCTTGAAGGCGGAGCTGCCGACGAGTCGATACTCGGTCGCCAGCCCGCCACAATCGACGATCTTGATCATCGACTGCTGCATACCGTTGCCGCGAATGGCCGGAATCGAACGCAGCGTTCTCCAGCCGTCGGTCGTCTTGCGTTGCGCGATGATGTGCGTCGCGTTGTGGCTCAACTCTTCCGCTCCATCCTTCCCCCAGTGGAACGTCGCCGTCAGCACGCCTGACTGCGACAGCTTGACGTCCCCGTCCATGCGCACGCCAGTCAATGGTCCGACGTGGTAGGCCTCGTAGAGGTCGCGAAGATCGCGGCCGGTGATGGCGCCGTTGGTTTCGCAAGTCGCCGTTCCGGCTCGCGGTCGATAGCTCATCGCGCTGAAATGGTCGCCGAGTGGAGCGACGCCGGAGTCTCTCAGCTGGCCGCAGTGATCAGCATCGTCGTAGTGGGACAGACCCAGCACATGGCCGAGTTCGTGCACCATCGTGCCGACGTGATCTGGGT
>JAPOYM010000120.1 GCA_026706565.1 bacterium
GGCCGCCAGCAGATCCACGAACAGCGACTCGTTCATGACTCTGCTCCGTGGTCGGCTTGGGTGGCGGAGATGTCGCCCGCCGCAGCCGCGTCAGGAGACTCGCCGGGTGGTGGCGCCCGAGTGGCGCTCCCGTCGCGCCGACCGATGACCACGCGGTAGCGGGCGCTCACCTCGCTCGCCGCCACCAGCAGCAGGATGATGCCCTGGTTCACGCCGATGAGCCCCAGCGGCAGGTCGGGCCCCTGGAGGTTGAAGCCGGCGTTGTTCAGAGCGCCCACCAGGATGGCGCTCACGACGATGGCGAGTGGGTGGTAGCGGACCAGCGCCGCCACGGCGATGCCGGTGTAGCCGAACACGGCGAGCTGGAGGTTCTTCGGCTCGAGACGGTGCGAGATGTCACCGATCTGGCTGGCCCCCGCGATGCCGGCGAGGGCGCCTGACAGCAGCATGACGACCACGAGCAGCCGGCCGGTCCGGATGCCCGCATAGCGCCCTGCTGCCGGACTGTCGGCCGACACTTTCATCTGGAAGCCGAACCGCGTGCTGCGCACCAGGAACAGGAGGGCCGGCGCCAGCACCGCTCCCAGGATGAAGCCGAAGGGCACGACGACGGTCGTGCCGTACTGCGGCCAGAAGGCCTCGGGCACCAGGGTCTTGGCGCGCGGGAAAACCCGCGCGCTCTGCGTGGAGAGGTCGCGCCAGTAGGACGTCGAATCGAAGATCAGGTAGAAGAGGATCAGTGGCGCGATGTAGTTCAGCATCAGCGTCGTGAGGACCTCGTTGGTGTTCAGGTAGACCCGCAACAGCGCGGCGATGGCGGCCCACAGGCAGCCCCCGACGATGCCTGCCAGGATCATCAGGGTCATGACGACGGCGAGACTCCGCCCACCGAAGAACGTTCCGGCGGCGGCCGCCAGCATGGCGCCGATCATCAACTGGCCGTCCGCGCCGATGTTCCACACCTTCATGCGGAACGTGACGGCCGCGGCCAATCCGGTTAGCAGCAGCGGCGTGGCGGCAACGAGCGTGTTGGAGAACGCGCCGGGGTTGGTGAAAGCCGCCCGCACCATGCGCTGGTAGATGTCGACGGGATCGCGGCCGCTGGCCCACAGCACCAGCGCGCCGATGGCGAGCGCCGCGATCACCGCGATCGGCGGTGTGGCCGGACCCAGCCAGCGCGGCGGCTTCAGTCGCCTCTCGAAGTGAATCTCAGGGAGCCACCGCACCGGCGCCCTCCAGCGAGCCACCCATCATCAGGATCCCGACTTGTTCGGCGTCGGCGCCCTCGCCGTCGAGTACTCCCTGTATGCGGCCACGCGAGATGACCGCGATCCGGTCCGCCAGGTCCAGAATCTCCCCAAGGTCCTCAGAGATCATCAGCACGCCTGCGCCGCCCGCCGCAGCCTCGAGCAGGAGTGTGCGGATGGATTCCATCGCCGACACGTCGAGCCCGCGTGTCGGTGTTGCCACGACCAGCACCTGCGGGTCCGAGGAGATCTCGCGCGCCAGCAGGACCTTCTGTGCGTTCCCTCCGGAGAGTTGCCGGACCAGGGAGTCGGCCGTTCCCTTGACGTTGAACGCTTCCAGGAGTCGTTGCGTTCTGGCCAGGATCCGGGACTTCACGAGGAACGGTCCCCGACCCAGGTGGCGCTGCCGGTACGACTTCAGCACGCAGTTGTCCGCCACGGTCAGCCCAGGTGCCAGACCGGTCCCGATGCGATCCTCGGGCACGTAGGCCAGGCCGCGGTCGGAAGCGGCTCGCGGGTTTCCCGACGGCAGTGGCTCGCCCCGCAGCCTGACATCCCCACCTGTGCTCCTGCGCAGTCCGGCGATGACCTCGCCGAGCGCCACCTGGCCGTTGCCGGCGACACCGGCAACGCCGAGGATCTCGCCCGGTCGCACGGAAAGCGTGACCTCTGCCAGCGCGGTCGTGCCGTCGGCGTCGACCGCGCTGACATCCCGTAACTCGAGGGCCGGTTCGCCCTCGCCCAGCGGCTGGGATCGCGAGCGCCGGGAGAAGGCGATGTCGCGTCCGACCATCATCCGGGCCAAACCGCGCGCGTCGACCCGTTCGGTGCGGAGATCCGCCGAACCCGACACGCGGCCCTGGCGCAGCACGGTGACCCGATCGCAGAGCGCGGACACCTCATCGAGTTTGTGGGAGATGAAGACCACCGACTCACCCTCGCTCGCCATGCGTCGCAGCGAGACGAACAGCTGGTCGGCCTCCTGGGGAGTCAGCACCGACGTCGGCTCGTCGAGGATCAGCGTGCGCGCACCCCGGTAGAAGGCTTTCAGGATCTCGACGCGCTGGCGCTCTCCGACAGACAGGCGCGAGATGACGGCGCGCGGGTCGACGCGCATGTCGAAGCGGTCCGCGGCACGGGCCACCTCTTCCTCCACCTGCCTGCGGTTGAACACCCGCCTCTTCTCGCGATGCCATCCGAGGACCACGTTCTCCGCCACGGTCATCGACGAGACGAGGCTGAAGTGCTGATGAACCATGAAGATCCCGGCCTCGTAGGCATCGGCCGGGGAGCGGAAGCTGACAGGGTGCCCGCCCACGAGCACCTGACCCGCGTCGGGCCGGTACAGGCCGGTGAGGATCTTGCAGAGCGTGGTCTTGCCCGAGCCGTTCTCGCCGAGGAGCGCGTGAACCTCGCCGCGGTCGGCGTCGAAGTCCACCCCGTCGTTCGCCACGACTCCCGGGAAGGCCTTCGTGATTCCCCGGGCGGACACGTCGTGGCGATCCTGTGCCCGCGTCGCGGCGCCGACGGCCGTCATCGCCGCGACCACCTGTTGCGCAACTCCCCCTGGCTGTGCATTCTCGGCATTCTTACCGATCCCGCCGCGGCGAGGCTCAGGGGGCCAGGAGTAGGTCGGTCGCCAGGTCGGCGATGATCCTGGCGGCGCCCTCGAGTTGGCGCACCTCGACCCGCTCGTCGGCACAGTGGCATTCCGCAACGTTGCCGGGCCCGAAGTTCACCGCCTCGATGCCCGCGTCGTTCACCAGATTGCGGACGTCGCTGGAGAACGGTGCCCCGTAGACCTCGCCCGGTGCGCCCGTGACATTCTCGACGCTGTGGACCAAGCGCTCCACCAGGGACGACTCCACGGGGATCTCGGCGGGCTCGAAGCGGTTGTAGGCCACCGTGACCTCCACCCCCACCTCCGAGCCGGGCGGCCGGGCCGCCAGGACCCGCTCGGTCACCTGCTGCACCTCGCGCTCGATGGTCTCGCCGGGCACCAGACGTCGATCCACGTACAGGTCCACCGAGTCCGAGACCGCGTTGGGAGTGACCCCGCCCTGGACCACAGTCGGGGTGCACGAGCCCGAGCCGAGCAGGTGGTGCCGGCGCTGCTCGAGGTCGGCGCGGTAGCCCTCCAGGGCCTGCAGCACCCACAGCAGGCCCCACGTCGGGTTGATACCCAGGTGGCTGCGGCTGGCGTGGATCGATCGCCCCTGCAGGCGGATCCGCAGCGGCAGGAGCCCGCGCGTGGCGGCGGCGATGCGCAGATCGGTCGGCTCGGTCACGATCCCGAAGTCGCCTGTGTAGCCGGCCTCCAGCAGCGACAGCGTCCCGGGTTCGGCCCGCTCCTCGCCGGCCGCGAAGTGCAGCACGAGCGACCCCTCGAGCCGCTCCGCGCGGGCGGCGAGATGGTGGGCCACACCGATCTGCGCCGCCAGACCGCCCTTCATGTCGCAGGTACCGCGCCCGTACATGAACCCGTCGCGCACCTCGGCGCCGAAGGGGTCGGTCGTCCATTCGGACTCGTCGTCGATCGGCACCGTGTCCAGGTGGCCGTTCAGGATCAGCCGGGGTCCGTCGTCCCGGCCGCGCAGGACGGCGCCCACCGAATGGCGACCCGGCAGCGACTCGACGAGTTCGGCCTCCACCGGCGTGCCCGCGAAATGCTCCACGACACGGCTAGCCACGTCGGACTCGTACGAGCCGGGGTTGGTGCTGGGGATCCGCACCAGGTCGGCGAGAACCTCGGCGAGGTAGCCGGCTGAGAGCGGGTCCCGCCCGTCCGGGTGCGCAGGCGCCCCCCGCGGTGTCGTGGTGCTCATGGGTGGTGGTCCTTCCCCGCCGGCTCCCGCGTGAGACCCCGAACGTGGTCGTCGACCTGCCGGTGGAGGCTCGCCGCCTTCTCCTGGTCGCAGAACGCGGCGTCGATGGCCCTCCGCGTGGCGGCCGCCACCTCTCCCAGGCCCCAGCCGAGGGAGCGGCTCACTTTCTCGAACTCGCCGCTCAGCGTCACGTTCATCGCCTTCGGGTCGTCGGAGTTGATCGTGACCGGCACACCGGCCGCCATGAGCGGCCCGACGGGATGGTGATCCACGTCGGGGTACAGCCCGGTGATGACGTTCGACGTGGGGGTCACGTTCAGCGTGACGCCGTTCGCCGCCAGGTGCTCGACCAGTCTCGGGTCCTCGATCGATCTCACGCCGTGATCCACGCGGTCCAGGTGCAGGTGTTCAAGCGCGTCCCACACCCCGTCGGGTCCCGAGGACTCCCCGGAGTGTGCCGTCCGCCCGAGGCCCAGTTCGGCGGCGCGGGCGTAGACCTCGGTGAACTTCGGCGAGGTGCGTCCCAGGAGTTCCTCATTGCCGTCGAGGCCGAGCCCGACGACGCGGGAGGGGCCGCTCGCCCCGAGCCATTCCACGAGCCCCATGGCCCATTCCGCCGACTGCTCCCGGCTGATGGAGGGTGTGAGCCTGCAGTCGGCGTGGCCGTCGCCGTGCGCCCGCTCGAGGCCGGCTGCCAGCGCTTCGATGAGCGGCTCCCGTCTGAGGTGCGGCCAGTAGCGCGGACCGCAGAGCACTTCGGCGTAGACGATCCCGTCGGCGCTCAGTTGCGCCGCCGCGTCGTAGGCGAGTTGCTCGGCGATCTCGGCCGTGCGCAGCAGATCGCACCACCACTCGTAGACCTCCAGGAACTCGGCGAGCGTCGCGTAGACGAATAGCGACTCGATGGGACGGAGCATCGGAATACCGAACCCTGCGGCCAGTTCCTCGATCCGCTCGGCGCTCAGGCAGGCCTCCATGTGAACGTGCAACTCCACCTTGGGGAACGCCCGGATCGCCTCGATCCCCGGCGGGTCGGCCGCGGTGGGTGTTGTCATCTCTGCACCTCCTGACCTCGGGTGCGCCGGTTCCCTGTCGCGCTAGCCGCCGGGCAGGACCACGGCGTGGGCGGGCACGGAAGGTGCGGGCCTGTTGCTGAGCAGTTCGACGAACGCCGCCGCGGGGGCGGAGAGCGTCGAGCGGGCGAAGACTGTCAGTTCCCAGGCGACGGGGGGATCCAGGGTGCGGGCGGTGTGGGCCAGTTCCTCGGGGACGTTCGCCGACGGCACCAGCACGGCGCCCAGCCCGGCTGCGGCCAGCCGCACCGCGGCCTGGACCTGGGAGGTGAGCACGGCCTTGCGCGGCCGGAAGCCGGCCAGCGCGCAGGCCGTGGCGACGTAGTCCGCCAGCCCCTGGGAAGGTTCGTAGAGGATCCAGTTGCGGTCGGCCAACTCCCGCAACGCCACGGGGCCGCCGCCGCCGGCGAGCGGATCGTTCGGTGGGAGCACAACCACGAACTGCTCCCATCCCAGCGACACGACCGGCCCGGACCAGTTCGGGGGCCGCACCCCGATGGCCAGGTCGCCGATCCCCATCGCCACCGACTCGTTCATCGTGGCCTGCAGCGCGAACTCGTGCAGTTGGATGGCCACTTGAGGGTGTTCCTCCTGCCAGCGCCGGAGGGGATCGATCAGCATCGAATCCACCAGCGTGGGCAACGTCGCCACTTCCAGGACGCCCACGTCGAACCCGGCGATGGTGCGGGCCTGGCGGGTGAGGCGGTCGGCCGCGGCCAGTGCCCCTCGAGCGTCGCCCAGCAGGGCGCGCCCAAGCGGAGTGGGTTGCACCCCGCGGCGCAGCCGCTCGAGCAGACGGTTGCCGAAGAACTCCTCCAGTGCCCGCAACTGTTGGGACAGCGCCGGCTGCGAGACGCCGAGCCGCCGCGCTCCCGCGGTCACGGACCCCTCGTCGACGACCGTCACCCAGGCCCGGAGGTGCCGGAGGTTGACGGCCTCGGTGCCCGGTTGCTCTGGTATTAGGGTTTGCTTATCGTTCATATCAGGATTGTGTCCTTGAATAATGTCACCGTCAAGCATACGCTTCACCCAAGACCGCATCCGATGACGAAGAGGGGGCCACATGTGTGGAGTGAACGACACTGCACTTGCTGAGCAGATCGCGGGCCTCGAGGTGGATCTCGACGCCGTCGAGGAGGACGTGGACATCGAGTTGCAGCCCGAGCCGCTGTTCGAGAGGAACGGTCACAAGGTGTCCAAGAGTCCGTGGGGGCCGGATGACGAGATCGGGCGACTCAACTGGGTGACCCCCGATTCCGTGGGGGCGATCATGTCCCGGCTGAACGGCACCAAGGTCTTCGACCTCTCCGTGGAGTACTGGTCGGGGATGCCGTCATGGACAGAGGCGGGCGATCCCCCGTTCAGCATCTGGATGACCCACACACCGAGTGGGTCGATCCTCGACGGGCGCTCCGGGTACGGGCCCGAGATCCACAAGGAGTACGCCTACTCGGGCGACTCCATCTCGATGTACACCCACTGCGGTACCCACATCGACACGCTCAACCACATGGGGTACTACGAGACGTTCTGGAACGGCTGGACACAGGACGAGCACCTGGGTTCCATGGTCTGGACCAAGGGTGGCACCGACCGCTACCCGCCGATCATCGCCCGGG